>DATLUX010000254.1:0-6076 GCA_035577805.1 Verrucomicrobiia bacterium
GCTGCACCGGAACGGGAAAGTGAAACAAGACGATGTGCGAGCGAATGAATTTAACATGAACAAAACTCTGTTTCTGTCACCTCCGAGTTTCGACGGCTTTGATGGCGGCGCCGGTGCGCGCTACCAGGCCCGGCGCGAAGTCACCAGCTATTGGTATCCCACCTGGCTGGCGCAACCAGCCGCCCTGGTCCCCGGCGCGCGCCTGCTGGATTGTCCACCTCATCAGATCGGTCAGGACGAGTGTTTGCGGATCGCGCGCGATTACGAGCATATCATTGTTCATACCAGCACACCGTCGCTGAAGAACGATTGCCGCGTGGCCGAGGCGATTAAAGCGAATCGACCCGCGAGCCGGATTGGTTTTGTGGGCGCGCACGCCGCCGTGCTCCCCACCGAAACTCTGAAGGCGTCGCCGGCCATCGATTGGGTCGGGCGCAAGGAATTTGATTTTACCTGCCAGGAAGTGGCGGAAGGCCGGCCGCTCCCGAGCATTGCCGGGTTATCCTACCGCGACGCAGAAGGGCGCATCCGGCACAACCCGGAACGCGAACTCATCCAGGACATGGATACGTTGCCCTGGGTGGCCGATGTCTATCGGCGCGACTTGCGGATCGAGAATTATTTTATCGGTTATTTGCTGCATCCCTACGTGAGTCTCTACACCGGCCGCGGTTGCCCGGCGCAGTGCACGTTCTGTCTGTGGCCCCAGACCATCGGCGGTCACAAATACCGGGTTCGTTCCCCCCAAAACGTGGCCGAAGAGATGGCCTACATGAAGAAGCTCTTCCCGCAGGTGAAAGAGTTTTTCTTCGATGACGATACGTTCACGGCCAACCTGCCCCGGGCGCGGGAAATCGCCAGGAAACTGGCCCCGCTCGGGTTGACCTGGAGCTGCAACACCCGGGCCAATCTGGATGATGACACGATCAAGTCATTCCAGGATTCCGGGCTCCGTCTGTTTCTAGTCGGCTACGAAAGCGGCAATGAGGAGATTCTAACTCGCATCAAGAAGGGGGTGACGATGGAAGAGATGCGGCGGTTCACCAAGGCTTGCCACGCCGCTGGCGTGGTTATCCACGGCACCTTTATCCTCGGTCTGCCCGTGGAAACGCCGCAGTCGATCGAAAACACCATCCGCTTCGCCCAGGAACTGGATGTGTTCAGCATCCAAGTGTCGTTGGCCGCGCCCTATCCCGGGACGGAGCTTTACGAAATGGCGCGATTGCACGGATGGTTCAGCAAAAAGGACAAGACGGACATTGTGCACGAAGATGGTTTTCAACAAAGCGCCTTGGAATACCCCGGCCTGAACAAGGAAGAAATCTTCGAGGCGGTCGACCGGTTTTATCGCTCCTATTATCTCCGGCCCAAACCCATCCTGCGCATCATCAAAACGATGCTCGAGGACAAGGATGTCTTCGTTCGGCGCTGCCGGGAGGGCTACGAATTCTTCAGGAGCCTGCGGCAAAGGAAGAGCGATCTGGAAGCCGCCCGCCAGGCGGCGGGAGCGCCGGGCTGATCTCAGGCTCCTCCTGCAGATCGCGAAATGATTTAGTGGTGCCTGCTTTGGCGCCCTAACTAAGCCGACCGCCACCAGCGCTTCAACGGGCCGCTTCGCCCGCGGAGTCGCGCGGATTCCAAAGCATCCAAATCGCCACGCAGGCGGCCAATGGCAACAATCCCACCACCGCCAGTCCCAAGTCGAACGAACCTGTCCGATCCACCAACCGTCCAAAGAACTTTTGCGCCGGCGAAGAAAGCAACCAGGCGGCGAGCCCAGTCAGGCCGGTAACCTTGCCCTGGTGGGCGGCGGAGACATCCTGGGTAAACGCATGGTAGATGGGGAACAAACCGAGTGTCCCAGCCCCCACCACGAGCAGCACCGTCAACAGCAGCGCCCCTTTGGGCAGCACGGAAATGGCCGCCGCCAACGCGGCCAACACCGCGCAACCGCCAAACACCCTCAACCTCGATCCATGCACGGACAGGCCGCGGCGCACCAGCCAAAGAGTGAGCGCCCCTGCCCCCAAACATCCCACGTCAGTCGCGATATAAAACCACATGTTGAAATCCAACATGGCTTTCTCGCTGTAACCACGTCCTTCTTGCAAAAACTTTGGCAGCCACGCCCGCAACGTCTGCCAGGTCGTGTTCAAGCAGGCCACGACAAAAAAGAGCACCAGCATCCGAGGGCTGACCAGCACGCTCCAACTCTGCCGCCCGCCCCGGCCCTGATGAGCGGCTTGCGTTGTGCCGTTTGCGGTCCGGCCGGTCGTGTCAGCATTTCCTGGCCCGGCGGCCGCAGGGACCGTAACGAGGTCACCCGATCGAACCATGAGCAACCAGGCCAGTACCCACAGCAGGCCCACTGCGCCGACGACCTGGAACGGCAGCCGCCAGCTTTCCAGTTCTGCCGAGAGCATGGCCTTCATGATGACCGGCGTGATAATCGCCCCGATCGACGTGCCGCTCTGCAGCACGCTGTTGCCCAATGCGCGATCCGGCGCTTCCAACAGCCGCTGCGTCGTCTTCACCGCACAGGGCCAGTGGCCGCCTTCGAAGAATCCCAGGAAGCTCCGGCATAACAACAATCCCTCGTAGGATTTCACCAGGCCCGTCGCGAATCCGACCGCCGACCATAACGCCAATACGATCGGATAAAGCCAGCGGACTGACCAACGATCAGCCGCGATCCCAAATAACATCGAGCCCGCGGCAAAGGCCCAGCCAAACGCAAACTCCAGGTTCCCGTATTGCTCCTGCTTGAGTTGAAACTGGGTGGTGATCCGGACCGACGCATTGGCCAGCGTCTGGCGATCCATGTAGTTGATGGTCGAGGCCAGCAACAGCAAACCGCAAATCCACCATTTCCAGGAGCGGCTTCGAGGAGCGACAGTGTCCATCAGCTCTCCGTGAACGTGACCTTCGCGAACTCGAAACTCTTGACCTTCTCACCCCTCACCCCGGCCCTCTCCCCGTTGAGGGGAGAGGGGGCAGGATCATGGCCCCAAAGCGCGTGCATAAGCAGGTGGAAACTACGCATGATCAATCATCAACCAGCGTGATCCTCCCAGGAATGACCATCCCAACGCAGCACTCGCTCCAATAACGCGATTACATCCGCCGTGAAGATCCGAAATAACTGCTCGCCTTTCTCCGGCGTGGCCGAGCACGGATCCCCAATGTGGCCCGGTTGCGTCCGATCTTTGGTAATCCAGGCCCGGGTCGCTGGTTCGAACCCGCCTCCGAAAGGGACCGCGGGCAAGTTGGTCAATGGCCCCACTAGTTTGGGCGCCAGGCGTAAAATCATCGAGGTCTCCCACTCGCAAGCGTGTCCCATCTGGTTTTGCACCAATCCCGGAGGAAGCCCGCGCGTGGGAGCGCCCAGTGCCCAATAAGTGCCCAACAACAACAGTAAATCGTTTCGCCCGCGATGATGCTGGCGCACTTCGAAGATCGCCTGTCGTCCCGGCACATCGTTTCCGCCGTGTCCGTTGATCAGGACCAACCGTTTGAATCCATGCTGGATGAAATTCTCCAACAGACCGCTCAGTAGATCCAAATAGGTGCGTGGCGGCGCCGATAAGGTGCCCGGAAAATCCAGGTGATGATCCGAATTGCCCAGCCATTGCAAGGGCGCAAACACGACTCGTCCCGACAAACGTTCTTCTGTCCGGCGCATGATCTCCCCCAGCAACAGGCTGTCCGTAAAAAGCGGCAAGTGATGTCCGTGTTGTTCGAGGGCGGCAATGGGGAAAACGATGGGTGTGTCCTTGCTGAGCGCCTGCAGCGCGGGCCAAGTCAGGTCGGCAAGTTGCATGAGAATTGAATTGGCCGCGAGCTTAACCTACTCCGCACGCACGGTGCAAGATGGGACAGGGACGACGGCAGAAAGATGAAAGATGGTGGGCAGAAGACGGGCAGGGGACGAGGGCAGAAAGATGGCTGGCAGAAAGATGGGGGCAGGGACGATGGCAGAAAGATGGTGGGCAGAAAGATGGGGCAGGGACGAGGACAGAAAGATGGCTGGCAGAAAGATGGGGCAGGGACCACGGCAGAAAGATAACGGGCAGATGAAGGGATATTCCCGTCCCCATTTGCTGCCAGCTATCTTTCTGCCAGCCATCTTTCACTGTTTTCGGTGCGTCCGCAGTCATTCGGGGGCGCGGCAATGCACGCCGTCTGCCGAGCCTCTCCCGCTCGCCATTGGATCCGGCTTCTGCTATGCACCTGCGCATGCGCCCCGTCTGCATCCTTGGCTTGTTCGTTGTGTTCCTTGGCTCCCAGCTGCGTTTGCCCGCCGGCGAAACCAATATCCTGTCTGGGGTCGAACGGGTCGTGTTTGTCGGAGACAGCATCACCTATAGCGGGCAATACATTGAATATCTCGAGATCTACGCGCGCCGTTATTTGCGTCCGATCCAATTCATCAACGTGGGATTGCCCAGTGAGACGGTTTCCGGCCTGTCCGAACCTGGTCATGCCGGAGGCGCATTTCCACGTCCGGATCTGCATGAGCGCCTGGGCCGAGTCCTGGCCCAGACCCGGCCGCAATTGCTGGTGGCTTGTTACGGGATGAATGACGGAATCTATTATCCGTTCAGCGAAGAGCGTTTCGAAAAGTTTCGGCAAGGACTCTTGCGTCTGCGCGCCCAAGCCCAGGCTGCTGGAGCCAAAGTCCTGCATCTCACGCCGCCGGTGTTTGATCCCGAACCGTTACGCGGACGGACCCTGCCGGCCGGCCGCGACGAATATCGGCAGCCTTATGAAGGTTACAACGAGGTCCTGGACCGTTACTCAGCCTGGTTGATGGCGCAACGGGCCGAAGGCTGGGAAGTGGTGGATATTCATGAGCCGATGAATCGGTATCTGGCCGAACACCGGAAAACGGAGCTCAACTATCGCTTGGCCGGCGACGGCGTGCATATCAACCCGACCGGCCATTGGCTGGTGGCTCGCGAAGTGATTCGTTATTTGGGCGGGCCGATTGAATTTGCGGAGGCGCCGGAAGTCGACGCGCTGCTTTCTACCCACCCCCGCGGCCTGGAACTGCGCCAACTGATTGAACAGCGCCAGCGGCTAATGAAAGACGCTTGGTTGACTGCGATCGGCCACCAGCGCCCCGGCATGGCCAAAGGCCTTCCGCTGGCCGACGCCAAATCCCGCGACGCCGACCTGGAACCAAAGATCCAGGAACTCAGCGCGCCGTACCCAGGGAAACGAAGCGTCTGGGAAGGATTCGAACGTTACGACTTTGAAGTCGATCAGCGCCCGGCGCTGGTCGTGTTGCCGCGCTTGGCCGCGCCTGGCAAACCGTGGGTTTGGGAGGGCGAATTCTTCGGTCACAAGCCTGCTCCGGACGTAGCGCTCCTGGGCAAGGGTTTTCACGTGGTTTATATGAGCGTGCCGGACATGCTCGGTTCACCCAAAGCCGTCCAGCATTGGAATGTGTTCTACGCTGAGCTCACCATCCGGTATGGACTGGCAAAAAAAGCAGCCTTGGTCGGTCTGAGCCGCGGCGGTTTGTATTGTTACAATTGGGCCGCAGCCAACCCGGACAAAGTCGCCTGTATCTATGGAGATGCGCCCGTGTGCGACTTTAAGAGCTGGCCCGGCGGCAAAGGCAAAGGCAAAGGCAGCCCGCGCGACTGGAAGCTGGTGATGGAACAATATGGTTTCGCCTCCGAAGCCGAAGCGCTCGGCTACGACAAGAACCCCGTCGACAACCTGGCTCGGTTGGCCGAAGCCAAGGTGCCGCTTCTGCATGTGTTCGGCGACGCCGATGACGTTGTGCCTTGGGAAGAGAACACCGGTTTGGTGGCGGACCGTTATCGCAAGTTGGGCGGGGAGATCCAGCTGATCCGAAAGCCGGGCGTGGGCCATCATCCCCATGGCCTGGATGACTCGACGCCCATTGTAGAGTTCATCCTGCGCCACACGACCGTCGGGCAACCATAGTCGTGTTCAAAAATCTACCTCCAAGTGCCAGCTGACGCCGTGCTGGGCTGCCGCGGTCAAAATGCGCTCGCACTCTCGTAAATCCTGGGCAACACCGTCGACACCCCGCGCGGGATGC
>DATLUX010000255.1:0-25540 GCA_035577805.1 Verrucomicrobiia bacterium
CGCCCGTACCAAAACTACGAAACGTTCCCGACCATCAGCCGGGCGCATAAGAAAGGGGGAAGCTCCTACGCGGAAGGCGATATGCTAAGCCCATCGCCACTTCTCGTCTCCACACCGGAACACGTGCTCTTGCACTTTCAATGGAGCGTGAACGGAGCACTGACTTCCCCTCAGGTGCCGACCGGCCCCCAGCGCACGTTGGCGGAAAAATCCTACACCACCAGTGCGCGTCTGGAGTTGGCAAGCCAACGCCTCGAACAACTCAAGCAACTCTTGCAACAACCGGTCATGACGCCCACCGTCTCCGGCCCCGTTTCCATCGCCTCGTCGACATTATCGCGCTCTTCTTCAACGCCGGCTGTTGTCCGCGCCCAGAGCAACGGCGAACTACTCATGCGCCAGGCCCTGGCGGAAGCAAATTTCAACGGCCCTCCGGCCCCGCCACCCCCGCCTGCCGGCCAACCGGAAGCCAACCGCGTCGGTGCGCAAAGCAAGGAGGCACTTAATCCAGCCGGCCAGGCCGTCTCCCCGCCCCTGGCCCAGGCCCAACGCAGCCAAGCCGAACTCAACGCCCGCGCCAGCGCTTATCAACTGGCCCAACAACGCGTCGCTAACTTCAATGAGCTGATCAATCGAGCGCCCGACTTCACCCCACGCGTCAAAGAAGGCTTGTTCACACCGCTGTGGATCGAACAGGAATTGATCCTGGTCCGACCCGTGGACCTGGATAACCGCCAGTTCATCCAAGGCTGCTGGCTGAACTGGCCGGCCGTCAAACAATCGCTGCTCGCCACCACGGCCGATCTCTTTCCTCAAGGAGATCTGGAGCCGGCCCAAAATGCTCCCGGCAGTTTGCTGACCCGGACGCTGGCCGCGTTGCCGGTGAAATTCTCCACCGGCCCATTGCCGGTCATCGCGTTGCCAAATTGGTCACCGGTCCGTTTCTCCCTGGTGATTGCGTGGGCCTGCATTCTCCTAGCGGGAGCGGCGGTGGCCTTGTTGCTGCATGGGACCCTTTCGCTCAGCGAACGACGGGCCGCGTTTGTCTCCGCGGTCACGCATGAACTGCGGACGCCGCTGACCACTTTCAAGATGTACTCGGAGATGCTCGCGGCCGGCATGATCCCCGAGGAAGAAAAACGCCGCCAGTACCTGGATACCCTTTGCGCGGAGGCCAACCGGCTCGGGCACCTGGTGGAAAATGTGCTGGCGTATGCGCGCCTCGAACGAGGCAGGGCCCGGAATCGAGTGGAAACCGTGTCGTTGGAACAACTGCTGCAGCGCGTGAAAGATCGACTTGATCAACGCGCGCAACAGGCTGGGATGCGGTTGGAAGTTCATGGCGCTCCCGAGACCCTCGCGGTCCGGGTTCATGCCGATGTTTCGGCCGTCGAACAGATCCTGTTTAACCTGGTGGATAATGCCTGCAAGTACGCCGCGCCGACGGCGGCTCACCAGCCCATCGAATTGGAGATCACCGGCGCCGGGAAGGTCGCCTTGCTGCGCGTGCGCGATCACGGGCCAGGCATCCCGGGCGGCGATGCCCGCCGGCTCTTCCAACCGTTTCACAAGTCCGCCCACGACGCCGCTCATTCCGCTCCCGGAATCGGCTTGGGGCTGGCGCTCTGCCGGCGACTCAGCCGGGCCATGGGCGGGGATCTACAGCTGGAACAAACACAAGCCGCCCAACCCGGCGCCTGCTTCGTGCTGAGCCTGCCGAGTGCCCACGCCCACGCCTGAAAGGCATCCCTGGCAGGTCGGCGCCCGCAGACCGCCACCTTCGCCTGTGGCTACGGCGCGGCTGGCCGCTTCCTGGTTTCCGCTTTCCTGCTTTCCGCTTTCCGCTTTTACCCTCCGGCCTGTATGCTGGCCTGCGTGCAGAGCCTGGCTTATCAGCGCTGTTTTAATCATTCCGCCCGCGAGGCGGTGGCGCGCTGTCCTGAGTGCCGAAATTATTTCTGCCGCGAATGCGTGACCGAACATGACGAGCGCATGATCTGTGCGCCTTGTCTCCGGAAGCTAGCGGCCCGACCTCTCACGCAACGGCGCGGATTCCTCGGCGCGGTCCGGGCGGTGCAACTGTGCGCTGGAGTTTTGCTGACCTGGCTGTTTTTCTATTGGGCCGGGCAATTCTTGCTCGATCTGCCCAGCTCATTTCACGACGGAACGGTGTGGAAAGGGACCTGGATAGAGAACCCATGAAGCCGCGCGCCATCGAGGAACACAATCCCTACGAATTGATCGAAGAAGCCTTTTATCTGCTTCGACGGACCTCCGGCCCGGCTTGGGCGGCTTATTATTTAGGCAGCCTTCCGTTCGTCTTGGGGCTGCTTTACTTCTGGTCGGACATGGCCCGGAGCGCGTTTGCGGCCGATCGGTTGTTTCCTGGTTCGATCGCGCTGACCGCAGGCTTTATCTGGATGAAGGCATGGCAGGGAGTTTTTGCCCGGCATCTGCATGCGTCCTTGTGTGGGGAACCGCCTCCGGTGTGGCGCTGGCGTTGGTGGACGCGCACGGCGATCTTTCAAGCCTTTCTGCAGCCGCCGGGTTTATTTTTGCTGCCGGTATCTCTGGTGCTCATGATCCCCTTTGGTTGGTTGTATGCCTTTTTCAGCAACGCCACGGTGTTTAGCGGCGTCGAGAACGCCAACGCCCGCTTTCTGATCCAGCGCGCCTGGCGCCAAGCCCGGCTCTGGCCGATGCTCAATCACAATCTGTTGTTCAATCTGGTTTTGTTTTGGCTCTTTGTTTTCGCCAACCTCTACGGCGCGGTTTTGGCTTTCCCCTTCCTGCTCGATCGTTTTCTGGGCATCCCCTCGGTGTTTACGCAAGCGCCCTGGGCCGCCATGAATTCCACCGTCACCGCCGCCGTGGCCGGCTTGAGTTATCTGTGCTGCGATCCGCTGCTCAAAGCCGTCTACACCTTGCGTTGTTTTTACGGCGAATCGCTCGTCACCGGCCAGGATCTGCGCGCCGAATTACGCAAACTCCAGGGCGACCCGGCATCCGAAACGGATCCGCGGCCGATCCTCCGCGGCCAAGCGCCGGCCCGAATCCTGGCACTGCTCTTGACGCTGTTCATCGCCGTGCCCCTGGGTGGGGCCGTGCCGGAAACGGAACTGGAGAAGCCGGATGCTCCACGGCCCGCCGGGCCGCCCGCCGCGGTGCCCGCTCCCGCCCTCGAGCGCTCCATCGAACACGTGATCCAGAAGCGCGAATACAGCTGGCGGTTGCCCCGCGAAAATGTCTCCAGAAAAAACAATGAAAACGAAAGTCCGATCGAGTGGCTCAGCCATCAGACCCAAGCGGCGCTCAAAGCAGTAGCCCGCTGGGTCTCGGACTTGTTGCGGTGGGTCATGCGGCAACTGACACCCCCGACCGGGTCGGGAGTCGCCCTGGCGTTTGCCATCGAAGCTTTGGTGATCCTGTTGGTCGGGGCCTTGCTGGCCTTCCTCGGCTGGTTGCTCTGGCGGCTCTGGCGTAACCGCGAGCCCAAACCGGAACTGGACGCCGAAGCGTTAGCACCCGCCCCAAATCTGGCGGACGAAAATGTCGGTGCCGATCAACTGCCAGAGGATGGCTGGGTCCAGCTCGCCAGGGAACTGCTTGGCCGGGGCGAGCTTCGCCTCGCTTTGCGCGCCTTTTACCTGGCCACCCTGGCGCATCTGGCCCAACGCAATCTCATCACGCTGGCCCGGTTCAAATCGAACCAGGATTACGAACGGGAATTGCAACGGCGCGGCCATTCCCTCCACGTGTTGTTCGAACATTTCTCTCAAAATCGTTTGATCTTCGAGCGCGTTTGGTACGGCCGCCATGAAATCACCCCGCGCGCGCTGCACGAGTTCGCCGGAACGGTCGAACGCATCCAGAACTCATGAGGAAACTGCCCTTCATCGCCTTCGTGCTCGCGACCCTCGGGTTCCTCTACGGCCTGTTTTATCTTTTTCAACTCCGCTTCGAGGCGGGTGACAATTATCCTGAATATTCGTCGCTGCGCGCTGACCCGATGGGAAGCAAGGCGCTTTATGAAAGCCTCCAGGCTCTAACCGAAACCCAGCGCCATGTCCGTTCCCTCGCGCGCCTGCCGGACGGACCTGGAACAACTTTGCTCTTTCTGGGCGCCGAACATGAGCGCCTGGAGTTCAGCCCCGCCGAACTCAAGTACCTCGAATCCTTTGTGCGCAGCGGCGGGCGTTTGGTGGTGACCATGTTCCCTGCCTACCAACCCCGCTGGAAAAGTGCGTTCCCCGCCCCGCCAGCCCGCCGGACCGGTTCGCGCGCCCCGCCCCCGGGCCCGCCTCCGCCTCCACCCTCGCCCGCGCCCATCCCAATCCAGAGCAACGCCCCGCCCGCCGCTCCTCCTGGAGGTCAGCCCGTGGTCAGGCCACCCGGCGCAGGGCCGGACACCTTCGAAACACCGCGCCCCGTGCCGATCACCGAACCGTGGGGATTTGATTACGCATTCGCCCCGCTGGAGCGGGACCATTCCGGAAAGTATCAGGCCGTCATCGCCGAACGGCAGGTGGCAGATCCTTCACTGCCAGACCGGTTGCCGATTCACAGCGCACTCTATTTTGACAAGCTGAACCCGGCGTGGCGCGTCCTCTATGCGCGTCCCACGGCCACAAACGGGTTGCCCGTGCTGGTCGAACGAACCTGGGGCCCAGGCGCCCTGGTCCTGGCGGTCGACTCCTATCCCTTCAGCAATGAAGCGTTGCGCCACGCGCCCCCAGCGGCTTTGTTAAGCTGGTTTGTTGGCCCCAACCGCCATGTGGTCTTTGAAGAAGCGCATCTGGGCGTGAGCGCCGATCCCGGAGTCGCCGCGCTCGCCCGCGAATATCGCCTGGGCGCGCTGTTCGTCGCACTGCTGGTGTTGGCCGGCCTGTTCGTCTGGAAAAGCTCCATGAACTTCCTGCCGCCGACCGCCGATGACCTGGCCCGCGAACGAGGAAATGAAGTGGCCGGGCGCGACTCGGCGTCGGGTTTAGCCAACTTGCTGGCCCGACATGTGGCCCCGTCGGAAATCATGAAGATCTGCCTCGAGCAATGGAACGAGCACGTGGCGCGTCACTCCCGTCCGTCGCCGGCCCGGCTTGAGGCCATGCAGAAGCTGATCGACGCGGAGAACGCCCGCGCTCCCGCGGCCCGAAATCCGACTCGGCTTTACTTGGAGTTCTGCGAAATTCTGTCGAAGAGCAAACGATCATGACCTTTCAGTGCGCAGTGCGCAGTTCTCAGTACACAGTTCGCAGTGCACAGTTTGCACGCTCCACACCGCTCACCGCTCACCGCTCACCGCATACCACACACCGCTCGCCGCACACCGCACACAGCACTGCGCACTCCGCACTCCACATTCCGCACTCCACATTCTACATTCTGCATTCTGCATTCTGCGTTCCGCATTCCGCACTCCGCACTCCTCATGACCTCACCTGATCATCTCAAGAACGTCCTGAACTCAGCTCGAGCCGAAGTGGCCAAGGTCATCATCGGGCAGGCTGACGTGCTCGACAAATGTCTTATCGTCATTCTCACCGGGCAGCACGCCTTGATTGAAGGCGTGCCGGGTGTCGCCAAGACATTGTTGGTGCGGACGCTCGCCCACGTGTTGGGCTGCGCTTTCGCGCGCATCCAATTTACACCTGACCTCATGCCCGCCGATATCACTGGCACCAATGTTTTTAATCTTCAACGCAATGAGTTCACTCTGATCAAGGGGCCCATCTTCACCTCGTTTCTGCTCGCCGACGAAATTAACCGCGCCCCGGCCAAGACGCAGTCGGCTCTTTTGCAAGCCATGCAGGAGCGCATGGTCACGATCGATCGCGAAACCCATGCGTTGCCGGCCAATTTCACCGTATTCGCCACGCAAAACCCCATTGAATACGAAGGCACCTATCCGTTGCCGGAAGCGCAGAAAGATCGGTTCATGCTTAAGATCACGATGGCGCCGCCGGCCCGGGAGGAGGAACTTTCCCTGGCCCAACGCACGCTCGGCCCGGAATCGCCCGAAGCCACCCTGGCCGGCGGCGCCGTCCACGCCGTGATCACCGCGGAAGACCTCAACAATTTGCGCGAACAATTGCGCTTAATCACCGTGCGCGATGAGTTGGCTGCCTACGCGGTGGACGTCATTCGCGCGACCCGCCAGCACGAGAGCGTCCTGGTCGGAGCCGGGCCGCGCGCGACCCAGGCACTGCTGCTCGCCAGCCGCGCTCATGCCGCGCTGGTCATGCGCGATTTCATCACGCCCGATGATATCAAAACCATGGCCATCCCGGTGCTCGAACATCGCCTCATCCTGCGCCCGGAGTTTGAAATCGAAGGCTTGACCATCAGAGAGGTCATCCAGGCCATCCTTCAACAAGTCGCCGTTCCCCGCTAAAGCTTGGCCTGCCCTCCACCATGATTACGTTTCGGCATCCGCTCCTTGCCATCGGCTCGCTCGCCGCCGTGCTCGGGGCCGTGACCGCCGCGGTCCATCGCCTGGAACCTGCGGAGCCGGTCTACGAGGGGTTTCCCCTCGGTTACTACCTGGAAAATCAAACCTACGGCGATTTGCGGCGCGAACGTGAGGCCACGGAAGCCATTCGAGCGATCGGCTCAAACGCCGTGCCGCCCCTCCTGCGCATTCTCAGCCAACGCGAATCGCAGTTGAGCGGCGCGCTGCATGACTGGGTCCGCCATCAACGCTGGGGTCGAGGCTATCCGGCTTCCCTCGCGACCCGCCAGCGCCAGGCGCTCTTGGCCTGCCAAGCCCTCGAATCGTTGGCCGCGCCCGCCATTCCCGCTCTGGCCGGCCTCACGGGCGATCCCGAACTCGCCGGCCACGCGGTGCGCGCCCTGGCCTTCGCCGGGCCACAGTCTTTTTCCATCCTCACGAACCTCGTCGTGACCGGCTTGGTCGAGGCTCGCGTGGAGGCAGCCGGCGACTTGCGCTGTTTCAGGGGGCGAACAGACCTGGCCCCCGTCCTTCTCCGTGCGCTGAAAGATCCTCACCCGGCGGTTCGGGCCCGCGCCGCGGACACTTTGGGTGTTCTCCATGCCGACGCCGCCACGGTGGTGCCTGCCCTGACCCGTTGCCTGTCAGATGACCACGGCGGAGTGATCCTGAGCGTCATCCTTGGTCTGCGATTGTTTGGTGCCGAAGCAGCGGCGGCCGGGCCGGCCCTGCTTCCGTTGCGGAATAATTTGGATCCAACCATTCGCGACGCCGCGGATCAGACTTTGCACGAGATCGGGTGGCCGGCCCAGACCGGGGCGCCACCACTGGCGCCGGGCCGTCGTGAGGCGGAGGCGGATTAATATGCTGGTGCCACAGACACGCTTTTTGTTTTGGTTCGCGGTGGTGGCGCTGCCGTTTTCGGTGTTGGGCGCGCTTTATCCGGCGGCGGGAATGATTTCGGTCTGTCTGATCCTGGGTTTGCTGTTGTTGGGAGTGCTGGATGCAGGTCTGGCCACCGTGCGGCTGGATGGGATCAGCGTCGAACTGCCAAGGATCGTGCGCTTGTCCAAGGATCGTTCGGCCTCGCTCTCGTTGGTCGTCATCAACCTGCGCCAGCTGGGGCGACGCGTTCACCTGGGCCTGGCGCTCCCGGCAGGCCTGACGTCGCCCAGGGAAGAATTCGGCGTAATACTGCCGGCCGGGGCGGAGCGCGCCCAAGTAGACTGGTTGTGCCTGCCCCGCAAGCGCGGCCGTCTGCAGATCCAACGAGCCTATCTGCAGGCCAGTTCGCCGATCGGATTCTGGGCCTTCCGCAAATCCATGCCGGTGCGCTGCGAAATTCGGGTTTACCCCAATTTGTTGGCGGAAAGAAAACATCTGGCGGCCCTTTTCCTGAATCGCGGCATGTTCGGTCTGCACGCGCAACGTCAGCTCGGCAAAGGCCGCGATTTCGAGAAATTGCGCGAATACGTGCCGGGCGACAGTTTCGATGACATTCATTGGAAAGCCACCGCCCGCCGCGGTCATCCGATCACGAAAGTGTTTCAGATCGAGCGCACCCAGGAGGTGTATGTGGTGCTCGACACGTCCCGGTTGTCGGCACGTCCCGTCGGTTCAACCAACGGCCCAGCCGATGACCGGCTGGTGGACGCCGCCAAAGCTGGTCGGGCAAGGCAGGAGGTCGCCGCCGGAGCGGAAGCCGCTGCCGCGCAGAACGCGCCGGGCGACGTGCTCGCACCGGAGCCAGGCGCCGGGCCAAGCGCTTTGGAACGTTTCTTGACGGCCGCCCTGATCCTGGGCCAGGCCGCCGAACATCAAGGCGATCTGTTCGGCCTGATCACTTTCTCCGACCAAGTCCAGACGTTCCTGCGCGCCCGCAACGGCCGGGAACATTTCAACGTCTGTCGCGATGCCCTCTATACCCTCGAACCCAGTCCGGTCACACCCGACTTCGATGAGATCGCCGCGTTTATTCGGACGCGTCTGCGGCGCCGCGCCTTGTTGATTATTCTCACCGCACTCGATGACCCGGTTCTGGCCGAAGGATTTGTCCGCAACATGCATCTGTTGGCCGGACAACACCTGGTGCTGGTCAACATGCTCCAGCCGCCCGGAGTTCATCCGCTCTTCAGCCATTCCGACGTGACCACGGTGGACGATCTCTACCGGCATCTGGGCGGCCACTTCCAGTGGCACAGCCTGCGCGAGCTTCAAATCGTTCTGCAACGGCGCGGGGTCGGTTTCTCGCTGCTGGACCAGGAACGGTTGGCGGTCGATCTGGTGTCGCAATACATCGATGTCAAACAACGGCAACTGTTGTAAAAGCGGAAAGCGGAAACCAATAACCAATAACCAATAACCAGGAACCAATAACCAATAACCAATAACCAGCAACCAATAACCAGCAACCAATAACCAGGAACCAGCAACCAGCAACCAGGATGATCATCGATCTGCAGCGCTTTATCACCAGTGAACGGCCTTACTGGACCGAACTGGAATCGTTGCTTTACAAGATGGAGTTCGATCCCAAGCAGGTTCTGAACCTCGCCACTGTCCGGCGATTTCATTATCTCTACGAACGGGCCGCCGCGGGGCTGGCCAAGGTCAACACGTTCGCTTCCGAACCTGACACGCGCCGCTACCTGGAGAGCTTGATCGCGCGGGCCTACGGCGAGATCCACGAGACCCGCGATCGGCGGCATCGATTTGTGCCGTTGGTTTGGTTTTTCCAGACGCTCCCGCAGACTTTCCGGCGGCACGCGCGTGCCTTCTGGTTGTCGGTGGGGATCACGATGGCCGGGGCCGTTTTCGGCGGGTTGGCCGTGGCCTTTGATCCGGACGCCAAGGCGGCGATTCTGCCCGAGATGTTTGCCAACCATCTGAATGACCCGTCGGAACGGGTCGCGCGCGAAGAACATCGGACTCGTCATGAGAGCGCCGGGCAGATGAGCACGTTCTCGGCGCGTCTGATGGTGAACAACATCAAGGTGTCCATCAATGCGCTGGCCCTGGGATTAAGCTGGGGCATCGGCACGATCGTGCTCCTGTTTTACAACGGGATCATTCTCGGCCTGATCGCGGTTGACTACGTGGCGGCCGGCCAGACGGTGTTTCTGCTTGGCTGGTTGCTGCCTCACGGCGTCATCGAATTGCCCGCCGTCCTGATGGGCGGGCAAGCGGGTCTGGTCCTGGCCGGGGCTCTGATCGGATGGGGCCAACGCCGCGGCCTGCGGGCGCGTCTGCGTGCGGTCACGCCGGATCTCACGACGTTGATCTTCGGCGTGGCCCTGATGTTGGTGTGGGCGGGTTTGGTCGAGGCATTTTTCTCGCAATACCATGAGCCCGTCCTGCCTTATGCCGTGAAGATCACCTTCGGCTGCTTGGAACTGGCCTTGTTGGTGGCTTTCCTGAGCCGCGCCGGCCAGACCCGCCCAACCAAGGCTGTTTTGCCGCAGCCGCCCAGCGCATCGGCATGAGCAAGACCAGCACCCTGCTCATCCGCACGCCCGAGGGCATCGTCTTCTCGCAGCTCTTGGCCGGACCCGTATCGCGGTTTATGGCGTGGCTGATCGACGCCGCCATCCTCTTCGCGGTCAGTTCAATCCTGGGCATTGTCATCGTCCTGCTGTCCATGGTCACCGGCGGGGCCGGCCAGGCCATCGGGTTGCTGGCATTTTTTGTTCTCTCGATTGGTTACAGCATCTACTTCGAATGGATGTGGCGCGGACAAACTCTCGGCAAACGAATACTGCGTCTGCGGGTGATGGACGCAGAAGGATTGCGGCTCAAGTTCAGCCAGGTGGTCATCCGCAACCTGCTGCGGGTCGTCGACATGATCCCCATGTATCTGGTCGGCGGCCTGGCTCTGGTCTTAAGCCGCCGAGCTCAACGCCTGGGTGACTTTGCCGCCAACACCGTGGTCATTCGCATCCCTAAATTGACGGAACCCAACCTCGATCAATTGCTGGCGGGCAAGTTCAATTCCCTGCGCGCTTTCCCGCATCTGGCGGCGCGCCTGCGGCAACGCGTGTCCGCCGAAGAAGGGTCGCTGGCGCTCCAAGCTCTCGTCCGCCGCGATCTGCTGGAACCGCAGGCGCGCCTTGAATTGTTTGCCGAGTTGGCCAACCATTTCCGCGCCAAAGTCGCCTTTCCAACCGAAGCCACCGACGGCACCACCGATGAACAATACGTGCGCAACATCGTGGATCTTCTTTATCGCTCCAACCGTCCGGCAGCCGGGGCGGCTGCAGTCGATTCGGCTACCGCATGAACGACCACGAAGTCATCGGGCGCCATTACCGGACGGGCAACCCCACGCGCGTTCGTTGGGCCGGCCGGCAGATCACCGAAGTGACCACGGTCGATTCTTGTTCGCCGGAGCTGTGGATTGCTCCGGGCTTGCTGGATCCGCAGGTCAACGGGTATGGCGGAATCGATTTTCAGCAGGATGCGGTATCGCTCGAGGAACTGCTTCTGGCCACGAGGCAACTGGCCAGAGATGGATGTGGTCGTTATCTCCTCACGCTGGTGACGGACGAGTGGGGCCGGCTCTTGCGACGGTTGGGCCAGTACCGCGCTTTGCGGGCGCAATCCCTCGAATTGCAAGCCGCCGTGGTCGGATGGCATATCGAAGGGCCTTTTCTCTGCGCGGCTCCGGGATTCTGTGGCGCCCATGATCCCGCGCTCATGATCGACCCTACCCCGGCGCATTTGCAGGAACTTCGTCACGTCGCCGGCCCCGATCCGTTGCTCCTGACCATTGCTCCGGAACGCACCGGTGCCCTCCACCTCATTCCGGAAGCTGTCCGTTTGGGAATGCGAGTCAGCCTCGGCCATACCAACGCGTCGGCCGACATTCTCGCGGAAGCCGTGCGAAGCGGCGCCCGCGCCTTCACCCATCTAGGCAATGGATGCCCGCGCGATCTGGATCGTCACGACAACATTCTGTGGCGCGTGTTCGAAACCAGCGGGCTGATCATCGGCCTCATCCCGGATCGCATCCATGTCTCGCCGACCTTGTTTAGACTGATCCATCGGTTGTTTCCGGCTGAATCCATTTACTACACCACCGACGCCATGGCGGCCGCCGGCGCTGGACCCGGCCATTATCGACTCGGCCGCCTCCAACTCCAGGTGGGCGCCGACCAAGTCGTGCGCCTGCCCGGCAGCGCGAATTTTGCCGGCAGCGCTCTCCGCCCCATCGACGGGGTCCTGCGCGCCGCGCGCATGCTCGATTGCCCTTGGCGCGACGTCTGGGACCGCGCCGCCTCCGGGCCCGCCGAACTGATGGGACTCACTCACGGGTTGAAAGTGGGCGGGCCGGCCGATTTTGTGCACCTGGACTTTTCCGGTGAGGAGCTGGTGGTGCAACTGCCTGCGATCACTGCCAATCCCCCTCTCCCCTCAACCCCCTCAACGGGGAGAGGGCCGGGGCCTGTTTAACGTCCCCGGAGCGCGGGCTTTCAGCCCGCTTCAAGTTGGGAATCGGAGCAAGCGCCTGCAACTCCCATCGCGGCCGACCCGCCGGACATTGAAGCGGCGTAAACGCCGCGCTCCCTCGCGCGCTAAACAGGAACTTGAGGGGAGAGGGGATTCCAGCGGTTAGCGCCTGAGGACCTGAGGACCCGGAGGAATATTTGGTGGAGTTAACCGGTGAGACCTGTTACATAGGCGAGCCCCGTTTTACCTTCCTGTGATCGTATGAAATCATGAAAACGAGAAGCGCAGGCGGAAGCCGCCCCCCTCGACGGGGCGCAGAGTGGCGGTCTGTTGCGTGAACGGTTTGAAATGAATTTAGCCATCGAAACGGCCGGGCTCACTCGGCACTTTGGAAATTTCTGTGCCGTGCAAGGCGTGGACCTGCAGGTGGTGCAGGGCCGTTTTTACGGTTTCCTGGGGCCCAACGGCGCCGGCAAATCTACCACGATGAAGATGTTGACCGGCCTGCTGGCGCCCAGCAGCGGTTCGATGCGGATCTTTGGCGAAGACATGAGCCAGCCCCAAGTCGCCTTGAAGATCAAACGCCGCATCGGGGTGGTGCCCGAGCAGCTGGGATTATTCGATAACCTCACGGCCCGCGAGTACCTCACCTTCATCGGGCGCATGTATTTGTTGCCGATCGATGTGGTGCGCGAACGTTGTCATGAGCTCCTGGCCCTGATGGATCTGGCGCAGGACGAAAAGAAGCTGACCCTGGAATTTTCGCATGGGATGAAGAAGAAACTGGCGCTGGCCGCGGCTTTGCTCCCCGATCCGGATTTGCTTTTCCTGGACGAACCGTTCGAAGGAGTCGACGCGGTGGCCTCCCGGGTCTTGCGCGATATGCTCAAGCGTTGCGTCGAACGCGGCACGACGATCTTTCTCACCTCGCACGTGCTGGAGATCGTCGAGAAACTGTGCACGGACGTCGGCATCATCGCCCAGGGCCGGCTCGTGCATCAGGGCTCCATGGCCGAGTTCCGTCAAGGCGCATCCCTGGAGGATAAATTTTTGGAAGTCCTTGGCGGCGGCCATCAGGAAGCACGCAAGTTAAGCTGGCTGGAAGGTTGAACCGCCGATGAACTGGGCTCAGTTCAAAACCATTTTATGGCTGCGCTGGCGGTTATCGCGCAATCAACTGCAGCGCAGCGGCGAGTTGTCGCGCGTGCTGACGATGCTGATGCTGGGCGTGGCCGGCTTGACCGCGATGGGAGGTGGAGTCGCCGGGCTGCTCCTGGGCGGGACTATCTTCGGGCCATTGGCGCCGGAGATTCTCATGTTGGTTTGGGACGGCCTGATCGTCGCTTTCCTTTTCTTTTGGTTAATCGGGCTGGTGGCGGAGCTGCAGCGCTCGGAAAGCATCGATCTGGCGCGCTTGATGCATCTGCCGGTCTCGCTGCGCCAGGTGTTCGTGTTTAATTATCTGGCGTCGCATCTGACCCTGAGTTTGATCGTGTTGGCCCCCGCTATGTTGGGATTGGCGCTGGGGCTGGTTTGGGGACGGGGCGTGATCATGGTGATTCTGATCCCGTCCGTGGTGGGCTTCCTTTTTCTGATCACATCCTGGACCTATTGTCTGCGGGGATGGCTGGCTGCTTTGATGGCGAATCAACGGCGCCGGCGCACCATCGTGGTGGGCATCGCTATGGCTATGATGCTGGTAGGGCAACTCCCGAATCTTTACTTCAACGTGCTGCGGACCCGCGAGCCTTCACCTTCCCATCGCGGTCTGAAGCCTCAGGAAACTCAAGCGGCCCGCGAAAAGCGAAAAGAAGATCGCGAACAGATGCTCGCGACGGTGGTCCGCATTCATCCCTTCGTGCCGTTGCTTTGGCTCCCCGACAGCGCCCGGCACCTGGCCGAAGGACGAGCCTGGGCCGCCCTCCTCGAGGGCAGCGGCTGCGTGCTGTTGGGCCTGCTGGGGTTGCGTCGGGCCTATCGAACCACCCTGCGCTATTACCAGGGAGACGTGGGGAACAAAGCCGCGTCGGGCGCCAAGTCCAGCTCCAGCCCTAGCGTGGCAGGCGAGCTGTCGTCTCGACCTCAAATAACACCGGCCCCGGCCGAGAGCGAACCAAGGCCAGCCCCGTACCGCGGCGGCCTGCTGGAGACGCAACTACGCGGCATCCCGGAGGAGGCTCAGGCGGTCGCGTTGGCCACGTTCCGGTCGCTCGCGCGTGCGCCCGAAGTAAAGATGGCCTTTGCCATGCCACTGCTGGCCACGATTGTCCTTGGAGTCATCTTCCTGGGACGCACACGCTCTGCCTTGCCGGAGGCGGCGAAGCCCTTTCTGGCCAGCGGCGTCGTCAGTATGCTGTGGTTTCTGTTATTCCAGTTTTTCTCCAATCAGTTCGGGTACGATCGGCAAAGCTTCCGCACCTTTGTGCTGAGCGCCACCGATCGCCGTCTCGTTCTGCTCGGGAAGAATCTCGCTGCCGTCCCGGTCGTGTTCGGGATAGGATTTCTTCTGCTGAGCCTCGGGACATTCCTGGCCCGGCTGCCGGTGCTTGACACGGTGGCCGCGCTGTTTCAACTCGTGACGATGCTGGCGGTGCTTTGTTTGGCGGGCAATTGTCTTTCCATCATTGCGCCGTATCGGGTTCAACCCGGCTCGATGAAGGCCGCCAAGGTGCCGGTGAAAGCCATGCTGCTGGGCCTGGCCGGCACGGCCTTGTTACCGGTGCTGTTGTTGCCTGTCTACATCGCGCCTCTGGCGGGTTTGCTCTGGCAAATGGCTGGCGGCTCAGCGCTGGTGCCCGTCAACCTTCTGCTCTCCCTCCTGTTGGCGGGTGCAGCGATGTTGATTTATCGCGCGGTCTTAACTCCCCTCGGCCATCTCCTCCAGCAACGCGAACAAGATATCCTCCAGGTCGTCACGTCGGACCTGGAGTAGCTGGTTGCTGGTTGCTGGTTCCTCGTTCCTGGTTGCTGGTTCCTCGTTCCTGGTTCCTTTTCTCTCATCTTTCTGCCAGTCGCCTTTCTGCCTCCTCCGCCCGTCATTTTTCTGCCAGTCATCTGCGCTCGACTATCGTCCGTCGAGCGTGGCATAAACGAGCTGATAGGTGTGGGCACCGCCCCTTGGGCCAAGAAGCAACACTGGCCGGGTGGGCGAAGCCCGTTGCTGAACGTATGTTGACGCTTTCCCTTGCCGTCGCGCGTACGCGCGTTCGGGGAATGGTCAGCCGCCGTGAAATGCTGCCCGTGGGCGGGCTATCGTTATTGGGTTTTCCGTTGAGCGAGGAACAACCTGTGCTGGAATTGTGGGGATGAGCGCGGCCGACCATGGCCAGGCTGGGGAAACGTCCACGCCGGACGGCTTTTTCCGCACAACGCACTGGAGCGTGGTGCTGGCCGCCCGCGAAGAGGCGTCGAACGGCCCACCGCGGGCGCTCGAGCTGTTGTGTCGCGCTTATTGGTATCCGCTTTATGCCTTCGTGCGTCGCCGCGGTGTGCCGGTGGCCGATGCGCAGGATCTGACCCAGGAATTTTTCGCGCGCTTATTGCAACGCGATTTTCTGCGCAATGTCGCCCGGGAAAAAGGCAAGTTTCGAACCTTCCTGCTCAGTTCCCTCAATAACTTTCTCGTGTCGGAATGGCATCGCGGCCAGGCCACCAAACGCGGCGGGGGCCAACAGAATTTTGTTTCGTGGGACGACCTGCAGGCCGAAGAACGTTATGTTAGCGAGCCGGCTATCGAAGGGACGCCAGAACGATTCTATGACCAGCGTTGGGCCGTGACCGTGATGGACCAGGCCATGACTCAGCTGCGCGAAGAATTCCAGCAGGCCGGCAAAAGCACGCTCTTCGATCACTTGAAACCCTTCCTTTCCGCCGAAGGTTCCCGTGACGATTACGGAAAGGCGGCCGCGCCACTCCAAATGACCGAAGGCGCCTTCTCGGTCGCCGTTCACCGGTTTCGCCGGCGTTATGCCCAAGTGTTGCGTTCGGTCGTCGCTCACACGGTTTCCGCCCCCGACGAAATCGAGGCCGAGTTGCGTTGCCTCGCCCAGGCTTTGCAGAGTTAGCGTAAGAACCGAACGAAGTTTGCTTAAGTAATCATTGCAACATCCCGAAACGGATGTCATGAGCAAGTTAAAGAAAGCAAAGACGGCCAACCGCCCACCGCCCAAAGAACGGCCGGCCGCTAAACAGAAGACCGTCTGGGTCGTAGCCGGCCTGGCGGCCGCGCTCGTCGCCGTCGCCGCGGGCGCGGCCTGGCGCGGGATGCGAGAACCGGCCAACGCGCCCGCCGCCGTCACCGCCACGGCGCCCTCCAGCGCTGCAACGCCGTCCGCCGCTACTCCGCCCACGGCCGCCTTGACCACCAACGAAGTGGCCCAGGCCGTCATGGTCACGGTGGAATTGGATTTTGGCGGGACAACCCCCAGCATCCGCGACGCTTTGCAACAGGTGGAACGCCGCTCTCAACCGGCCGATGGACGCGGGCGGACGTTCGCCATCCTGGATGCTTACGGGGAAGCCACCCCAGAGGGCAAACTGCACATGTCGATGCATGTCAGTATGGAAAAACCCGGCCTGGGCGAGCTGATCTTTCGGCGCACCGGCGAAGTCCTCTGGAAAGCGCGCATCATTCCATCCGCCAAGAATGCACCTGGAGAAAAGAATTTAACGGTGATCATGAAGGACCCGGAGGGCCGCTCGGCCGTGTTGGATGGGTCCAAGGACATCCTACGTGTGTTGGATATCCCGTTGCGTGATGCCGGCGCGCTGGTGCGAGACCGGTGGCCCGACGGACAGGAGTGCGAATTCACCTTCATCTACAGCGCGTGCGGATGTCCCGTCAAAGCGAAAGTCCGCCGCCTCGGCGACAGCACCGTGCGCTCCACCGAATTGCCCGTGATGTTCCCCGATGACCCCGCCGCCATGACCGTGATCAATCAGCTGATGGGTTGGGTCCCCGACTCTTGAAACCTGCCTCAATTGGATCCGCGGGCGGTCCCCGCTCACGGCGAGTCCCCGCCGCCGGGAGCCTAACGCCAACCCAAGCCCCCGGCTAAGCGGAGAGAATCGCTGCGCTCGGAGACCGCCCGCGCTCCGTGCCAGCCCACTGCCTACCCTCTACCGTCTACCGCCACTGCCACCACCTTCTCCCCCTATTCAACCGTAAAGAGCGAACCCGATTACAGAGTACCTACTCCCCTTTAACATATGCCAATAGATCCGCCAACTCCTGCAGCGTCAGGCCCTTTTCCAACTCCTGCGGCATGAGCGAGAGCGGACTCGCCTTCAGGCTTAACATGTTGGTGCGCAAGACCGTCTCCTCCACCCCTTGAGCCTGCCGTAGAGACACGGCGCCGGCCGTTTCGGACGAAATGAGACCGGTGATGACTCGTCCATCCTTCGTTTCGCAAATGTAGTTGGCGAAGTTGGGTGCGATCTCCTGTTCCGGAATGATGATGTGCAGCAGGATGGTCTCTTTGGGTTGGTTGCGGATATCAAACAGATCGGGGCCCACCGCCACGCCGCCCTGATCGAGTCGATGGCACGGGGCGCAAAGATTACCAAATATTCTCCGGCCATTACTAGGCACAGGCTTGAGTTCCAAACAACCTTTGGCGGCCTCGAATGCCTTCCTGCGATCACCGCTGCCTGGGAGCGTCAGCAGGTTTTGCGCTCGTTGTTTCACCGCCTCGTCCTTGGCTCGCTTTAACTGATCCCTCTGTCCTGCCGCTAGAGCGCTGGCGGGCAATTGACCTCCTTCGATCGCGTCCAGTAGTGCCCCGTAATGTTCCGGTCGGCTCAACACTGCCGCCAAGACCGCGCCGCGCATCGACGGGGTGTAGGCTGACCAACGCGAACTGCTCAGCAATTCCCGGACGCCAGCTCGGTTGGCCGGTTGACTCAACACGCGCGCCACGCTCGCAACGAGTTCGCCCGCCTCGCCAGGATGCAAACAACTTAACAACGTCGCGTTCGCTGCTTCGCCCTCGACAGCGAGCAATTGCCCAGCGCGTTGACGCAAAACCACCTGACGGGACCCGTCCGCTAATTCCCGCCGGGCCACACCAAACCATTCCCGGAGTGTGCCCGCGGCCGTCGCTTCTGATGCCAGAACATCTCGTACCACTTCCAGGCGCGTCTCGCTTAACCCGGTTAAGGCGGCCCGCGCCCGGTTGGTCGCCGCCTCCTGTGCAGCAAGAAGTTCCCGCACCAACGCCGGCTGTTCAGCCGCGGGAACTGCCGCCGCCAACACGCGGCCCAGCTCGAACATCAAGGCCAGCGCCTCGTCGCTATTCTGGCGACGACCATTGTCGGCCGAACTCCTCCCGCTCCGCTCACGCCTCGGGCCGTCTGATGATCCAACCTGGAGCAAGGTCCGCAGGAATTCCTGCTCTCGGCCATTGACCGAACTCAACACAGCCGCGCGCGTCCATTTGTCCGCCCCTTCGCTCGTTCCCACCCAGGCCAGGGTCGGCAAGGCCTCGGTCGGCATTTGGTCGCGCCCGCTGCTCACGACGACACCGAGGGCGAGCGCGCTTTGAAAGCGCACTCGCGCATTCGCGTCCCGTCCACTGCGGAGCACGGCCTCCTGCAGACTCGGCGCCTGGGCCAGCAGGGGTTCCGCTAACTTCAGGCCCACTTCGCGAACTCCCGGAGATGATGACGCCAGTGCCACGCGCACGTCGAACTCGGACAACGCCCCCAGGAAAGCCAGCAGATGCAACCGCAACGCTATCCCCGGCGGAAACGGCGTGTTCCTTTGTGGAGCGTGCAACGGCTCGGTTAAAGACGGGTCGTTGCGCTCCACGAACAAACGAAATGCCGTTTCGCGCCGCCACAGATTGGTGGCGTTCAACTCCGCCAACAAACGTTGACTCGAAAAAGCGGTCAGGTCGCCCGTCGCGTCCGCCTGCCCAGTGTCCGCCTGGACCGGGGTTGCGTCGGATTTCTTTGCGGTGATCCGCCAGATGCGCCCCCGGTCTTTGCCCGCGTCAAAATCTGTCCGCTTGCGGATTTCCGCCGGCAAATATTCCGGGTGTTCGATGGTCTTGCGGTACATGTCGCAGACATATAAGGCGCCGTCAGGACCTGTCTCAAGAAACACGGGCCGAAACCAGTCATCACGGCTGCGCAGAACCTCGGCTGTGCCCGCGCTGCGCCGGGCCGCGAAGGTGGCCCCTACTGGTATCAGTTGGTCGCGGTGCACGAGGTTGCCGGTCGGGTCGCACGTGAACGCATTCCCGACGAAAGCTTCCCCGAGGGCACCCCCCCGGTAAACGTGAATGGCACAAGCGGCGCTGAACGTTCCCGCATGCGAATCCGCCGTCGTGAGATTAGCGCTAATCGGATAGATCCGTGCGGCCGCTCCGCCCCCGCGCATGAGCGGATTCTCGATCAGTTCCGGGCAATTCTGCAAAACACCCGGTGAGGTCAGGTGCGGATTCCGTTCCACATAATGCGAGGGCAGGACGAAGTGTTGCACCTGCACACGGTTAAAGACTCCGAAGCGACGGCCGAAATCATCGAAGCTCTGGCCGAATTGCGATTTGCCGTCCAGCGCCTCGTATTCGCCCGTGTCCGGTTTGAAACGCAAGTCTCCCCGCAACTCGAGCGCCGGCGCGCCCGGCCGTTTGGGCGCCGTAATGCGTCCGCCGCTCAACCCACTGGCCAGGTAAACCCAGCCGTCCGGACCGAGCAGCGGCCGGTTCACGCGCAATTGCGTGCTCGCATTGGTGGCGAACCCAGTCAGCAACACCTCCTTTTCATCGGCCCGGCCGTCGCCATCGGTGTCTTTGAAATAAAAAACGTCCGGCGCGCAAGTCACGATCAAACCTCCGCGCCAGGGCATCAGCCCGTTGGGAAACGTCAATCCAGTAGCAAATTCGGTTCGGCGATCGAGGATGCCATCGTGATCGGAGTCCGTGAGCAACGCAATCCGGCCCACCGGCGCGCCCTCCGGCCCGCCCGTCGGATAACCGCGATTCTCCGCCACGAACAAACGGCCTTGTCCATCCCAGGCCACCGCGCACGGGGCCACCGTTAATGGTTCGGCCGCCACTAACTCCACTTGCAGGCCCGGCTCCAATTCGAAGGAACGCAACGCCTCGGCAGGCGAAAGAGGAGACACCGCGGGCGCCGCTCCCGCTTCGAACGCCGCACACCCCGCCCACGCCACCAGCAGCACACCCAACACCAGGCGCCCGCGTAAAATAATGCCGATGCGTGCCCGGTCCGCGCTCTGGTGACAGTCAGCGCGGCGGAACAATGTCGTAGGAACTGGATTCATGGTTGGGAGCCACTTCACACCGTTGAGCAAGTCCTTGTCAACCGATAGGAACTCCCTCTCCCCTCAACGGGTTAACGGGGGTGCCGCCGGCAGCCGCCCCATCCCGTTTCAGGCACGCGCCCGTTTTGTCGATGATCCCTTTTGTGCTGGTCTCGGACGAACCCAGACCGGCCGATTATCGCTATGCAAAACATGACTGCTCGACTCGGACAAATCTTCTGGGGCCTGGTCCTCATTGCCGTGGACGTGCGCGTGCGGACCTTCGATATCCTCCCGGATTTTGTGGGCTACATCCTTGTCGCCCTGGGCGCGGCGGGATTGGTGAGCTCATCCCGCCATTTCAATCTGGCGCGCTTTTTCTCCTGGGTGCTTGTTCCCGTCTCGATCGCCGGGTTCTTCTTCCACGGCTATTTCGGAATGACCCTCCGGATCGCCCAGATCGCTTTGGATGGCGCCATGATGTGGTTTCTGTTGGGCGGTTTGATGGAGATCGCCCAGGGACGGCAACGTGCCGATTTGGTGAGCCGGGCCGTCCTCTGTCGGATTGCTTATATCTGCCTGATGTGTGTCGTCGGGTTGATCGCGATTATTGGTCGCGGTTTACCCAACATGGCCGGAGCCCTCGGCACGGTCACTTTCCTCGTTATGCTCTGCCTGGTCGCCGTCATCCTTCATCTGCTTTATGAACTGAAACGTCTGAGCGCCGGCGCCGCGGAACCCGTCGCGAGCGAGACGCCGACCACGGCTTAGGGGGTGGATCACTTCCACTGCGCCGGATCTTGCTGGTAGAAGCTCCGCAATTCGGCGTAGAGGTTGGGATGTTGCTTCAACATCTCGTCCGGCTTCTCAAAGAAACATTCCGTTGCCACGGCGAAGAACTCGGCCGGATCCGTGGCGCCGTAGGCATCCATCACCGTTCTGATGTTGGCGCTGACTTCGCGCCGCAAGCGCTCGAACTCGCAGCGGAACACGCGCGTCCAGGCGCGATATCGATCGGCGCGGCCACGAAGCAAGCTGTTGGTCAGGATCGGCGCGCCATCCGCTCGACCATCTTCCTGGTCCAGTTGATGGGCGAATTCATGAAGCACGACATTCTGGCCATCAGCGCTCCTGGCCCCGTGCAAGGTGGCATCCCACGCGAGCACCACCGCTCCCTGCTGCCAGGATTCTCCCAGCCTCGAGGCGCGACCCTCCGTGACCACACCGTGGTCAGAGTAATGCTTGGTCTCGACCGAATAACTGCAGGGATAAACGAGAATGGACTGAAGTCCCGGGTAGTAATCGGTTCGGCGATGTAACAGCAGCAGGCAGGCTTGCGCGGCAATCATGACTTTCATTTCGTCTGTGAGCACAAGTCCGCCGCAGCCTTCGAACGCTTTCTCGGCCAGGAACACTTGGATGTGCCCCTCCAACTCCCGCTGATCCGCGGCGGACAAGCGCGCAAACAGCGGGAAACTCTCCATCAACATCCGCCGCCACGCCGCCGGAAACGACGCCAGAAGCAGCCTGCGTCTTCGGCGTTCCTGGATCCACCGCAACATGCTTCCATGAAAACATGCCGACGGCACCCAGCCAAGACCGTTTGAGCGTTGCGCCCAATGGCAATCTGGAACAGACTTGTGCTGGCCCAATTCCAAAAGCTGATCCGTGATAGCAACACATAAATGACAGCAATGACAGCAGTCAGACCAGGACATCGGTGGACTCGCCGTCGAACGCTTCGCGTGTGCGCACTCGGGTTCGCCGTGATCGTTGGCGTGCTCGTCGTTTGGTTGTTGCCGGGGCGTATGGTCGGGCCCCGTATCATCGGCCGCACTCTCACGCCGGATGGCGTAGAGATGTGCATCGTTCAGCAAACAAGCTTCAAGGAGTTCCCATGGTTCAAGACCAGCTTTGTCGTTCGTCAGCCCGGAGCCGCTTGGCGGCGCTTCTACGTCCATCATGAAGACCATTTCTGGGTCGCGAGTCGTGTTTCACTCGATACGAATGCTTGCATCGCAACCTTTAATCGCGGTGGCTCCCCAGCGATCGCCTTCGCGTGGGCCACCGGAGCCTACACAAATCTTTACCGGTACCGCGCCGACGCTCCCTCCTGGCAAATGCCGCCAGGCTGGTCCCCAGAGATGCCCATTCCGTGAGTGCGCAAGATGATGACTGGCCTAGTGAGTTCACCTTTAAGAAGATCAACTGGCTTGAGATCGGGCTCACGCTGGCGATTGCCACTGTGGGAACCATACTTTATTTGGTTTTCAACTCATGAGATCAACCATTCGAGACCGGAACGCGTCATGATCGTTGCGGTCCTGCTTAGCGGGTCGTTATGGACGCCCGCGGCGGACAGGGTCAGCATTAACGTGACTGGGCCCGACCTGCTGGTGGTTCCCATGGTCAGTTGGGCGGAAGCTTATGCCAAAAGCCACCCCGACACGGCCATCGTCGTGGGAGGCAAGATGTGGGCGGGACTGAACCCGGAAAGCTCGGCCACTATCAGGTTTGTTTCGCCAGAATTCGGACAGGCGATTATCCGTTGGCCAGCGGAATCTACGCTATGGGAATCGCGTCCATCAGAATGATCGGATCAGGGCTTTTCTCGAGTGGGTCTCTTCCGCAGAAGGACAGAAGATTCTGACGGGATTCGGGTTTCAGACACTGCCGTCGAAGGTGGGAGTTAATGAACCTTAGACCCGGCTCGGACTGTCGGATCCACAGCGGAGGTCAGTCCCTGCCCCATCCTTCTGCCCTCCATCCTTCTGCCATCAAGTTACTCAGGTGACACCAGCCACAAAAGGCACCAGTCAAGGTTGACGCGGATGCACGCGGCACTTATAGGAACGCTATGAACACGCCAATGCAACGTTCCGACGCGGTGCTCTCGTTGATTGGCAACACGCCTGTGACAGGGCTCCGCTTTGAACCCGAAGGCGTGACGCTCCTGGCCAAGTGTGAGTTTCTGAATCCCAGTGGCAGCGTCAAAGACCGTCTGGCCAAGCATGTGCTCCTCGACGCGAAACAGCGCGGCCAGCTGCGAACCGACTCAATCATCCTGGAGTGCAGCAGCGGCAACACTGGGATTGCCATGTCGATGGTCGGTGCCGCCCTCGGGCACCGAGTCACCATTCTCATGTCCAGCGGCGCGAGCGAGGAGCGCCGACTTTTGATCCGGCAATTAGGCGCCGAACTGATCTTGTTCGACAGTGCCGGTCAGTATCAAACCGGCATTGAGCTCTCCCGCAAAATGGCGGCGGAAGATCCTCGTTACTTCCTCCCGCGACAGTTTGAGAATCCACTGAACGTCGAGGATCACGAACTCCACACCGGCCAGGAGATTATCCGACAGGTCACTGTTCCTATCGACGGGTTCGTAACCGGCTTCGGCACCGGCGGGACGCTGGCCGGCTGCGGCAAGGCGATCAAGCGACGATGGCCAGGAGCGCGGATCGTGGCCATGGAGCCCGCCGAACAAGCCTTGCTGGCCGGTGAGTGTCCCTGTTGCCATTTCATCGAAGGCGTCGCAGATGGCTTTGTGCCGCCGCTCTTACGCGAGGCGCCGCTCGATGATCATATCAAGGTGGCCAGCGCCGACGCCTTGGCGATGACACGGCGCCTTCATCGCGAGTTTGGACTCCTGGTCGGAACCTCTTCTGGCGCGAATGTGGTGGCGGCGCTCCGGTTGATTGCTGCCCTCGGTCCCGAAGCAACCGTCGTGACCATGTTATGCGACCGGGCGGAACGTTACTTCAGTACGCCTTTGTTCGCCGGACTGGAGAAACAAAACTAATCGCACGCGCTTTGCTTCAGCGAAGCGTTTGGGCGCGATAGAAGCGTCTCGATTCGGTAAATATTTGGCGTCGATGAGCAGCATCTTGATGTCGCCAGGCACCGGCCTCTGACAGAGCTTCTCCAACTCCGCAGCCGTTCTATCCTCGCCCGACGTAGGGCATCTTCGTCGCCATCACCGTGAGGGACGGCACATTGGCATCCAGCGGTAGGCTCGCCATGTACACGACGGCGCGGGCGACATATTCCGCGTCCATGGTAGGCTCAACCGTGATCGACCCGTCGGCTTGCGGAACACCGTGTTTCATTTTGGCCGTCATCTCGGTCGCGGCGTTTCCGATGTCGATTTGACCGCAGGCAATGTCATACTTGCGCCCATCCAGCGAAGAGGATTTCGTGAGGCCCGCGATCGCATGCTTGGCCGCTGTGTAGGGCGCCGAATTGGGACGGGGCGCATGCGCGGAGATCGAGCCGTTATTAATGATCCGTCCGCCTCGAGGTCGCTGCACTTTCATCAATTTGAAAGCTTCGCGCGTACAGAGAAAGGCGCCAGTCAAGCAGCTGTTCAGAACCAAGTTCCATTGTTCCAGGGTTAATTCCTCCAGAGGCACGGGTGGCGCGCCGATTCCGGCGTTGTTAAAGAGTAAGTCCAGGCGGCCGAAACGCTCGCGCACTTTGAAGAACAGTGCCTCCACCCTCACCGGATCGGTGACATCGGTGGCTGCGACAAGGATGTCCGCCTCCGACTGGTGGGCACGGGCCGCTGCCGCGGTCTCTTCCAACACGTTGGCGCGTCGGCCCGCCAAAACGACCGAGTATCCCTCGCGCGAGAGGGCCAGAGCTACGCTCCGACCAATGCCTGATCCCGCTCCCGTGACGAGAGCGACCTTGATTGATTGGGATGAAGTCATTGGCGGTTTGATAATTCTTATTCGAGATCAAGCCCAGTTCAGATGCAAGAGCGTCCTGCCCGATCCTAGGATGAGTCACTGGCCTTGGTCAGCCGCCCAGCTCGCCGACCGGCCGCAGACTACAAGGGGCGGATGGCCAATCAACCGATGAAGGCGCCAGTTTTGAGCGTTCGTATCATCGTGCGGCTCTGGTGATCTGGCGGCGCGCGCGCTACGCAGAAGTCCTCCTTCAATCGGGCGTGGCGGCGGCGCTGCCCTATTTGAAGGAATGTATCGAGAGATGCCAGGCCAAGGATGCACCTCCAGCCGCGAGAAAAGAAACTGTGGCGCTGGCGCAGCGATTGGTGAAGGCGTGGGCGGACGCGCCGGCCGATCTCGGTTACCGGCGGCCCGACCGACCGGAGAAGCGCGACGGCATGTTTGGAGCTGTTGACCGATTTGGGTCAGGCTTCATTGATGGACCAGTTCATCGCCGAAGTGGTGACGCGCGATTACGATGGGAGCGAAAATGGCGCGCTTGTCACCGGCGCCCGCCTCCTGGGCGCGAAGCAAACGGGGCAGCTTTACGCGGAAGTGGCTCGTCGTCACATGGCGCATCGGTATGAACATTGTGTGGATTTGCGTCGGGCCTTGACGTCGCGCCGCGAAACGGCGGGACAGCAATGGCAAGAG
>DATLUX010000256.1:0-28181 GCA_035577805.1 Verrucomicrobiia bacterium
GGTTCATGGGTAGCTTCCATTTGCTTTACATGCGCATTGGGGCCATGAACCTAATCCCTCTCCCCTCAACGGGGAGAGGGCCAGGGTGAGGGGTGAGAAGGCCAAGAGTTTCGAGTCCCCGAAGGTCGGTTCATGGGTAGGGAACACCTCCAACTTTTGGACGCGGATTGGGACCATGAACCCACCAATCTCACGTAGCAGCCGAGGTCACGAGGTACACCCTGAGCCTGTCGAAGGGCTCTGATCTTTTTCCCGGAGAACGCGTTGGGGTAGAGTGAGCCTCCTGACGTCGGCTGCTACCTGAGGGTCGGTTCATGGGTAGCCTCGACCTCCAATTTTTGGACGCGCATTGGGGCCATGAACCCAAGCCAATCTTACGTAGCAGCCGAGGTAACGAAGCTGATCTTTTTCCCGGAGGACGCGTTGGGGATAGAGTGAGCCCCTTCGACAAGCTCAGGGCAGGCTTCCTGACGTCGGCTGCTACCCGAAGGTCAGGTTCATGGAGAGCTTCGACCTCCGAAATTTCTGACGCGGATTGGGACCATGAACCCTTCGTTCCGAAGAGCCCCCAAAATCGAGGACGAAGGAGCACGAGGACGAGGCCTGCCCGCAGGGCGTAGGCGGGACGATTCGTGCGTTTTCGCTTTCCGCTTTCCGCTTTCCGCTTTCCGCTTTCCTAGCCCTTGCCTTCGTTGGTTTTCTTGTAGGCGAGGACGGCGCCGCCGGTAATACCGGCGTCGTCGCCGAGGCGGGTGGCGATGATTTCGACGTTTTTGGCGGTGCCGGGGAGGGCGTGAGCCTTGGCGACTTTCTCGATGATCGAGAGCATCTCGCCTTCGAGCTGCTCCATGATCCCGCCGCCGAGCACGATCACTTCAGGGTTGAAAAGATTCATCAGGTTGCCCACGGCGATGCCGGTGTATTCGGCGGCTTCTTCGATGACGCGTTCGACGAACTTGTCACCGCGCCGGATGGCCTTGCGCAGATCGCCGCTGCGGAGGTCGGCGAGATCTTTGCCGAGCATCTCGGTGAGCACGGTTTCCTGGCCCTTTTTGACGGCAGTTTGAATGGTGCGAAAGATGGCGCGCCGACTGGCCAGGGCTTCGAAGCAGCCGCGGTTGCCGCAGCCGCATTCGGGTCCGTTGACATCGATGACCATATGGCCGACTTCCCCGGCGGTGCCGTTGTGGCCCCGATAAGGTTTGCCGTCCAGGATGAGTCCTGACCCGATGCCGGTGCCGAGAAAAATGCCGATGAGATGGCGGGGTTTGGCTTTTAATTCGGCCTCATAGACTCCCAAGGTATGGAGTTTGCAGTCGTTCTCGACGAACACCGGAACGTCCATTTCCTTTTCCAAGCTTTTCTTGAGCGGGATGTCCTTCCAGCCAAGGTTGGGGGCAAAGATGACCCGCCCTTCCTCGGCATCCACGGCACCCGGCGCGCCAATGCCCACGCCGCGGATTTGTTTCATGGAAAGATCGCATTCATCGACGGCGTCTTGCACACAGCGGGCGACGCGACCCATGACCAGTTCCTGGCCGCGGTCAGCCTTGGTGCTGAGTTTCATCCGGGCGAGGCACTCGAAATCGGCGCCAAAAACGCCGGCGAGAATTTTTGTGCCGCCCAGATCGACCCCGACGTAATAAGGGGCTTTGCTGCCGTTATCTGCCATAGGTGGGATGGGGGCGGGTGGTTTTGGGGTTGTTCTGGTCACGCCCAACGCCGGGCCATGCCGACGAGGAATGCGACGCCGGGATTCGGCTGCGCGAAGAGGCGCGGCAGGCGTGCGGCAGGACGTTCACGGCGCGGTGCGGCCGGCCCGGTGGACCTCCGCCTGCCGTTTCCGGGACAGCACTTGTTCAGTTTTTTGTTGCATCTCCAAGTTGATCTCCTCGAGGGAACGATCGCCATCGATGATACTAAATCCGTAAGGGGCCTGGAGTCGTTCGAACTGACTGGCCATGAGCGCCTGGTACTTGAGGAAACTGTCAAACATGTCCCGGGACAGGCCCAGGTCCATGCCGCTTTCCCAATAGTCGAGCCCGAAGTCTTTCGCGAAATTGCGTTGCACGAGAATCTCCGGCGAAACCCTCAGGTAAAAAACAGCGTCAGGCACCAGCGCAATGCTATAGAGGTTTTCCAGCCATTTTGGGTCCATGCCGCGCACCAGGTCGCGGGCCATCAAGGTATAGATATAACGATCGGCCAGCACGATGAACCCCGCCTTCAGGGCAGGCAGGATGGAGTTCTCGAGTTGATCGGCGAAATCCGTAGCGTAAAAAAGACTGAGCGTGCAGCGACTGAGAATGTTTCCCTTCTTGGCCTGATCCAATTCTTCGCTGACCAGGGTCGAGCGTTTAAGCCCAACCTGTGCGGTCGCATGCCCGCTACCTTCCAACCACCGGGTCAGCATGGCGATCTGCGTGGAACGTCCGCTGCCGTCGGCGCCTTCCACCACAATCAAACGGCCCGCCAGCTGGTCCAGGTCCACATTGGGCAACCCGTGCCCGTAAAAGCGCCGCGCCGTTCTTTCCGGCACTACAATGCGACCGTTGTTGGAGCGGCGCGCGGAGGGCTTGGAACGTTTGTCCATCTGGAGATTGAGAGATTATCCGTCGGCGGCCATGGGTTTGGCAACGCGGGCAGGAGCGCGCAGACGCGCGTGGCTGTTCTCGACGGAGAACGCCGACAAGTCGATCCGCGAGGCAATCAGTTCCCGGACCACGCTTTGCTGGGCTTCAATCGGTTGATTCGCATCGATGACCAGGAAGTTGAACTCGGTGCTCATGGCCAGATACTGCTCCAGAATACGCCCCTGGAAGATGCGGAAGCTTTCATAAGGATCGGCCGAAAGACGCAGATCCATCCCCGCCTCGAAATATTTCAGCTGCGGACGCCCGTCCAGAATCCGGCGTAAAGAAACATCCAGATCCGCTTTGAAAAAGAAGGTCAAATCAGGGAGCGCCGCGAAGTCATAGATGCCCCGCACCCACTCGGGCGGGCAGCCGCGGACGACGTCCCGGGCAAACGCCGTAAAGATGTAGCGATCGCACAACACGATATAACCTGCCCTCAGCAGCGGCACCAGCTGGCGTTCGTAGCGATCCGCAAAATCCGTTGCGTGAATGATGCTGAAGGTCGTCGGGCTGAGCAGCTCACGCTTCTTTCCCTTGCTCGTGGCCGCCTTCACCAAGTCGGACGAGTTCCATTCGCTGAAAAATACTTTGAGCTCCTGCAGCTCGAGCCAGCGTTTCAGAAGGTAAATCTGGGTGGACTTGCCTGAGCCGTCCAGCCCCTCAACCGCAATCAATCGCCCGGGAAATTTAAGTTCGGCGAACGTCTTCGTCATGGCCAAGACCAAACTAAGCAGTAGGCCGCGGAAGACAATGTTTTTATGCGGACTTCAGAAAACGGCGAACGGTGGGCGCCTGCACGCGCACTGCCCCTGTCGCCAGCGCGAACTCGGTGAGTATCAACATGCAGACCGCGAGAATCCCTCTCCCTTTACTGCGCGGCCCAGAAAGGATTCTTCCCCGGACTTAACGGCATCCCGCCCGAAGCGCTCGCCCCAACCAGCAAATGGGTGTCGGTCGCCAAGCCATAAAGATCCGCCGTGGTCCCGCTCTCCGCCGCCGTCCACTGTGTGCCCTCCACTGAGGTAAGCAGGGCGCCACCTGCCCCAACGGCCACGAAACGATCCTGGACCCACGCGATCCCATAGAGGTACGCATCGCGGTCGCACTGTTGCCGCGCCCAGATCCGGCCGTCGGCCGAGGTGAAAATCGCACGACTCGGGCTGACGGCTACAAACACGCCGTTGCCAAAGGCCACGCTGCGCAACAGGCTCTCTGTGCCCGTCCGCGCGGATTTCCATGACTCCCCTCGCGTTGAAAGCAGGATCGTGCCGGACCGTCCCACCGCTACGAATTGGCCCTTTCCGAAGGTGACGCTGCAGAGGTCGTTGGCAGTCCGGGATCGTCGGATCGTCCAGTGAACGCTGTTGGTCGAGGTGAGCACGGCCCCGGCATCGCCCACCGCCACAAAGATCCCATGGCCATGGGCCACCCCGTGCAGCGTTCCAGTCAACCCGGAGTTGCACCGCTTCCAGTCCAGCGCGTTCGTTGAAGTAAAGATGGCTCCCTGTTCCCCCACCGAAACGTAGAGGTCGCCAACCTGAATGACGTGACGGAGTCGGGCCGCTGAGGAGGGGAGGGCTGGGTTCCAGATCTGTCCATCTTGAGAAACGAGCGTTCCACCGGCGCGCCCGACTCCGACAAAGTGATGATCGTTTCCACCGAACGCTACCGCGAGCAGCGGGTCCCCAGTTCCATTCGCGGCCGCCTGCCCGGTCTCGCGCTCGGCGAACCCTAGGGAGATCATGACCCGCATGAGGACAATGACGGAAACAATGGTTTTCATAGGCGTTAGTCCTGCGTTTTGCTGGAGCCGCTGGGGCCCTTTCCAGTGGATACGCGAAAAAGGGAAAAGACTTACGAACAAAGTTTGCGCCCCTTTTCTTTGGACTCCCGGGGAAAAAAGAAAAAGCGGGTTTCGGCGCACACACAGATTTTTGTGCTGAAACCCGCTGTTCCCCTCACACGAGGGGAACGATCTCACTAGGTAATTACGGGAGTCGGGGGCGATTCTTACAGAAAAAGTGAAACGGTCCATGGGGGCAGAATGTGCCGGGGTAGCTGCTAGGCCGCCAGGAGTCGCTCCATCGCCTGGCTCAACTCAGCGATGCGGAACGGTTTAGGGAAGAAGTCGACCTTTGTATAGCCACTGGCTCGAATGATCTCCTTCTGCTCAGGGGCACCCGAAAGTAGCATCAACGGCGTGTTGTTTCCCGCCCGACGTAATCTGTCCAGAAACTGCACACCGTCCATGCCTTCGAGACGATAATCGGCCAGGATGATGGAGAAGGTTTCTTCCTCCAGAACCTCAAGCGCTTCCTCCGCGCTGGCTACCGGATAAACCCGCTTGGCCCCTAACCCAGTTAGGAGCTGCCCAAGCAACATGAGGGCACTGCGGTTATCGTCCACGACTAAGACAGATTCGAACGCAAACATAATGGGACAAAGCCTGCAGACTCTTCTGAGCAATGCCAATGCCATCGCATTTTGCCTTCCGCTGCCGCCTTCCGCATTGGAATGGGCTTGCCGACGCAAACCGGCGGATGCACAAAGCCGGGCATGAATCCGCTCGTCCGGCTCCGCGTGCTCCTCGTCTTCGCTGTTTCGGCGTTGGCCCTGAGTTGTTCTTCGACCGCCCCGCCCTCGTCGGCGACTGCGACGGCGGCGAACGATGAGGCGGCGGTGCGAGCGGTGTTGGAGCAACAGTTACGTGAATGGAACGCGGGAAACCTCGCCGGGTTTATGGGGACTTACGCCCGCTCGGAAAACACCCATTTTGCTTCCGGGGGGACCTTGAGGTTGGGTTGGCAGGACGTCTTCAACCGCTACAAGGAGCGGTACGGAGACCCGGCGGCCATGGGGGTAACGACCTTTTCGGGTCTCGAAGTAACCATGCTCGGTCCCGACACGGCGATGGCTTTTGGTCGCTGGCACCAGAAAGGATCCAAGGGCGAGGGATCAGGCCTCTTTACACTTATTCTGCGTCGGCTCCCTGAAGGTTGGCGCATCGTTCACGATCACACGTCAGCCGCGCCCAAAGAAGACTCACAGCATTGATGTCGAGATACTTGCATGCTTGGCGCTTTTCCGCAGGCCGATGGCATCCGTCTCATCCGTTGTTCCTGGCGCGTAACCAGTTCAATTACGGGGTTGTCAAACCTGAGGACCTGATTATAGTCCGCCGGTAATCACTCCGCTCGATGATAAGGCTGAGTCGCCTTGGTCATGCGGGTGGCCGACCGGAATAACAACAGATACACCGCTCGACCGAAGAGGTCAGCGGCAAGAAAGGCAAAACAAAATGAAGTCGATCAGTGCAATCCTATGCGCCGTTGCCCTCCTCGGAAGCATGGGGATCGCGAGTGCGGAAACCTGCTGCGAAAAGGCCAAGGCTGCCGGCAAAGAATGCGAACACAAGTGCTGCGTCAAGGCCAAGAAAGACGGCAAGGTTTGCGAGAAGTGCAATCCTCCTAAGAAGTAATTCTTAGGCATCCGGATTAGGCTGAAGTTCGGCCGGCTGCAGGGCCGGCTTTCAAGACGCCCTTCAGTTCTAGATCACGGTTATTTTCCGACAGCCGACCCAATGCGGGTCGGCTGTTTGTTTTCAGAGCACTGCCCTCGCTGCATCAACTGTAGCGAATTTTTGGCTTTCCAAACCGTCCGCTCGCCTTCAAAAACAACGCCTTCTTTTTTCGATGAACGAGCAGATTGTCATTCTTGATTTCGGGTCGCAGTACACTCAGGTCATCGCCCGGCGGGTCCGCGAGTGCCACGTGTATTCAACGATCCTGCCTTACAACGCGGCGGCCCGGGAGATCGCCGGGCTCAAACCGAGCGGCCTGATCCTCTCCGGAGGACCAGCCAGTGTCTATGCCAGGAAAGCGCCGTTGCCCTCGCCCGAGATCTTCGAGCTGGGCATCCCGATCCTCGGAGTTTGTTACGGCATGCAATTGCTGGCCCATTTCCTGAACGGCAAGGTGGAGCCGGGCCTCAAACGGGAGTTCGGCAAAGGCACCCTCATGATCAAGGACCCCACTTGCGCGCTGTTCCGCAAGTTGCCCCAGGAGTTGCAGGTCTGGAATTCGCATGGCGACAAACTCACCGCTTTGCCCCGGGGCTTCACTCCGGTGGCCACGACGGAAAACTCGGACTATGCGGCCATCGAGGATCACGAACGCCGCTTTTTTGGGCTGCAATTTCACCCGGAAGTGGCGCACACCCCGCGTGGGAAGGAGATCCTGGCCAATTTTGTCCATGGCGTTTGCAACTGCGGCAAGACCTGGACCATGCGCAACTATGTGGACCACGCCGTGGAAGTCATCCGCGCCCAGGTCGGACGGGAACGCGTGATTCTGGGTTTGAGTGGTGGGGTGGATTCGAGCGTGGCCGCCGCCCTGATTCATAAGGCCATCGGAGATCAACTCACCTGCATCTTCGTGAATAACGGCGTGCTCCGCGCCCAGGAAGCCGAAACGGTCCAACAGGTCTTCGGACGCAATTTTCGCATCCCGCTGCTCTATGAAAACGCTTCGAAACTGTTTTTGTCCCGGTTGAAGAAGATCACTGATCCGGAACGCAAGCGGAAGATCATCGGGCGCACTTTCATTGAGGTCTTTCAGGCTGCCACCAAACGCGCCGGGCGAGCCCGCTTTCTGGCCCAGGGCACTCTTTACCCGGATGTGATCGAGTCCATTCCGATTGCGGGCAACCCGGCGGCGATGATCAAGAGCCACCATAACGTCGGCGGGTTGCCCAAAAAGATGAAGTTCGAACTCGTGGAACCGCTCAAGTGCCTGTTCAAGGATGAAGTCCGCCAGTTGGGTCTCGAATTGGGGTTGCCCAAGGAAATTGTGCAGCGACAGCCCTTTCCCGGCCCTGGCCTGGCCGTGCGCATCTTGGGCGAAGTGACTCCCCAGCGCTGCGCCATCCTCCGCAGCGCGGACGCCATCGTGGTGGCAGAGATGAAATCCAGCGGCTGGTATTACCGCCTCTGGCAGAGCTTCGCGGTGCTCCTGCCCGTGCGCAGCGTCGGCGTGATGGGCGATGAACGCACCTATGAATACACCATCGCCTTGCGCGCCGTGGAATCCCAGGATGGCATGACCGCCGACTGGGTCCGCCTTCCCTACGATCTGCTCGAGAAAATCGCCAGCCGCATCGTCAATGAAGTGAAAGGCGTCAATCGCTGCGTGTTCGACATCACCAGCAAACCCCCGGGCACGATCGAGTGGGAATAGCGCATTCCCTCGACTCGTGGGCGCATTTAGTGAATGCGCCCGCCACTCGTGACAGCGGTTCTCCGGGCTTGTCGGACCAGCTTCGTCCGGTTACCTCTCACCGTATGTCCAAGTGTTTTCTCCCACGGCAATGGTGTGGGCAGACCCTCAAAATGCAAATCCTGCTGGTCGCGAGCATCGGACTCCTTCTGCTGCTGGAGTTTTGTGGGTTCTCGGCGCCGGCCAACGACGTCCGGCTGTTGGGTTCACCCGACACCCGCATTCAGGTGTCCATCCAGCTGCCGGCGCCCGGCTCCACGGAGACGCCGCGGTGGTCGGCCACCTTGCGCGGCACACCGATCCTGACCGACTGCCGGCTGGGACTGCTTACGGCGGCCGACGGCGACCTCATGGCGGGCGTCCGCGCGATTCGTGAGCGCAGCCGGGCGGTTGACCAAGCTGTGCGAGTGTTATTTGGACGTTCAGCCCGCGCGCGCGATCGATTCCGTGAGATCCGTTTCACTCTGGAAACTCCGCAACGCCGTCGCACGGACGTGGTCTTCCGCTGTTACAACGACGCGGTCGCGGTGCGCTACGAATTGCCGGCGTCGGCCGGCGGTCAGGCGCGGTCGGTCACGATTACGGATGAAACCACCTCGTTCCGGCTGGCTGGCGAACCGACTGCCTTTGTGCAGTATCTTGAGAACTACAGAACGTCGCATGAACATGAGGTGGCGCGGGTGCCGTACGCGGAGATCAAGCGCGGGGTGCTCATGGACATGCCGCTGACGTTTTCCTGGGATGACAACTCCTATGCCGCCATCACGGAAGCTTCGCTGCGCCATTATGCGGGCATGTCTCTGATGCGTTCGCCTGGCGCGGAGGCCGGCGATGACTTGGTTTGCCGGCTGACGCCCCGGCCAGACGGCAGCAAGGTGTTGCGCCCGCTTCCCCTGCAGACGCCTTGGCGCGTGGTGCTCATCGGCGATCGCCCGGGGGCTTTGCTCGAGTCCGAGACGCTTTATTGCCTGAACGATCCTTCCTGGATCAAGGATGTGTCCTGGATCAAACCCGGCAAGATCACATTTCACTGGTGGAACGGCGATGTCTACGACGGGCATCCTGGTCCGCCCATCCTTTCCTTCGGGATGGCCAAACAATACATCGATTTCTGCGCGCGGAATGGACTCCCCATTCATTCACTCACCTCGACGGAGGGAACCACCTCGCCCTGGTACTATCAGTCCAAACCAGGAGTGGAACCGGGACCGGACACCGATGTGACGCGGCCGCGCCCGGATTTCGACCTGGCCTCGATTCGCCGCTACGCCGCCTCGAAGAACGTGCGGTTGTGGACTTGGGTGCATCAAGCCGCCCTGCGCGGGCGGGTGGAAGAGGCTTTCACCGCCTTCCAGAAGCTTGGCTGGAGCGGCATGATGGTGGATTTCTTCGATCATGACGACCAGGAATCCGTCGAGTTTGCCGAGTCCGTGCTCCAAGCGGCGGCGCGGCATCATATCCTGATCCATCTGCATGGAGTCTGGAAACCAACCGGCTGGCAACGCACTTATCCTAATCTGATGAACCACGAAGGCGCGTTGAACCTGGAGTACCTCAAATGGAGCGCGCGCTGTACGCCCGAGCACGATCTGAACATGGCCTTCACGCGGCTGATCGCCGGGCCCATGGATTATCATCTCGGCGGCTTCCGCGCCGTGACCCGCGCTGAGTTCAAACCCCACCACGTCGCCCCGAATGTCCTCGGCACGCGCTGTCATCAGCTCGCCATGTATGTCTGCTTCGATAATCCTTCGCCCATGGTCGCGGATTACCCGGCCGCTTATGAAGGACAGCCCGGATTCGATTTGATCAAGTTGGTGCCCACCTGGTGGGATGAGACCCGTGTGCTCGCCGCCCAGGTCGGGCAGTTGCTCGTGACGGCCCGGCGTCAAGGAAAGACCTGGTATGTCGGGGCCTTGTCCGCCCAACGCCCCCTGGAACTCGATCTGTCGCTGTCGTTTCTGGACGCCGCCCGCTACCGCGCCACCATCTGGAAAGACGCCCTCGACGCCGAAACCAATCCCAACCGGATCACCACCGAGTCGTCCGAAGTCTGGCCTGGCGGCAAAATGAAAATCTACGTCGCCCCCGACGGCGGGTTCGTCATTCGCTTCGCGCCCATCGGCAAATGACGCGGATCATGCACTTCAGACAAGATTCTTCCAGAATCTGCCTCTGATAGCTCGGCTGCTGAAGGGGTGAAATTCCCTTGCCCCCAATTCCCTTGCCCCTTTGGGCTCCGAGTGAGTTCTGGGACTCGGGTCAAACAAATAGCCCGGCTTGGATTCTGGTCCGCCACCTGCCAGCACCGCCGGACTTAACGGGAGGGACGCAGAGGTAACGGAGGACTTGCTAAACAAGCTTCGCATTGTTGGTGGCCTTCTGTTCAACCCCGCGCGTGACAGCGCTCCTGGTTCACTAATGGCATTGGACCGCCGATTGCGGGGATTACACGGATGTTCATGCTCCGTTCCGTTGCTCGCCAACTGACGCGTCAATCTTCGCTCTTATCCGTGAAATCCGTACTCCGTGGTCCTCCCAACTCTGCGCCACCACCCGGTTCGTGGTTCGGTTGCCGCTGTGCTGCTCTGGGAAAAATCAGGTCCCCAACCTGTGCATTTATTCAGGAGGGCTTTTTCGTTCTCTCGCCATTCAGGGCGCCGATTTGCTGTGCGCTGTGGTCCCAGGACGGCACGCCGCGTTGCGGCGTTTGCCCGGGCTGATTTATGCCCACGCCGTTGGCGTGGGGTCCCCGATAGGGAGTCGCGTCCCTTGAATCTAGGCGTGGAAACCCGCATGAACCTCCCATGAATCTGCCGTTCCCCTCGACCTCCTCCTTCTCGTTCTCGTCCTCGCATCCACACTTTGCAAAGTGTGGCGACGCTCGGAAACCGAGTTGCAGTCTCCTCGCTGCGAACATGAGGTCGGATTAACCCACCGAGGTTCGAATGTTCGAATTTGGTTGCGGCTCTGCCGCGCTGTGATCCTTGTAATGTTTGCGAATCCCCCTCAAAGGCCCGCCATTCGCGCTCCTGCACCAGCGCTGGTCATTTGCTGAGCGGCCCACTACATTCGGCGCATGTCTTCCTATTCAACCAAGCTGTTCATCAACGGGACGTCGCGCGACAGCGGCGATGGGAAAACGCTCGCGCAGATCAATCCGGCTACCGAAGAGGCTTTTTGCGCGGTGTCCGCCGCCACCGTCGCGGACGTTAACGCCGCCGTCGAAGGCGCCGAACAAGCTTTTGTCAAGGAATGGCGTGATTTCAGCCCCCGGCAACGCGCGGAGACGCTCTTTCAAATCGCCCGCTGCATCCGGGAGAACCTCGAGGCCCTCGCCGCCCTCGAGAGCCGCAACATCGGCAAACCCATCAGCGACGCGCGGGATGAAATCGGATTGGGCGCGCGCGTCTTTGAATATTACGCAGGCGCGATCGGCAAATTCTATGGCCAAACCATCCCGGTGGCGCGGGGCGGATTCGACTTCACGTTGCGCCAACCGATGGGTGTGATCGCGGCCATTGTGCCGTGGAACTTTCCGTTCCCCATCGCTTGCTGGAAAGTGGCTCCGGCGCTCGCCGCGGGGAACGCGGTGGTCCTGAAACCCGCCAGCCAATCACCGCTCACCGCTATTCAGCTTGGGCTGTTGGCGCATCAAGCCGGGCTGCCGGCCGGCGTCCTGCAGGTCGTGCCGGGGGCCGGCAGTGTCATCGGCGACGTCCTCGCGGGGCATCCGCGCATTCGCAAAGTCTCTTTTACCGGCTCGACTGAGATCGGCTCGCGTTTAATGAGTCTCGCCGCGCGCGATCTCAAGCGCGTCTCCCTCGAGCTCGGCGGCAAATCGCCCAACATTATCTTCGCCGATGCGGACGTCGATCAAGCTGCCGCCAGCTCGCCCATGAGCGTGTTTGCCAATGCCGGACAGGATTGTTGTGCGCGCAGCCGGGTATTCGTCGAACGCGCGGTTTACGATCGTTTTGTGCAGGGTTTTCTTGAGGCGACCCGCTCGTTGATCGTGGGCGATCCGTCCCAGGACAAAACCCAGATCGGCCCGCTTGTTTCCGCCGGCCAACGACAGTTGGTCGAAGGCTACATTGACGGTGCACGCCAGGCGCGACGTTCGATCGCCGCCGGCGGCAAGCGTCCGCTCGCCAAGGGCTATTATCTGGAGCCGACGGTGGTGCTGGACGTCGATCTGGCGGATCGGATTTGGCAGGAAGAAGTGTTTGGACCAGTGGTGTGTATCCGGCCGTTTGATGATGAAGAACAGATGCTGCGCGAAGTGAATGATTCGCGCTACGGCCTGAGCGGTTCGCTCTGGACCAACGATTTGAAGCGTGCGCTGCGGATCGTGCGCCGGGTGGAAAGCGGCGTGCTCAGTGTCAATTCCCATTCCAGCGTGCATGTCGAGGCGCCTTTCGGTGGATTCAAACAGAGCGGCCTGGGCCGCGATTTGGGCATGGCGGCGATGGAAGGTTATACCGAATTGAAGAACATCTACGTGGCGGAATGATCCTCACTTAAGACTGAATGAGCTGCAGCAAAGCGTCGCGAGACCCGAAGCCGCCAGGTTTCGTGCAAGCCAGCATTCCGTCCGCCAGTCCTCCCACCCAATGGCCCCACGCCAGGCCGGGCAGGATCTCGCCGCGAATGGCCAGGCCTCGAGGTCGCAACCATCGACAAAGCAACCGGGCGGTGTCCCCTCCCACGACCGCCAAGCCGCCCGGCCGGTGTTCCTGCAACAACGGACTGAGTTGGCGAAGCTTCTTCAGAACTTCGCCAGGCGGTGTCGCGCGAATCGGGATGCGCACCACCACGGTCCGGTTACCGGCCAAGGCCCGGCCGGCGAGCCGCGCCGTCCGCGCGGTCAATGAGGTCACCAGCGCGTTGCTTCGCCGGGCCAGTCGCTCGATCTGCTGTTGTGTAATCGTGTTCGTGGATCCGGAGAAGATCAAAAACGGCCGCGATCTCTCGGCCGGCCGGTGAGGCGAAGGCGGGGCACGGGAGGCGAGCCGCCTGATGGAGGTCCGGCGCCCGAGTTGGGAGGCAAGCGCCCAGGCCATCCCGGCTGAGCCGGCGAGCAACACCCCGCGCCGCAAACCCAGGGCTGCTTGCACGAGCTTTTTCAGGTGCTCTTCCGTGGTTGCGTCCGCCAGCACAAATCGACGCTCGCCAAGCGCGCTTTTCACCTTCGACTGGGAGAACGGGAGAAAGACCCAGGCAAATTGCTCCGGCCCGGCGCTGGCCACCTGGCGGCTTGGTTGAGCGCGGGACGCCAACGCCAGGCGTTCGACGAGCGCGCCCCGATCTGTTCCGTGCACCGTCAGGCGCCCTTGGCGGATGCAACGTCCTTGGACCGGGTTGGCCGGACAGACCAGGGCGGTGGCAAAACCTGCGGCATCGCGGATCGCTGCGACTTCCGCGGCGATATTGCCGTGCAGAGTGGAATCCATCTTCTTGTAGATGACCGCTGCGCCGCGCCGTCGCAGCCAGCGGCAAGCCGCCTGGACCCGACGCCGGGCCAAGGCGGGTGGGCACTGGCGACTGTGACTGCTGAGGATCAGCACTTGCGCGTCGAGCCCGCGGGCGCGCGCTCGATCCAAAATGACCATCGCGCGAAACCCAGCCCGGGCAAAGGCCGCGGCGGTGTCGGTCGCACCGGTCAGATCATCGGCGATGACTCCCCAGGGTTTCGTTCGCCAGGCCGGGTCAGGGATCATGCCGGCGTTTCAGCACCAGATTTTCGATGAAAAACTCCATCATCCGTTCGCGGTTGACCGCCTCGTGGCCGCGATCGGGACCCACCTGCACCTCGAAACTCTTTTCCTCACGTTGCAAGGCCCGGATCAATTGCATCGCGTTATTGGGGTGCACGTTGTTATCCGCGGTTCCGTAAAACAACAGCAGCCGTCCTTGCAGATTCCGGGCGTAGGTCAGCGTGCTGGCGCGGTCGTAGGCTACCTTGTTCTCTTGCGGCAAACCCAGGTAACGCTCCGTGTAGATCGAATCGTATTGCCGGAAATCCGTGACCGGTGAACTGGCGCAGGCGGCTTGGAAAACGTCCGGATGCCGCAACAAACAGAGAATGGAAGCCGTCCCGCCGTAGGAAGTCCCATAAATACCGACGCGCCGGCTGTCGACATAGCGACGCTCAGCCAACGCTTTCACCCCGGCCGCTTGATCATCGATCTCCACCGTGCCCAACTGTTGATAAATGGCGTCCAACGCGCGTTTCCCGCGTCCGTCGGCGCTGCGCGAGTCGAAGGACGCCACGAGAAAGCCAAGCTCAGCCAGGACATTGGGCATCACGAAAGTCTCCCGGGCGCCGGAGGTGGCCGGCCCGGCATAGACGCTCACCAGCAGCGGATAACGTTTGTGGGGGGAGAACGTGGAAGGAAAGTGGAGCAGCCCATAAAGATCGGTCCGGCCATCGGCCGCTTTGAATCGAAGCAATTCCACCGGCCGCAAGCCGAGTTTCTGAAATCGTGTGAGATCGCTTTGGGCGAGTTGGCTGACCAACTGCCCGGAGGGATCGCGCAAAGTCGTGACGGGCGGACTGGAATGAGTTTGAGCCACGTCAATGAAATGACGACCGTCCGGCGCGAAATCGATGGTGTGATGAAAAGTCGGGTCGGTCAGGCGCTCGTCCCCGGTGCCGTCCAGACGGACGCGATGCAACTGGAGTTTCATCGGGTTATCTCCGCTGCGCGCCGTGTAATAGAGGAGCCCTTGTTCGTCGTCCAGCCGGACGATCTTGTTCACCTCGAAACGATGCCGGGTGAGCGTGGCGAGTTCCTGACCACTGAGATCGTAAAGGTAATAGTTACGCCAGCCGGTTCGTTCGCTGGCCCAGACGAAGCGCCGGCCGTCCTTGCAAAACATCATTTCGGGTTCGTTCTCGGTCCAACTCGTGGGCCATTCTTCCCGTACGATCGGGCGGGTCCGGCCGGTTACCGGATCGGCGGCAGCCAGTTCCATGACGTTTTGTCGTCGGTTGGTGCGGTGGAAAAGCAGCTCCTTGCTGTCTCGAGTCCAGGCCACGCCATAAAGATAATGCCCGATCACGTCGTTGCCGAAGGGGTTCCCGTTTCGCGCGTCCACCCGGACCGTGTTTTTGCTTTCCAAATCGTAGATGAGAATGTCCACCACCGGGTTGGTCCCGCCGGCCTTGGGATAGGGCTCGACGTCCACGGTGCTTTGGATCTTGGTCTGACCTAATTGCAGATAGAAATCCGGGACTTGGCTTTCATCGAAGCGATAAAAAGCAAGCCGGCGATTGTCGGGCGACCACCACATGGCCGCATGCTGATCCAGTTCTTCGCCGTAGACCCAGCTGGCCGATCCGAATTTGATTCGCGCCCGTTCGTTGCCTTCGGTGGTAACCGCGATGGCATTGGTGGTGTTGGTGGAATCCGTTGAGCTCAGCCAAAGATTGCGCTCGCGATAAAACGCTTTCCAGCGGCCGTCAGGCGACTTGGCCGAAGTGAATTGACGTCCTCTCTCCCGGCGCTCCGTCGGCTCCGGGCGGTTCGTGTGATTGGTCCCGCCTTCGGCCACGGAGGTCTCCTTGCGGGCGGGCTGGTTCGTGATCGGGCTGGCGGTTTTGGCCGCAAGGTCGTAGCGCCACCGTTTCGCGCCCCGCATAAACTCGAAGGCCTTGCCCCCGTCCTTCCAGGTGACCGCGAGAGACCCCAGCACGACGGCATTGGTGCTGTCCTGGCGCATGCGCGCGTATTGCGCGTAACCAGGCATGTGCTTCAGACGATCCTGGCCGGATGCGTTGATCGCCAAAAGACAGGCCGCCCCCGCACAGGTCGTGAGGATAAACAATGGAACTTTCAAAGGGCGATGCCTTCTACGCTGCGCTCTCGCGAAACTCAAGCGCGCAATCGCGCCAACGGGGCGCATTCGGACACTGCCCCCGGGATCGCGGCCCCGCATGTGCGGGGCCGCTTCGAGATGGGGATCGGAGGAAGTGTTGGGTAGTTCCTTGGTCCTCGATCCGACGGACGATGAAGCGGTCCCGCACATGCGGGACCGCGCACCAAACTGCATTGTTCGGGGGGCCACCAGCTTCCATCCAAGGCCGAGCGCGCGCCGGCAACAGCAAGACCGGAGATACTCTGTCGCGGGATTGAACGGCCGAAACTTTTTTTCATCGCACCTCAAATTCTTGCAAGATTTCGCTGGGCTCGCGCGTGAGTATCTCCGTCAAGGTCGAACAAACACGAACTCGTGCCATGCGAAATTTGCTCCGGTTCTACGGCTTCTCTCTGGTCTCCTCATTGCCAGGTGAGTTCCAGCCCCCTAGGACACCAAGCCTACCCATACCTGGCGCGCCCGTCACACCTCTCGGGCGCTCCGTGGAATTCGGAGCTTTCCTTTTTCTTTCCGGCCCTCTCTCTTGGGGAGAGGTTCCCTCCGCCAACGCGTCACGGCCGCTCCACCAGCCTCGACTCCACGTGACGCATCCTCAGGCAAAGCCTCTCCCCAATGCAGAGGGCCGGAACTATTCATCAACACGAATCAAGAGTTCATCAGCCGGAATGGTTGACGTTCTCCATCCTGTTTCGCCTCGGCGGCCGGTCCGACTCACGTTTTTGTTCCCGCTCTTGCTCCTGCTCCTGCTCCTCTTCCCTTCGGGGTATGAGCTGGCGGTCAACGCCAATCCGCTGGACGAAAACGTCAGCCCGACCCTGGCTGGACCCGTTTTGGTCAACCAGGGCCGCGACCTCCTCTTTAACATCCGTCACCCGGATACCAACCAGGTCTACGAATTGCAGTGGCGGCCTGATCTGGCTGCGGGCGGGCACTGGGAACGGCTCCAAATCGGATATCCAGCGCAAACGAACTTTGTCGTGCGGCCGCCGACCAACACTCAGTGTTTTCTGCGGTTGCGGGTGCCGGCCTTGGCGGCTTGGCCCACCCTCACCATCCCGGAGGACACCAGCGCGTTGCTCTCATTTGTCCGCGTGCAACTGCCGGCCGATGACCGGGCGCAGCTTTCCTTGTCTGTGACCAATGGCCATTTGAGTGCGGGCCCGACGGACCAAGCGCGGGTTGACAGCTCTGCTGAAGGCAAACACCTGCAACTGTCGGGCTCCGCCAGCTTCCTTCGTTCTGTTCTGGCGGGCATCCGTTACCAGCCGGCCACAAATTATTTCGGTCAGGATCAGCTCAGCCTCACGCTCGTGCCGAACGCTTTCGGCTCCGAAATCGATTCCGCTGCAGTCAGCATTTTGGTCACACCGGTCAACGACCCGCCGGTCGTCCGGCCCGATCAATTTCTGGCGCGCGAAGACACGACGTTGCTGGTGCCTGCGCCGGGTGTTCTGGCAAACGACGAGGACGTCGAAGGCGCCCCGCTTTCGGCCCTGTTGCTTGAGCAACCTGCGCACGGATCTTTGCTCCTCGAGGCCGACGGCTCGTTCGCGTATCTGCCCGACCTCAATTTTACCGGCACCGATCAATTCTTGTACCTTGCCTCCGATGGAGACGCCGTCAGCCCCGGCGTCGAAGCGGTGATTGTCGTTCTGCCCGTGCCGGATTCACCGCGGCTCCGGATGACAAACCCCATTGACCGCGCCTCCCTGCCCGTCACGCGACCCGTCGCGCTGGCGGTGGAGGTTATCCAAGCGGACAGCCCCCTGGTTCGAGTCGATTACTTTAGCGACTCGACGCGGATCGCGATGGCCACGGTTGCGCCATTCCGCGCCAACTGGACTGCACCATCTCTGGGCCAGCATGTTCTATCGGCACTGGCCACCGACGTTGCGGGCCAAAGCGCGGGCTCGACCCCGATCACGATCTCCATCGATCCGGACTGCGACGACGACGGCCTGAGCGATGTGCTGGAAATGATCCAGGGCACCGATCCTTGCCAGGGCACGCCGGCTGATCTTTTGTGGCTCCAAATTGTTCATGGGAACTTTCAAAGCGCGGCGCCGGCAACCCAGGTTCCAGAACCGATCACGCTACGCGTATCGGATGTGACCGGCGCGGGACGAGCCGAGGTCGTCGTGGATTTTTCTTCTTTTGCTGGTGATCCGCTCCTGGCCCAGGATCCAGGCGGGCGGTGGCTAACGGCCATGAGCGCGTCGACGGATGCGGCAGGCCTGGTGCATGCCTGGGCCACGACACCCACACGGGCGGGGCGGCTGGGAGTCATTCATGCCTCCCTCCACGAGGGAGGAGGTTCTGAGGTCACGCTGGTTACAACCGCCTTAGGCCCGCAACCCGGCTGGACTTTCGAAGACGTGCCGGTCGCGATCGCGGCGGGCGGAGCTCACAGTTTGGCGCTGTTGCGCAGCGGCACAGTCTACGCCTGGGGCGCAAACGATGTGGGCCAGCTTGGGCCGGGAATTGATCCAGAGCACGTGCCGTTCAGCGCGGTTCCCTTGCGAGTCGCTCAGGTCTCCAACGTGGTCGCGATCACGGCCGGGGCCTGGCACAGCGTGGCGCTCACGGCCGAACACACGGTCGTTGGTTGGGGCGCCTATGCGGAAAATTACCCGGCCACCCCCCCCGCTGGACTCTCCGGAGTGATTGCCATCGCGGCGGGGGAAAGTCATAGCCTCGCACTGTTGGAGGGCGGAACCGTTCGTGGATGGGGCGATCCATTCACTCGATTTCTTCCGCCGGCGAATTTGACGCAGGTAACGGCGATCAGTGCGGGGCGCGGGTTTAGCCTGGCCTTGCGCGCGGATGGCACGGTGGTGGCCTGGGGGCTGGGTCCATTTCATGAGGATCACGGCGAGTTGAATGTTCCGACTGGTCTGCGCGGGGTGCGGGCGATTGCCGCGGGAGGCGAGCATTGTCTGGCTTTGTTAACCAACGGCACGGTGATGGCCTGGGGCGCCAACTATTATGGACAAGCTGCAGTTCCGGCGGGCCTTTCCAACGTGGTGTCCATCGCCGCCGGCTTTGCCCACAGCGTCGCGTTGCGCAGTGATGGCACGGTGGTGGCCTGGGGGGACGATCGGTTCGGACAATTGGGGCGGCTCCAGGATCTCCGGAACGTCACGGCCATCCAGGCCGGAGGCGACCTGGATCGCTCACACAACCTTGTTTTGCGGGCCGATGCCCAGGTCTGGGCCTGGGGCGCCAACGACTCCGGCGAACTTGGGGACGGAACCCAAAGCAGCCGCGCCGTTCCCGTTCTGGTGAGTGAATTGGCTGCTCCCCCGACCGTGACTCTTTCGGTTCCCTTCGAATTGCACACGCCACTGCGCTGAGGCGTCGACGGTGGCAGGAGGCTTTTCCGACTATGAAGACTGATTATGAAAGAATTGTTGTCGCCCGGTGTTTCTGGTGTTTCTGGATGGTTCTGCTCAGCCTCCATGGTTGGTGGCCGCCGCCGGCCGCCGGCAGTTGCGATGTCGTGGTCCGCATCGATGGTGTGATGGTGTCGTCGAATCGGAGCGCGGTCGGATTTCCGCCGTTGCTGATCGATTCAGGGAATCCGGCCATTTACTTCAAGAAAACTGTTCGCCAGGAAGCAACGATCAACAACAGCTGTTACATCTGCCATGAGAACGGTCATCGGATCACGAGCGATTCTTATCGCTACGATCCGGTTACCGGGGCAGGGCCGTTGCACGTGCAATGGTCGGGCTCGATTCGTTATCGCTCTGAAACCAACGGTCTGGGGGCCTTCGAATGTATTTCCACTCGCACCGGGCCCGATCAATGGAGCGATCCCGCCTGCGGCTTCTCGATCGGCGTGCCTCCTGAGGTCGTGGTTTCCAATCGCACTCCGTTCGCTTACACGCTCATTCGCGTTCGCCAGGAGCATGGCCTGGTCGCTACTCCCCGCGGGACTGCGGTCAAGGATGTCGCCGAGGAAACCCAATTGAACATCGAAATGGATGAGGAGCTTGCACTGGCGGATTTTGTCGAGGACGCCAGGGAGGGATTGGAGGCTGCGCCCTGGCCGTCGTGGGGATCGGCCTGGCGCGGCGGGTGGGCGGAACGCGGCGGGCGACACGTCCTCACCGTTTGGAACGATGATCGGGCGGAGTTCAACGCCGCTCTCACCAAGCTAAAGTACCGGATCGCCCTGCGAGGACCCAAAGGGCAAAAACGGCTCATCACGTGGGTGGAACGATTCACCCCGAATGGCGAAGGCCCCATCGTGGATACTCCATTCTCCGAGGAACTGGTTTGCACAGGCGCGGAACAGTTCGCCGAGCTGGCCGGCGGGCCAGAGGGCAAAGTCGTTGCTCCGCCGCCGGTGGCGGGACGAACAGAAGTATTGCTGGTCGGCGAATGGTCTTGCGGCAGCGGATTCTGCCAGCCCGGACGCGGGAAAGTGTCGACCGGCAGTCTCGATATCAACATTAGCTTGGGCAAAACCCTGACCGGCCAGTCCGCCGGTTTCTTGGCGCTGCATGCGGACACGCCGGACCCGTCGCTGACCAAGCCCGACCGGCTGCAACAGTTTATTGACGCTTCGGTCGAGGTGCTTCGCGACGGCCCGCACCTGCGCCAGCTTCGGGCGCCGCAGACACTGGTGTTGATTGTTCCGTCTGTGAACGCTTACGAAATTCGTTTCCATCCGCTCACCACCGAGCGCGACGCCTCCGGCTTTTATCTTGTGAATGGACAGCCGCAGTTCACGTGGCGCATTGAAAGGCCGGGATCAGATCCGGACACGCTGCGCGTCACGCAAACCAGTTACCACGGTTCGTTGGTCAGTGAGTTCCAGTGGCTGGCTTCCGAACAAGCCTGGTCGCTGGTCGTAGGCGATTTGCGCAAAGAAGTTCGCTCGGTCAGCGAAACCAACGGCCTTCGCCTCGAACACTTCACGATCCGGGAGACGGATGATCGCATCGCGTACGAGCAAATGCGCGCCTTTCGCCACGATCCTTTTCTGGGAGACCTTTTACTGCGCGAAGAGATCGGTGACTCCGCCGCGCCGCTTGTCACCTCCTGGAATTACTATACGGATCCCGCGGCCGGCCCTTGGTTCGGCAAACTGCAATCCGTTATTCATGCCGACGGCGCTCAGGAATCCTTGGCCTATGACGAAAGGGGCCGGGTGCGTCTGGAATCGTCTGACTTTGCGTTGGTCGCCGGCGGACACGTGACCGAGTATGCCTATGCGCCGGTCGATGCGCTGGACGACGGTTCGCGTGAACCCGATTCGCCGCGGGTCATTATTGAACGGGTCCTGGGCTCCGAAGTCAGCCGGCGTTATCGCAGCTTCCGGCTGGCCGAAACCCTCGAGATCGAATGCCAGCAGCCCGGCGCCGCCTGGGACGCCCCGGACAACCTGGTGACCATCACACGACTGGCCCAGGATGATCTTACCGGCGAACGGATCGAAACCGTCCTGCGCCCGGATCGCACTCTGGAAATCACGCGGCGGACATCGTCGTCTGACAGTGAGCTTCGCATCGAACGGATCGAAACGGGCGCGCCCAATCCGGATGACACCGCCGTGGTCGATGGGACACGCGTCGAAACTGTTTTTGACCGCGCTGGAAGAATCGTTGCGCAGTCCAGCTACGATGTGCGCTCTGGCACCGCCCTCACGTCGGATACTTACACCTACAACGACCCATTTGGGCCGCCATCCCAAATCGATCATCTGGACGGGACCGCCACTTTCTTTGTCTACGATTGTTGCCATCTTGTGTTGGTCGTCGATCCCGAAGGTACGGTCACCCGTTACACCTACGACCTGTTAGGCCGCCGCGCCAGCCTCTCCCGCAATGGCATCACCGAATTCTATTCCTATGACGCCGCGGATAACTTGGTCCTGACCCGCCGCCAAGGCACCAATGGCTCCATCATGCTGCTTCGGACGGCCGCCTTCGACCTCGCCGGGCGCGAGGTCCAATTTACCGACGGCGCTGACCAAACCACGGCGCGTTCCTTCGCCCGGCATCCGCAAGGAGGCACATTACAACAAACCCAGTTGCCTGATGGCGGGATGCTCAGCGAATGGACCGCGCCCGATGGACGCGCCATCGAGATCTCCGGGTCCGCTTCCCGCCCGGTTCATTACAGTTACGGAGTTGAAATGATGGAGGGTTCGCCGCGCCGATTCATCCTTGAAACAGCCAGGAACTTCGATGGAACGTCGCCCGGCCCGTGGACCAAGACCTATCTGGATGCGCTCGGGCGTCCATCGCGAATGGTCCGTGCCGACGGCGCGATCCGCGAGTTCTTCTACAACGCGGGCGGCCAACTCCGCAAACAACGCGACTTCGACGGACGCGCCACGCTCTATGCTTACAACCCTCGGGGAGAAGTGGAATTCACCGCCTTGGATGTCGACGACTCGGACACCATCGATCTTGCCGGCGTCGATCGGGTCTCTCGCCAGGTCACCGATTTCGTGGACGGCCGTCAACGAACCCGTCGATATGTGTGGCCTGTGGCCGGTGTCGACGCGCCGCAACTGGACAGCACCCAGGAAAGGTCGCTGGATGGTCGCTTTACGCTCCTGGCCGACGGCGGGAGGAGTGGGTCCACGGAGATTGAATTGCTCGGCGATGGTTTGCTGCGCAGGACCGTTCGCGCCGAGGACGGCTCCACGACCGTGGGTCAATTTACGCAGGGCCAACTTCGTTCGCTGACCCGCGCGGCGGCCGGAGGCGAAGTGTTGGAGCAAGCGGAGTACGCTTATGACGCTCATGGCCGGCTTCTCTCCGTGACGGATAAACACACCGGGGCGCTGGTCGAGTATCAATATGATTCCGGCGATCGCATGGCCGGCGCGAAGATCTCTGAACCCGGTCAGACAGCTCTGACCAAGAAGTTTTCCTATGATGGCCTGGGCCGCCCAACCCGTGTTGTACTCCCGGACGGTTTGGTGCGCACAAACCTCTACACTGCAGCCGGGCTTCCTCGCAGCCAGTTCGGTGCGCGCGTTTTTCCTGCGGCACAGGAATACGATGCTCAGGGCCGATTGACTGAACTCATGACCTGGTCGCGCGCGGGAACGGTCAAGACCCGTTGGGAATACGACCCGCTCACCGGCTGGCCAAGCCGGAAGATTTACGCGGATGGTTCCGGACCTACCTTCGCTTACACTCCGACGGGATATTTGGCGACCAATCGGTCAGGCCGCACCATCAGCACCCGTCATTATGATGCCGCCGGGGACCTCGACTTTCTTAGTCGCGATGGTGTTGGCCCAGAACTTACCGTTCGCAAGCGAGATCGCCTCGGACGCCCTTGGCGCGTCGAGTATGGAACCAACGTGACGGAATTGGCCTATGACGCATCCGGCCGCCTCAGCAGCGAATCGTTCCACTCCGTCTGGGTCTCCAATATCCTGGATTACGCCGGGCGTTCTGAGGTTATCCAGGTGTCGCAGGGACCCAACGCCACCCCGTTGCTTGAGCAACAGACCCACTACGACGGAGCCTCGCGTGTGCGCGAGATCGTCGCGGACTCCGTCCAGGTGACCTATCGTTATCTGGCCAATTCGTCATTGATTGGAGAGATCCTTTTCCGTGAGCAGGGGCAATTGCGTTTAGTTACCACGTGCACCTACGACAGCCGAGGGCGCCTCACCGGCCTCGCTCAGGCCCCGGCCGACGCACCCGCCCTGACTTTCGATTATCAATACAATGCGGCCGGCCAGCGGACGAATGTGACGGAGGCGGATGGTTCGACCTGGGCCTATGCCTACGATGGCCTGGGGCAGGTCTCGAGTGGACGGCGTCGCTGGAAGAACGGAGCGACTGTGCCAGGCCAGCAATTCGAGTATGCTTACGACCAGAGTGGCAACCGGATTTCCGCTCAGGTCGGAGGGGACGATCGGGGCGGCGGGCTCAGATCGATTGGGTTCACCGCGAATACTTTGAACCAATATCACACGCGGGCTAACCCGAGCGTCCTGGAACTCTTCGGAGAGGCGCCCCCGCTGGCATCGGTTTCGATCAATCAGCTCAACGTGCTGCGGTATGACCGGTATTTTTACTTACCGCTTTACGTCAACCGATCCACCGGCGCCGTTGACCCCCTCATTGAGGCTCGAGCCAACTGGCTGCGCCAGTCCAAGACCAATGCGGGCCGCCTCTTCGTTCCGCCCATCACCGAATCATTTTCCTACGACGCCGATGGTAATCGCATGGCTGATGGGCATTGGAGGTATACGTGGGATGCGGACAATCATCTGATCGAGATCGAGGCGCCGCCGTCGGTTCCGGACACCGCGCGCGGCAAGCTGTCTTTCACTTACGATTTCCGCGGCCGCCGGCTTGGCAAGTCAGTCTGGCGCTGGGACCCGGCAGCGCGCGATTACCAACTCGTGTGGTCCCGCAAGTTTGTTTACGACGGTTGGCGGTTGTTGGCGGAATTCGATGAACGGGAGGTGCTCGTGCGTTCCTATGTCTGGGGCCGGGACCTCACCGGCCGGCGCGAGGGAGGCGACGTTCTCAACACTTTGGTGGCCATGATCGATCACCTCGCTGGATCCATCTGTTTTTACGCTCAGGACGCGCAGGGCAACGTCCGCGCCCTGGTCGACGGCGCCGACGGACAGATCGTCGGACGCTATGAGTACGGCCCGTTCGGAGAACTGCTGCGCGTCACCGGACCGCGAGGGCGCGACAACCCGTTCCGTTTCACGGCGTGTTATTACGACCATGAGACCGGCCTGATCTACTTCGGGTACCGCTACTATTCTCCCCGCGACGGCAGCTGGTTAAGCCGGGATCCGATCGGGGAACGGGGCGGAGCGAACTTGTATGGATTTGCCCGCAACGATCCTCTGGATTACCGCGACGCGCTTGGTTTGCGGGCGGAATTTCCGCATCGCGATTTGAGCCGGTACCGGGTCTGCAAACGCAGCGCCCTGATCGCCCAACTCCAGCAGGGCGGAGTTGAGCCGGGCGATTATCAAAAGGATTGCTGCCAATTGATCACGGTCCTGATCAAGTTGCCTCTCTGCACCGCCCCCGGGCTCGACGGCAAAGGATTGGGCGGCCACACCGGCATCGGGATCGAGGATGAGTACTACGATTTCGGCCCGGCCCGATCTGTCGGTCCGATCGAGGCGGTGATCGGAGTACCTGGCAGCCCATGGTGGGATGACCCAAACTTTGGCGCCTGGGACACTCAACGGGTGCATTCCACCGATGACATCATGCTCAGCGATATCCTTTCCAATATGGAAGAAGGGTTTGGCCGGGAGCCGTTCGGTCCGGATGGAATGCCCTTGGACGTTTTCAAGATCGAGATGGCCGTGACGGCGGCCGAGGCCGAACGCGCGCGCGATTATTGGCGGCACCGCTACCAGCATCCGGGCTACTACAGGATTTTGGGAGGCCAATGCTCGACAACCGTCATGAGCTCATTGGAACATGCCGGTGTGTACGATCGACCGTTCCTCACCTTTTCGCCGGCGGGTTTCCTCAAATCCCTTCCATCAACCACCCACACTTGCGGGCCGAACCGCGGCAAACGGGTCAAAATCGAACAGATCAGCAGCGAAACGCCCCTCCGCCCAACGCCAGTCAGTTCATGCGCCAACCCCTGAGCCGATGAAAGGCCATCGCTTAGCTGGCGGCCGGCTGGTTTTGTGGATGGCAGCGCTGCTCGTTGTTTCGTGCGCCAGGCCCGCTCCATCGCCGCAGACGTTAAAGGCCCGAGGGATCTGCTACCTGGGCACAGCTGAATACGCTCAACAAATTGCCAAGTTCCAGCTCACCCTGGCGCAGGCCGAAGCCAAGCTCGCCGAGTATCTGCGGGAACACGCGGCCAACCACGACGTCGATCCAAAGTTTCGCGGGACCGGCCGTCACTTCCTGGTCGTCGACGGCGCGTACCACTTCTTTCTTCCGCGCAAATCAGGCGGCATTCCATTAAGCGGTTATTACGTGGATGGACTCACCGGCCGGGTTGAATTCAAGATCGTGGATGGTTCGGTTCCGTATCCCCGTTAAACTGAGCCGCAAATCTGTCCTAGCCCTGCGGAAATCCTGTCCTTATAGTCAGCGCTCATGGAAATTCTTAATAAGATTTTGCATGCCGCCGTCGACTCGCATGCTTCCGACATCCATTTGAAGGTTGCGCACCCGGTTACCTTTCGGGTCAACCGCCAATTGCTCAGTGTGGATGCGCCGCAGCCGACGGAGGCATGGTTCGAGAACGTGCTGTCTCACATTGTGCCCAACCATCTCAAAAGTGGTTTGGAGAAGGAACGGGAAGTGGATTTTTCCTACTACATCCACGGCATTGGCCGGTTTCGGACCAACGTGTTTCAGCACGGCGGCAAATGGGCTCTGGCCATGCGCCACGTGAAAAGCCAGGTGCCGAGCTTCGAACAACTGGGCCTGGCCGCCGTCTGCAAGGAACTGGCCGAATCGCCGCGCGGCATCATCCTGCTCGCCGGCACGACCGGCAGCGGCAAGTCCACCACCCTGGCCGCCATGATCGAACACGTGAACGAAAACTATAAACGGCACGTCGTCACGCTCGAGGATCCCATCGAATACATGTTCGAAGACAATCAGTCCGTGATTGAACAACGCGAAGTCGGCCTGGATACCGCCACCTTCGCCCGCGGTCTCAAAAGCGTGCTGCGCCAGGACCCCGACATCATCATGATCGGCGAAATGCGTGATGCCGTCAGCTTCCAGGCTGCCATCAGCGCGGCGGATACCGGGCACCTCGTTCTCTCCACCATTCATACCACCAACTCCGCTACCTCCGTCGGACGCATCCTTGATTTCTTTCAGCCGGAGGAACGGGATACCATCCGGCGCCAGCTCTCTTCCACCTTGCGCGCGGTGATCTGCCAGCGCATGGTCCCGACCGTTGACGGCAAGGTCACGCCGGCCCAGGAGATCATGATCAATTCACCCGTCGTGCGGAAAATGATTGAAGAAAATCGCCTGGAAAAACTGTCGGCAGCCATCGAAACCGGGCGCGACGACGGCATGCAGAATTTCAACCAGGCCCTCTATGACCTGGTTAAACAGGCAAAAATTACCAAAGAAGCCGCGCTCGAAAAAGCCACCAACGCGCAGGCGCTCGAGATGATGTTCCAGGGCATCTTCCTTAGCAGCGGCAGCCGGATCCTGGGTTGATCTTCCAACCGCCCCGGCGAGGTTTGGCCGATCCGCGCGACGGCGCGCGTACTTCTGGCCCTGCTGCTGGTCAACCGAGCTGAAGGATCCGCGTTCCTCCAGCGGCAGCAGACTGTGTCACATAGGCAAAATCATCGCGGGCCCGGCCCGAAAGATCAGCGGCTGTTTGCTCCCGCGCGCCAACCCGTCCTGCACCAGGCCCTCGCGGATCTGTGCTGGCTTCTGAATCGCGGTTACGCGCTCCGATCGGCGGTGGATCTGGTCGGAAATCGTTATGCTCTGGTCAGCCGGCAACGTATGGCGATCATGCGTTGCGCCTGCTCCGATCGGGGGGTGGCCCGCCGCCGCGAACATGAAGTCACACCCGGAGCGTTGCGCGGGCAGGTCGTCTGGCTGGACGGTTATAACGTGCTCACGATCCTGGAAGCCGCTTATGCCGGCGGCATTATCCTCGTTGGACGCGATGGCTGTTGCCGGGACATCCTTGGCGTGCATCGGCGCTATCGCAAGGTGGAGGAAACCTTCCCGGTGCTGGCTTTGCTGGGTCGACTGACCACGGCCTGGGGTGTGACTGGCCTGCGCTGGTGTCTGGATCAGCCGGTCTCCAACAGCGGACGACTCAAAGCCTTGCTGGGCGAGGCCGCCGCGGCCGCCGGTTGGAATTGGGAGATCGAACTGGCTCTTAACGCCGATCGGGTGCTGGCCCAAAGCCGCGAGATCGTGGCGAGCTCCGACGCCGCCATTTTGGATCGCTGCGAACGCTGGGTTAACCTGGCGCGCCTGGCCATCACGATCGAAATCCCCCAGGCCCGCTTGCTGGATCTGTCCAACCTTACAAAGATGTAATGCATAACGGGCCGGAATCGGCTTGCCCGATTTTGGGTGGGGATGTCATTTTCCCACCCCACTCCGTTTGGACAGACAGGAATCATTATGGTCAAAGTCGAAAATCTGGAGAAACACTTCGGCACGAAACGAGCCGTGGCGGGAGTTACGTTTTCCGTGGAACGCGGCGAGATCCTCGGCTTCCTCGGCTCGAACGGCGCCGGCAAATCCACCACCATGCGCATGATCACCGGGTTCATCCCGCCCACGGCCGGACGGGTCACGGTGGGTGGATTCGACATGGTCGAAACCCCGATTCCGGCCAAGAAGTTAATGGGTTACCTGCCGGAGAACGCGCCTTCCTATACGGACATGACCGTTTATGGTTTCCTTGGATT
>DATLUX010000257.1:0-6389 GCA_035577805.1 Verrucomicrobiia bacterium
TCCGCCAGCAGTGCCGTCAGCGTGCCGTCGAGCCGGATGACGATCGCGGTCAAAACACCCATGTCGTCGCGCAGGCTCGCGACCTCTGTCGTCAATCGCTCAATGGCATGACCGATATAGGTAAGGTCGATGTTGTCAGGTTGGTCGCTCATGCTCAAATCCTTCTGGCTAATTCCTTAAGGGTTCGGCTATATTTTGACTTCCGGTCTATAGGTCCGGTTTTTGCTGGCCGTTGTGCCTCGGTCAGGGTCGGTAACCCTGTCCAGCGGTCGGGATGAGAGATCATCGGCACGTATAAATTCGACAGTGCGCCCGGCCCTTCCCCAGCCGAGCCACCTTGTCAGGCGATCAGAAGCAAGTCCGTGTGCAGGTGTTGCCGTAGCAGCTGGTCGTGCACGAACTGTAGGCCTCGGCCTTCGGCGGGACGATCGCGAGACTCGCCGCGAATATCGCGGCGGCCAATACAAAGAACTTCATAGAACACACTCCATGCCCGGCTCATCAGCGCGGCGGTGGGCAACGCTCGCGGACGGGCGAACCCGTTTCGCCGTTACGTCAAATCCTTCGGCGTCCTGTGCGCGTCGATGATCCTGCGAACCAGATCAGCGAGCGAAATACCGAGTTTCTCCGCCTCCGCCACCAGCCAGGTGTATTGCGGGGCGGTGAACTTGATCGTCTGTCGGCGTATTGTGTTGCTCATGCGGTGCATTATGGCACCGTCTGGGACTGGATGCAACCTCGTCCTCTCGCCCTACCCCATTCCCGAGCCATCTTTCTTTGCCTTTCGGCAAGCACGGCGGCCAGGGCGAGGCGCGCGTCGTGCGAATCGGGGCCGACAGTAAGAAAGAAAGGATTCTCCTGCGGAGCTACTCGGACTCCCTGTCCGGTAGGCGGTTTTCCTGGGGTTTTCACAATCAGCACATACAGGTTGCTGGTCCGCTCGGTGCCCGCGCCCACCCGTTTCCGCCGCTCGACCCATCTGATCCGGCCGCGCTCCCTGGCATCGGCCAGCGTGCGTTGGACGGTTTTCACGCAGCATTTGGCACGCGCGGCGATGGCCTCGTGCGACGGAAAAATTAATCCGCCACGGCCGCGGAATTTTGGCAGGCACAACAGCACGTCACGCCGCGCTCTGGTCAGATCATCGGCCCGAAACGCCTGCCAAACCTCGGTATTCCACGCGTCTTCCATGCCATTCCCTTTCGCGGGAGGCAGCCAGGAAGGACGCACGGAAGACCCAACACGGGGTTGTGTTCCAAAACAGGATATGGGATGGTGATCACGCCACGTTCTCACCATCTGCTATGTGTTTTGGCGGTCCTTCTTCCTGGGCCGCCTTACGCATTTCTAGGTCATCGTCATTTCTCCGTGACAGAGCGTTGCCTGGTTTTGAGTGAGTCGGCAAGCCGTTACCTGTCAAAAGCCGATCCTGGCCCGATCCGTGGCGTTCGGCACGCCCGTTTTCCATTCGGCGCGCCACCGATCCGCTTGGGGACGAACACAGGAACGCGGCGCGGATCAGCGCGACCATCTGGGCGTCGGTGGTCATGCGTGCTTCGTTAACAGGCACGCCGCTCCGACAATCGCGCCGGCCAGCACGCCCCAGACGACCAGAGTGCCGAAGAAGCCGACATAGAACTGACCGAAATTGATCGTTGGCCCGAGGCAGTTCATCGCGATCGAAAAACCGACGCAGACCAGAACATCTGCCAGCACCGATCCGAGGAACCAACTCATTTCCTGATCCATTTCAGTATCGTTTCCGTGGCGTCAATCGCCATCACGGCAACCACCACATTGAGCGCGAACATCCAGACGGTCATCTCCGCTCCATCACCAGCCGATCTTCGCCCTGTCCTCGCGGTTCGGCACGCCCGTCCGCCAGCGCACGGTGAGCAGCAGATAAACCGTCGCCGGGGGCATTTTCAGCGCACGCGCCAGCTTCATGATGACCTGATCCGATGGCGCTTCCTTCGCGCCGGTTTCCAGCCGGTGGATGTAAGCGTGGTCGATCCCCGCCAGCCGCCCCAGTTCCCGCAACGACAGGCCGCGTCGCTCCCGTGACGATCGAAGGATGTCACCAGCCGATTTTCGTCCGGTCTGTCGCATTGCGGATTCCCGTTCGCCATTCCGCCTCCCACCGATCCGCTTGTAATTCCAGGTTCTCGGCGGCCTCCAGGCGGCTGATCGTCACGTCAGCCACGCCGTCCTCCGGCGACTTCGACAAACTCACCGGCCCCCACCCCGCGGCATATTCCCGGCGCAGGTCGGCGGCGAGCTTACGGCACGCCGCCTCCATGTCCCGCGCCCGCAGCGGGTAGTAACGCGCGGCCCGGCCGTTACCGCGGTCCGTCCTCGGCATCGCTCAGCGCGGCGGCCAGGATGTCTTTTGTGGATTCGCTCACGTCAGATCCATCTGGCTAATTCCTTAGGGTTCGGCTATATTTGGGCTGCTGGTCTATAGGTCCGGCGTTAGCTGATCGTAGTGCCTCGGATGGGGTCGGTAACCCTGTCCACTGGTCAGGATTGCGTGAGCAATCGGCACATTACAGGCGATTTCCTTCCCGGCGCTTCGCCACCGCCATCCGTGCCGCCCACGCCGCCCGCGCCGTGCCCACGCCCTCGTCCGCGATCTCGTCGAGCACCCGCTCGCGCTCGGCCACCCGCCACGCCAGCGCCCGCAGCCGGGTCGCGAGGACGGCGTCAACGCGGCTCACGGCGTCGGCGATCTGCTGGATCTCCTCGCCCGTGGTCACGGCCTGCCCCGCAACCGCCCGAGCGCGGCCACGGCGGTGTAGAGCAGGGTGAACGGGATCTGGTGCTCGCGGCCACGGCACCAGTCGGTCAGCGCCTCGATCGCGGCCAGATCCGCCTCCGTCCGGTAATGCGCGGCGCAATGTCCGCACAGATACCGCCCCTCGACGACGGCGGTTGCATAACCAACGCAACCATGCTCGTCACAACGCGGATGTATGACACCATCTTCGCAGCCGGGGACATCGCATTTGACATATTGACCGTCCGGATCGTTGGGCCCGCGACGGCCCTGCCACACATGACCGCTCTCGCAGTCACAGCGTGATTGTAACGCGTGCGTGACGAGACTCCACTTGCCAGGCGACGTGCCAGGCGTAAGCTTACCTGGTCTGTCGGGATTCCGACTGACCGTGAAATCTGGGGCTGTCGGGGAAATCCGGGAAAGGCGGAGATGCGAAGACATGGGTAAAACCTCAAGCGCGGGGCGTTGAGGGAGAATAGGCAAATTCCTATTGTGTGGTCAAGAGGGCTATAGGCTAAATCCTACTGAATCGAAAAAAAGTGTCATCTTTCAGATGGGAGGCGTGCCTTGGGCAGTAGTATCGTGCCGCTAAGCAGCCGACGCCGTGGATTTGGTTTTCTTCGCCTTCGATTCGGCGAGGTGGAGAGCAACGTCGGCATCGCCGTCCGCGACGAGGCCGCGAAGCGAGGCTTCGCCCAGCGCGGTGAGAACGTCGAGCGCGGTCTTCTTTTCGTTGTCTCCTACGATCCGCAGGCAAGCGTGGATCAGCTCGAGAGCGCGCGGGTCGTCAATAATCTCATCAAAACGCTGCGGGCTGACATCGGCGTCGTCGCGGCGATGCACGCCGGCCTTCTTCGCCCCGACACGGGGTAAGCGGGGCGGCGGTCGCAGCCGGTCTTCGTCCAGACCGTAGGCCCGCGCCAGGATGTGGCGGTCCTGCTCACCCAGCCAGCGTGGCGTGCCACGCGTGATGTATTGTTGGATGTAAGCGTGATTCCTGCCGAGCACGCGCGACGCCTCCGCCCACACGCCGAACGGCAGGGCGTCCTCCAGATACTTTCTGGCGGCCACTGGTGTCATACGCTCTTTATAAGGCGCTCAATAGGATAACGCCAATAGGTCTTTTCTTATCGATTCCCCCGATTCCCGGCTTGACTCCGTAGGAGAATCCCTATTCCTTGGCCGGTCATGAACCAGCCGCCCGACCACCTGCTCACCTCCATCGACCTGTTCCTCCGGGCCTCCGGCATGTCGCCGACCGCGTTCGGCGTCGCGGTGGCGAACGACCCCGCCCTGGTCCACGACCTGCGCGCCGGGCGCGAGCCGCGGCGGGCCACCCGCTGCCGCATCGAGACGTTCATCAACGCCGCGCTGGCGGAGTGAGCGCGTGACCCCGATCCGCGACCTCGTCGCCGCCATCGTGGCCCGCGCGCGGCGGAAACAAACGGAATTGGCCGGGACACCGAGTCCTCCCCTCGGCCAGTGCGAGGCGGCGCCTTCCGCCAACGTGCCGTGCGTGAATCACTGTTCATTGCCAGAAACTCCCCGGCGCCACGCGCGACATTCCCCAGGCGCCGGGGTCTTTTCGCGGTGAGCGCGCACTGGTCCGACGCGCCGCCCGACCGCGCCAAACCGGTCCAGCGCGAATGGGCGGATCAACGCGCGCATTTCGCTTTCCTGTCGAAAGCGTTGCCGGTTGGCGCGTATTTCACCGCGATTGACGTCGGCTCCGCCGGCTCCGCGCGCCAGGGAATGTTGCGGAAAGCGCGCGGCGTGCGTCCTGGTATCGCCGATCTGCTGGTCGTGTATCGCGGCACATCTCTGTGGATCGAGGTAAAGAGCGGATCGTCGCTTTCGCCCGCGCAACAGTTATTCCGAGATGCTGTCACGGCCAACGGCCACCTCTGGGCGCTCGCGCGCAGCACCGAAGACGTCGAAGCCGCTTTGCGATCCGCCGGCATTCCGCTGCGCGCGAGCCTCGGCGACATCCGCGAACGCATCGCCGAGCAGAACGAACGGTTGCCTGTCAAGCGGCGCGCGACGCGCAAGCCACCCGGCTCCGGATCAAGCATGTCCGTAGCGCAATACCGGCGCCTGCACGCGAAAGGACTGATGTAATGAGCGAGTTTATCAAATACCGTCGCACGCGGATCGCCGAGATGCGACCCTATCAACCAGGTGAAGTGTTGCCCGCGTGGGTTAGCATCTCCAAAGCGGATGAACTGGCGGGAAGTCCAAAACCCGGCGACATGATCGCGCGCGATCCGAAGAACCGTGGCGAGCAATGGCTCGTGGCAGCGGCCTATTTCGCCGCCAATTTCGCGCCGCTGTGACCCCCATCTCTGACCTCATCGCCGCGATCTGGAACGCCGCGTGACGGACATCGCGGATCGCGTGGCGGCGATGCGGGACGAACGCGGGTGACCGCCGGCCAACCATGTCCGTTCGGCGATCTGTTCTGTCCATGCCAGGACGGCGACGCATGCCATTACGTCGATCTGCCGGGCTCGCCCGCGATGAAACCGCCGAAGCGACCTACGTCTCCGCGAATCGCCGCGCCCGGGCCGGCGCGACAGGACGCGGGGCGGGCAAAGCCAGCTCCGGTCGCGCCGTTCGTGTTCGTCCCGGGCCCGGAGTGCGAGCCACGGCCCGACCGGCCGGTGCCGGCGTGGCTCAGGCTGCCCGGCCTGGACGATCAGGCGTGAGCAGGTCGGCATTACGGCTTCAGTCTACGCCGCCGCCGTTCGTCTTCGATTTCGTCAAGGCGAGCAGCAACAAGGCGGGACAGATAAGTAGCGATCGGCCGATCGTCTTGACGGGCGAGGTCAGCGAGCACCTGATACTGTCGGGCACTCAGTTGGCACGGAACGGCCTTGGCCGCATCCAACTCCTCGGGGGCCATATGCTTCCCCCAAAAACCCAGGTCATTCGTCGCCTGGATAACCGCCGAAATAGCTACGTCGTCGGTAACGTCAAACCATTCTCCGCGAACCCTTGTGGGGCCAAGGATCGCGTGCGCCCTGAATTCGACCTGACGGGCCTCGTGATAGTCCAGCAGCGTCGCGTGCAGAACCTTGGCGCCCGGCGGCGCGTCTCGCTTGAGCGACACAAGCCGCTTGAACGGATGGGTCGAGTAGCCGACCTTCCGAAGGCCCTCTTCGGCGCCGATTACGTAGACCCAGGCCGCCCAGCTTATTTCTCGGTCAAAGAGTTCTCGATCAGCAGCCGTATCGCCTTTGACCGATTCGGAACGTCCTCTCGGCGCCCGCGCCACGCGTCCACTTTTCGCACGAGGCTTGGCGGAATCACCAGTTGTATCCTCGATGGTTTGACCGAGGAGGTCTGTGCCTCTGGGTGGTCCATTGGTCTGATCTTCCTGCTCATTTTCGGACATCTACCACACAACTCGCTTGACATGCAATTGGTGTGTAGTCTACGTCTGGTGTGTAGTCAACACAAAGGACACACAACATGAACGAAATCAGCCGCCCGCCCAGCGGGTATCGCGTGGAGCAGGCCATGGCGGCCTGGGCCTCGGCCCGCGCCCGGCTGCTCGCCGAGGACAGCGCCCTCGAACACGATCAGGCCGCGCTCGATGAGCTGCTGGGCG
>DATLUX010000258.1:0-63187 GCA_035577805.1 Verrucomicrobiia bacterium
CTGCCCTTGCTGCCCTTGCTGCCCTTGCTGCCCTTGCTGACCTGGCTGCCCTTGCTGCCCTTGCTGCCCTTGTTGACCTTGTTGGCCCTGCTGCCCCTGTTGGCCTTGTTGTCCCTGCTGGCCTTGCTGATCTTGCTGCCCTTGCTGCCCTTGCTGCCCTTGCTGACCCTGCTGCCCTTGTTGGCCCTGTTGCCCTTGCTGGCGCTGGTCGCCTAACTGGGCCGATTGACCGAAACCAGCAGCGTTGGTCGATTGACCGAAGCCAGTCGCGTTCGGAGCGCCGGAGTTGGTGCCGCGTTGCCGGCCTTCGGCGCGAGCCATTTCGTCGTCGATCTGTTTGGACAGGGCATCGAGTTCGCGTTTGGCCATGCGGAGCGATTCGATGTCGTCGCCGAGAACGCTTTCTGCGGCTCGTTCAACGCCTTCTTTGAGTTCGTTAATTTCGGTGCGCGCTTTCTGTTCGAACTGGCCGGCTTCGGCATTAAGCCGGTTTTTCAACAGTTCGCTGGACATGTTGAGGGAGTTATCGGTTTGGCCCTGGCTGTTTTTGCGGAGGGTATCGTAGAGTTGGCGAGCGAGGAGCGGTTCGGAGGATTCCGCTTTGTCGCTGACGTCCTTCATATTCTCGAGCAGGTTGGTGAGCGTCGAGCGTTGTTTTTGGAGTTGATCGGAGAGTTCCTTGCGTTCGCCGGAGTCGGTGAGGGTTTTTTGTTTTTGATCGGCGAGGTTGTCCATTTGTTTGCCGATATCCTCTTGTTTTTGGGCGAGGTCCCGGGCGTTGTTGCGCATTTGGCGCATGTCATCGGTAAACTGGCTGGAATTTTTCTTGCGGAAGTCGTCACGTAACTGTTCGAGTTCCTTCTGGGCACGGGCGCCGGAGGCGAGGGCCTGGGAGGGTTGTTCTTGTTCGAGAGCTTCTGCGGCCTTTTGCACTTCGTTGCGGGTTTTCTCGAGTTGTTGACGTGCTTCGGCGGTCCTGGCCTGGTTTTCGGGCCGTTCCATGCGTTGGCGCAGCTCATCGACGTCGGCGAGCAATTCCTGTTGTTCTTCGCGAAGCCGTTTCAGGCGCCGTTTAATATCCTCGCGTTCCTCGTCGGTTTTGGCCTCTTGCAGGGCGGTTTGGAGTTCTTTGATGCGTTGGTTGAGGTCCTGCTGGCGTTGGGCGAGTTCCTTGAGGCGGTTGAGCATCTGGAGTTGCTCGCGTTGTTCGGGGGTCTGCTGGGGAGCGGCCTGGCTTTGGGTTTCGTAGCGGTCTTCCTTCTGCTTCAACTCGAGCTGATCGAGTTGCTGTTGATTGCGCTGGCTGGCGCTGCCTTTGCCCTGCTGGTTGCGGCTGCGGGAGACCAGGTATTCGCGGGCAGACAATTTCAGGAGAGCCTGGTAGGCGGCTTGTTCAGAAGCGAGGGCCGAGGGGAGAGGTTCGGTGGAATCGGCCGCCTTCTTGAGGTGGCTGGAAGCGTTTTCCATTTCCATGACCACATTTTCCGCCAGGGGTTTGATGCGCGGATCCTGGACTCGCTGTTCCAGCGCCTCGGCTTGTTCGAGGGCATTTTCCTGGGACTGATGAACGACCGGCGCATCCTTCTTGTATTGGGCGGAAGGGGCCTGGCCGGTTTCGGTGCGCTGCAGTTTCCAGGTGGCATTAATGATTTGCTTCTGCAATTCCGCGAGCTTGACCGCTTCGTTGCCTTGGCCTTCTCCTTCGGACTGCTGGCTTTCTGGCGACTGGCCTTCGCGGTAAACCTCCTCGAAGGGACGGACCTCGGCAAAGTACATGTCGCTGGAGGTGCGCCGCAGCTGGCCATCCGGCCCGATGTCATCGGCCCAGAAGAACCAGTTGATGAGTTGGTCCGGCTGGCTGTTGAGTTCTTCGAGCTTAAGCAAATGGCTGAAGGACCGGCGCTCATTGGCGGCAGCTGGGTTGCCGAGGGAAAGGCTGACGGGCTTTTGACCGGCGAGGGTATAGGTCAGCCCATAATCCTTCAGGCCGAAGTCATCCCAAGCCTCGCCGCCGAAGGTGACCTCTTCGAGAGGTGAGACGCGCTGGTCGCCGCGCGGCGAGAGGACTTTTATTTCCGGCGTGCGATTCTTGAGCGCCTCGAGAACGAATTGGGCATGGAGTTTGTTGGTGCGTCCGGCGTCGTCGACCAGTTGCAACTCGTAAGTGGCGTTGGTGAGGAGCGCGAAGTTCGTCAGGGTGGCGAGCGGCTTGTTCGTCTCCACTTGCAAAGGCACGGCCGCCTTGTCCTTGGCCACGAACCGCGCGGACACAACGGGTTTGTTGAGTTGCAGGGCAAAATCCAACTTCGAACCTTCCACCGCGCTGACGCGGCGCGTTTCCTCGATGTGCTTTTCGGCAAGGCCGGTGTACTCCGGATACTGGATGTGCGCATCGGAACGGCGCAACGCGGGATAATCGAACACAGTCACGTGATAGTCGCGAGTGCGTTCGTCGCCATATTCGACGGCGTAAACCAGGTTGGAACCAACCTCCGGGAGGCTCGCGCCAAATACAGGGTCAGCCAGACTGCGGGCCAGCGGGATGCGCCGATGGAGGCCCGGACTCGAGCTGGAGCTGACCACTAACGTGGCCTCAGGCGGCACGGGTCCCGTGAAACGGGCCAGAACCACCAGGCTATGGCCGCGTTCAATCTCCGTGTCGCCCGGCGTGACGACCACGGTTCGGCTGGCCGCGCTGCCGAAGGCGCGGTGCAACGTCGTCGAGGGATGCGTTTGCAAGTGCACCGCGCAATAAACCAGGAGGCCGAGCGCGGCCAATTGCGCCAGACGCGTGGAGAACATCCGGCCAGTGGAAATGGTTTCCAGCCACTCATAATGATGTCGTCGGCTTTGCGAGAGGGCTTCGGACACCACGCGTTCCTGCAGAAAATTAAGTTTGCCGGTGGCCGGGTCAGGTTTTTGTTCGACGGCGGTAAGAAGGAGCGCGTGCAGCTCGGGATGTTTCTGTTCGATTTGGCGCGCGATCGCCTGGTAGTCGGGTTCCCATTGGCTGTGGCGGCGCCAGACGAGAATCGTGGTAATGAAAACGGTTCCCACCAACAAAGGCAGGGTGAGCGGGGAAAGGTCTCCGAGGTTGGGTTGAAGCAGAAGGAGCAGGAACCCGAGGGCCACGAGGATACCCCAGGAGATGGCGAGGCCGCGGGCGCGTTTCCATCGGCGCTGCCGCCGGGCCACCGGTTCAAGCTGCGCTTTAAGAAGTGCTTCAGTCATAACGTCGTCGGCCTTTCCACCCATCCTTCTACACTGCCAGGGGGGAAATGCAATGACGGGTTTGTAAGGTGCGCCCGTCGCGGGCATTCACAGCCGGCCGTTGCCAGGTTCAGACCCCTTTCCAATCCTCCGGCCATCGAGTCTTGCGATAGGACTGCACCTGGCGGATTAGCTTCTTGCCGGCGGCACTGAGGCGGGGTTCATTCAGATACTCACGAATGAAGGCAACGCGTTCACCACGCGAACAGTATTGGGAGGCAACCTTGTCCAGACACGCCAGATCTTTGATCTGCCGGCGGTAGCGCCATGGCCACCAGCGAGCGAATGAGCCGCGCGGACAGTCGATCCACCACATCTTCGGTTCCTCCGATGATCGGCCCGTCACCAACACATTGCGCCAGTGCAGGTCATTATGAAAAAAACCCGCGTCATGGATGCAGCGGGTCCAAGCGGCGAGCTGGCGGCGCAGGATCGCTCGAGGTCGTTCCGGAGGCGCCGGCTCCGGTTTGATTTCTGTCCGACCCGGATCCCGCATGACAACGTCCTGCTCGACAAACTTCGGGAGAGGCACCGCGTCGGGAATGGCCTTTGTGATGATAAAAGCGCGGCGCAGGCGGCTCCAGCCGTCCCGTTGCTCGCCGCAGGCGATCGGGTCGGCACAAGGCACGCCGAGTTGGCGGAAGACCGCGTAATTGTGGTACTCACATCTGGCCTTGGACGCGCGTCCGACAAACGACCAGGCCGCCGGTTGATACTCGTATTGTTTGTAGAACACGGTCACGGGCGAATGTCCGGTAGAGGCCAGGGTGACCGAGCGGACCAGAACGGAGCCTGGTGCCTGGGGGGTGGGTCCGCGGAAGAACTCGACGATCGCCTCTGCAGAAGTGAATCCCAGGGCGCCAAAAAGCGGCTGATAAGGCGCGTTGATTTGCAGCATCCGCGCACGGTTTAGCGGAAGCAGACCCGCGCGTAAACAAAACTGACGCGTTCAGGATCTAGCGATAGGACCTTCCATAGGGTTAGTCCGGTTGGGCTTCGCTCGCATTCAAGAACGCCTTGGATGCCTATTGCGCAGGGAAACCAGCCGATTGAAAACGTGATGTGCTTGCGCTTCAGCTGACTGCCACCAGCGACACTTTCTCGTTCTGACTGTTTCGCGCCACCCCTTGGGCACGCGGATCGAGGACCCGTTTGCCATCGATGATGAAGAGATAATGGTGATGCCCATGGCTGAGCATGACCTCGGTCCGCCACGCTCCGTCCGGCATCTGTTTGAGCGGATGCTCGCTGGGATTCCAGTGGTTGAAATCGCCCGTGATGTAAACGGCCTGCGCCTCGGGCGCATGACAAACGAAGGGAACCGGTTTGAGGATGTTTTTGGCCGAGTAACCCTTCGGCTTGAGCGGAGAATAATTGTCCAACGAACGCATCGACATCGAGTTTCTGCCAATTCTGATTTCGTGACTGGTCTCGTCTCGTGGCCATCAGTGGCCGAGCAAAATAACACCCCCGGCCTCACTCAACAAGGGGACCGTTGTCCGTTTAACGTTTTTCGAGCACGACATATTTTTGTGACAACCAGGGCGGGCCGATCGGCACCAGCGCTTTGACGGTAAAACCGACTTGTTCGGCTTCCGTCTTGAATTGGTCAAAAGTCGGCTGGTTTTCGTACGGCGGCTTGCGTCCCTTCAAGCGCTTCAAGAGTCGTCGCAATCGAGCCATGCCCTTATAATTAAAGAAAGAGACCACGGCCCACCGCCGGCACACCCGATGGAACTCACGCAGCAACGTCCGCCGTTCCGCCGGCAAATGGATGTGATGCAATAATCGATTGCTAAACACGCAATCCACCGCGTTATCCGTCAGTGGCAAGCGGGAGGCGTCTCCCTGCAGCACCAGAGCCGGGCGTGGGCCCGCCGCGGCTTTCTTTTGAGCGAACTCGAGGATCTCGAAAGCCACATCCATCTCCAGCACGGTGCGGCCGCCATCACTCAACGTAGACAGAAAACGCCCGGCGCCGCTGGGCACATCCAACACGCTCGCACAGTCTTTCAAGTCGGCCAGGATCTTCTTGACCGCGTTTTGTTCGCGTCGATCGATCCCCTGGCGCGCGCCCGTCTCGAAACGATGCGCATACCGTTCCGCTCGGCTCTTGTCCTGCAGACGCCGCCGATACTTCTTCAAATCATGGCTCCCACTCATGCGTGATTGTGCCGCGCGGAGGATAATCGAGCGTTGCGGGAACACAAGGCTGGTTGGCGAGTCTCGGATCTTGGGCTTAACCAACACCAACTCGAATGGCCCAGGCCAGGGTGCCCAGGCCAGGGCTGGCTTTCTCGGTGTCGATCGTCCACCATAGCTGTCGATGATGGACAAAGATCTCTTTGCGGATTTCCGAGGCAACCGAAAGCCTTCGCCCGGGAAGCCCCACCAGTCTAAGGCGGACGCATTAAAGAAGCTGGTGGCAGAACCGCGCGCCGATGATGGGTTGGATCCGCGCCTCGAAGCGCGCCGCCGCGCTCGCCAAGCCCGGACCCTGCGCTTGGGCCGGGCTCATGGCGAACACAAACAAGCACAACTTTTTTCCCAAATAAGGGAGGCCCTGGACAGCGCGTTATCAGGAGCGCGCAATCCGATTTTGAATGCGCTCTGCGCGTTTGAAGTCAGGCCCAGCCGCGGTGCCATGGTGGTCGTGGTTCAGCCCCGGCAACCTGGTGACACTTTGGATATGGCAGCGGCGACCCAAGCGTTGGAAGCGGCGCGTTCCATGTTACGACGCGAAGTGGCGGAAGCCATCTCCAGAAAGGAAACGCCGACTCTCCAATTCGTCGTCTTGCCCAGTAACCCAGGCCGCCAGGAGTCCGAGCGGTGACGGGCCAGGCGATTTTTCCCAACTGGCCGGAAGGCCACGGGCCGCGGCTGGCGCATTGGTTGGTGGAAACCAGGTTACCGGCTCAGGTGAAGCAAAACGTGGAGCGCATCTGTCGGTCGGAAGACGTGCGTCATGTCGCTTTGATGCCGGATCTTCATTTGGGTCGTCTGGCCAACAACGGCACGGCGGTGGCGACGACGAACCTCATTTATCCCGAAGCAATCGGCAAAGATATCGGGTGTGGCTTTTCCACGATCGCATTCGACGGCAACGCCGAACGACTTCGTGAAGCGGAGACGGCGTCGGAGGTGATTGCTGCACTGTACCGGGTTGTTCCGGCACTCAAACAACGAGGGGCCTTGGACCTGCCGGAAAGCCTGGCGGCGCGGCCGTTGTCTGACGCCAGTCTGGTGCGCAAAAGCCAACGAGACGGTGCGCATCAGCAGGGCACGCTTGGTTGCGGCAATCATTTCGTGGAGGTGCAGGAGGATCAGTCCGGGCGGCTGTGGCTAATGGTGCACAGCGGCTCGCGCGCCATGGGCCAATACATCTCCGACTTTCATCTCGACCAAGCATCCGCCTCGAAGACCGGCTTAAGGTTCCTGGATCTGCGGACGCCAGCAGGCCGGCATTACTTTCAAGACATGGAATGGGCCATCCAGTATGCCACCAACAATCGACTGGCCATCATGGCTCACGTGGCCGAACTGTTGGAAGAACGGCTGGGGCTGCAGACCGATCAGAGTTCATACCTCGATTCACCCCACAACTTCGCCCGGCAGGAAGAACATTTCGGCAGGATCTGGATTGTCCATCGCAAAAGCGCCGCCTCGGCGCGGGCAGGAGAACTCGGGCTCATCGCCGGTTCGATGGGTACCACTAGTTTCATCGTGAGTGGACGCGGAAACCCGGATGCGCTCCATTCCAGCGCCCATGGAGCCGGACGTCTGATGGGCCGCCAGGAAGCCAGACGACGGATCCGCCCACGCGACCTCCAAAGACAATTGGGTCGAGTCCATTATGACCCGGGTCAGCTCGAGGCGTTGCGGGACGAGGCTCCCGCAGCTTATCGGGACATTCGCGCAGTCATGCGCGCGCAACAGGAGCTCACGCGACAAGTAGCCTGTCTCACAACGCTGCTCAGCTTCAAATATCCAGATCCGCGGAACTGACAGGGCTCGGGGCGGCCACGCTCCCACACGATCCCAGGCGCCTTGCGCTGTCGTTTCACCTTTCCCTTCTCACGAATTTCTGCCAAACCAGCGTGCATCATGAACTTGTTCACACGCTGCGCGGCGGTCTCTTGTCTAACGTGGTCTCTCGGAACGGCCTGTTCTCTCATGGCTGCCGATCCTGCGCCTTTGCGCGCGTTGCTCGTGACGGGCGGCTGTTGTCACGAGTATGCGAAACAAAAGGACATGCTCAAGAAGGGGCTGGAGGCGCGTTTGCAGGTGGTGATTAGTCAAGTGCACTCGGACGATACCTCGACCAAGGCGCGGTTTGATCTCTATGACAAAGCGGATTGGGCCAAGGATTTTGATGTGATCATTCACGACGAATGCACGTCCGATCTGGTGGAGAAAGCTTACGTCCAGAACATCCTCAACGCCCACAAGAGCGGCGTCCCGGCCGTGAACCTGCATTGTGCGATGCATTCCTATCGCGTCGGCACGCCGGATTGGTTTGAGTTCACCGGGATCCAGTCCGCTGCGCATGGCCCTCAGGAACCGATCGCGATCCAATTCCTGGATCCGGAGCATCCCATCACTCTTGGCCTGAAGGATTGGACCACGGTTCGCGAAGAGTTATATAACAACCTCAAGGTGTTCCCCACCGCCCATCCGCTGGCTCGCGGCAAACAATCGGTAAAACAAAAGGACGGCACGGCCAAAGACGTGGAATACGTGGTGGCCTGGGTCAATCAATACGGCAACACCCGCGTCTTCAGCACCACCCTGGGACATAATACCGCCACGGTCTCCGATCCACGTTATTTGGAGCTGGTCGCTCGCGGTCTGCTCTGGGCCTGTAACAAGCTCGGCCCGGACGGCAAACCAATCCTCGGTTACGGACGATAACTCCTGCGGAAAAGCGGAAAGCGGAAAGCGACAAGCGACAACGCGCGAATCGTCCCGCCTTCGCCTGGGAGAGGATTATTTGCGTCGATCGCAGTTGCGATCAGTCCGTTGCAAGTGTCTTTGCACCGTTCGCAGCGCCGTGCGTTGCCAGGCAACTCGTTTCGGTCCGCGGGAGACTTTTTTGCGTCGTTCGCAGCTGCGATCAGCGCGCCGCAACTGCGATCAAATGCGTCGCAACTGCGTTTGCATCGATCGCAACCGCGCTCGGTCCGCGGGCGGAATTTTTGCGTCGTTCCCACCGTTTTTTCGGTCGCGGGCAACCCGTTTTGGTCGGCAGGAGGATTATTTGCGTCGATCGCAGTTGCAATCAGTCCATTGCAAGCGTCTTTGCGTGGTTCGCAGCTGCGATCAGTCCTTTGCAACCGTTTTTGCACCGGATCGGCCTCATATTCACACTTTAAGAAGTGTGGAACACCGGGACCGCATCGTTTCGGTCTGCATGTAAAATCTAAATCGTGGAGTGTCTCAGTGTAGCCTGGCTGGAACCAAAAACCAAAAAATCCCGGAGCACGCCGGGCTGCTCTCCGTCGAATCGGCTCGTGAAAACAAGGTTTTGGCTTCTTTTGCTTGGGTTTGGGTTGTTAGTGACACAGCATCTTTCTGCGGCGGGACTTATCCTCGTGCACGATTCGGAGTTCTGGCGTCAACCGCCGCCGCGGATACCTCCCGGACCGTTTCCGCCCCCGCTGGCGCCGCCCTCGCCCCCCGTCTGGCCGCACCCGTATCGGCCCGTGTGGGCGCCCCTGGAGACCACCTTTACCAAGGCCGAGATCCGAGTCAGAGACCAACTGGCCACCACGACGATCGAGCAGGAGTTTTACAATTCGAACCCACGCCAGTTGGAAGGCACCTTCCTGTTTCCGGTTCCCAAGGGGGCGCAGTTGCACAAGTTTACCATGGAAATCAATGGCAGACCGGTGGACGCCGAGTTGCTGACGGCCGACAAGGCCAGAAGCATTTACGAAGACATCGTGCGCAAATTGCGGGACCCGGCTTTGTTGGAGTATGCCGACCGTGACTTGTTTAAGGTTCGGATTTTTCCAATCGAACCGAACAGCAAGAAGCGCATCACTTTGACCTACTCTCAGCTGCTCAAATCAGACGGCGGCCTGGTCACCCTGATATTTCCGTTAAACACGGAAAAGTATTCTGCTGCGCCGATCAAGACGGTGAGTGTGAAGGTTGACCTGGAAACCACGCGCCCGCTGAAATCGGTTTATTCGCCGAGCCACAAAGTCGAGATCCGGCGTCCGACCGGCACCCGCGCCACCGTGGGCTACGAAGCCAACGAGGTAAAGCCCGACACGGACTTTCAGCTTTTGTTCCAGCAGGAGCAAAGCGACTTGGGTCTAAGCTTGCTCACCTACAACACGTCGGATGAAGACGGTTATTTTGTGCTGCTCGCCTCGCCCGGGACGGAGACCAAAGGCGCGACAGTGATTCCGAAAGATGTGGTGTTTGTGTTGGACACATCCGGTTCGATGGCGGGCCCCAAGCTGGAGCAGGCCAAGAAAGCCCTCCTGTTTTGCGTGGAGAACCTGAACGAAGTCGACCGATTTGAAATTCTTCGGTTCGCCACGGAGGTGGAACCGCTGTTTGACAAACTGACGGACGCGTCGGAAGAGCAGCGGCGGAAGGCGCGGACCTTCATCAAGGAACTCAAACCGCTCGGAGGCACCGCCATCGATTCCGCGCTGCGCAAAGCCCTCGACCTGCGCCCCACGGCCGCCCAGGGTGAACGGCCGTATCTGATCATCTTTCTGACCGACGGCCGGCCGACGGTCGGGCCCACCGGCGAGGATGAAATTGTCAGTCACGTCAAAGGGTCGGCCCAGAACCGGGTGCGCGTTTTTTGTTTTGGAATCGGCACGGACGTCAACACGCATCTGCTGGATCGGATCGCGGAAGACACGCGGGCGTTCAGTCAATATGTGCTCGCGGAGGAAGACATTGAAGTCAAAGTCTCCTCGTTCTTCAGCAAGATCAAAGAACCGGTTCTGGCGAATCCGACCATTCATTTCCCGGAGGGCGTGCGCGTGACCCGGCTTTACCCCGGGGTGTTGCCGGACCTGTTCAAAGGCGAACAGCTGGTCCTGGCCGGCCGTTACTCCGGCAAAGGCGGCGGAACAATATCGATCGAAGGCAAAGTGGACGGGGAAACCAAACGGTTCAGCCAGGAAGTGACTTTTCCCGGGGAGAGCCGGGATCACGACTTTATCCCGCGTCTCTGGGCGACGAGGCGGGTGGGTTATCTGCTCGATGAGATCCGGCTGCGCGGAGAAAACAAGGAACTCAAAGATGAGGTGGTGGATTTGGCGCGCCGCTACAGCATCGTCACGCCCTACACCGCGTATCTCATCATGGAAGATGAAGGCCATCGCGGGGTAGCGCAGGGCGAGCGCACGCTTCGTTTCCAGAGCGTGGACCAGCGCCGCGAGATGCGCGGCGCCTATGACGAATTCATGCTCGATCGGGACGGAGAAAAAGCCGTGGCCAGCTCACGTTCCTTCTTCCGATTGAAAGATGCTCAAGCCCCCGGCGAAGCCATCGTGGCCGGCAGCGCGGAAGCGCTCCGGGTTGCGCCCACCGCCCCGCTGGGGGCGCCTGGTCGCATGAGTCGCACGACCCCTCTGAGCGTGAACAGCCCGGCCTTGGCATCCGAAGCCCGCTCCTACGCGCAGCAAGGCCAGTTCGTCGGCGGAAAAACCTTCTTCCAAAATGCCGAACAATGGATCGACGCCACCGTGCAGAAGGCCCAGGATGCGAAACGGGTCCGAATTCAATTCGGTTCGACCGAATACTTCGAGCTGATCAAAAAGCAGCCGCAGACACTTTCCTGGCTGGCCCTGGGCAAGAACGTCCAGTTCGTTGCGGGCGGAACCGTTTACGAGATCTACGAGTAGGAGGAGTTTGAAATGACAATGTCTCCGGCGCAGGCGAGCCGACGTGGAAATTGATCCAACGCCTGAAGAAGCGAGCGCTTGGTGCCCTTCTCACCCCTCACCCCGCCCTCTCCCCGTTGAGGGGAGAGGGGGATCTTCGAGGTTCATCGATTAGCGACAAAGATCGTTTAGTCCAGCTGCTGCACTCGATAGAAGCGTTGGGCGCTGCCCACGGCCGGGTCGGTCAGAATCAGGCTGGTGGAACTCGCAACACGGTCGGGCGTAATTGGTGTCCAAACCGCCGCGCCCAGATCGTTCTTATAATCCACATGGTAAGTCTTGCCTGGGATCGATCCGATAGTCAGGACCACATCTCCGTTGGGTTGCCGTGTGATCCCCGACACGCGGAAGCTCGTCGCCACCACCACCCGGAACGAACGCGCCGCGCTGAGCGCCGGAACACCATTGTCCGTGACCCGAATGGTGAGCGAATTGGTGCCGGCGATGGCAGGCGCAGTCCAATTGAACAAACCGGTACCCGGATTGATCGTCGCGCCGACCGGGGCTCCGTCGTCCAGAGTGTAAGCCAATGTCTGCCCGTCCGGGTCACTGGCATTGGCGCTGAAGCTGAGGGTTTGGCCGCGGAAAATGACTGCATCAGGGATGGAAGCCAAAGTCGGGTAACGATTGGCCCAGGTCGAATTGGGGCCGCGCGGGGTGGGCGTGGCCATGAAGTAGGCCGGGCCTGTGCCGTTAGGAACGCGTCCCTGGCTAATGTCGGCGAATTGCGGCTCGAACGTAACGGCATCGATCTGAGTGCCATCGCTGGCGAACATACCGATGGCTTCGCCATCCTGGTTAAGTTTAAAGCTCACATGCAGATCGGGATCATAGGGGGCATTGGCGTTGGGTTGGCCGTCAGCCCAGACAATCAAATAACCGCCCGGCGGAATCACATAACCGGCTGGGATCTCAAACTGAGACCGATTGCCCAGGTTGTCGGTGAGGAAATAGCCCTGCAGATTCGCGGGAGTAGCCGACGGATTATAAAGCTCGAACCAATCGTCAAAGCGGTTGCTGTTATTAGTATTGAGGAGTGTGCGGGTGTTGTCGGCCATCCATTCATTGATGCGCACGGACAAGGGCGGGGCCGCATTGTTGTTCGGCGCGCCGGCCGTCACGTTATAAAACTCCTGACGTTCGAAGAGCTGTCCATCCGGGTAATCCCCATAACTGTGCCCGGCGAGAATGGCGGTGTAGTTGAGGTAATCCAGGATTTGCACGCCGCGCGGCGTCCACGCCAGGGCGACGGAACCGGTGCCGGGTGTCAGCCGGAAACTGGTATGCCAGGCGGTGGCGGTGGATTCGCCCGGTTCACCGTCCGCAAACACGATCTTATATTGGCCCGGCTGCAAGGTGGCGCCGGCCGGGAACGGCCACTGGGCAAGATTCGAGTAATTGTTGGCGAGATAAAAGCCGTCCAGGGTGATCGGGGTGGAGCCGGCGTTGTAAAGCTCGATCCAAGGTTCGCGTTCGCCGACGTTATCCAGCAAGCCGGCGAGATTTTCCGGCAGCACTTCGTTCAAGTAGAGCAGCGGGAATGGCGGCAAGGTGACGGCGCCAGAATTCGCGGTGCCGGGAGAGATCAGCACGGGTCGATAATTAATCACGCCGTTGCCGGTGCCGAAGCTGGAGGTGATGCGGAACCGGAGGCCCGTGCCATTGGTGCTGGGCAGATACCAGAAGCTGAAGGTGTAAGTGCCGGTCGTCAGCAAGGGGTCGGTTAGCGCCTGCACAAAGCTATCGACGGTGGTACCGGTGCCGGTGGCCATGACATGCAGGCTGTGGGTGCCGTCAAAAGCAATGTTGTCCACGACCGCGGAACCGCTGTGATTACCGCCGATCACCCAGGGAGCCACCCCATCTTCAAAACTTCCATTCAGAAGCAAGTTGACCCCCAAGGTGGCGTTGCTGCCCGCCACCAGGGAAACTTGATCGATATAAACGTCCCCGGCGCTGTTGAGGAACATCAGGAGGTTGGTGGGCGGCGGACTTGCGCCGGCCACGCCGGTATAACTGTAGAAACGCCAGCCGGAGCCATCCGACCAATTGCCCACGCGACTGTGGTCCTGGGCGGGATCAATCAGCTGCAGGGAACCGCCGCCGCCGTTGGGCAAAGACGGCCAGGGCGAAGCGCTTTCGTAACGGACCTTGTCCACCACGATCTCCTGGCCGGGAGTGACACCGGGACGCAAGAGCGTCAGCGTTTCCCCGTCGTTCTGCAGGTTGCCGGCGAACTCAGCGAACGGCGCGACGGCGTTGGTGCCATAAGCGCGCACATAAGCAGGCCGGCTGGACGCCAGAACGATCAGTCCGCGATTCGTGATGACGCTGCCGGCGGGGAAAGTGAAATCCAGCCCGTTGATGCGCCAGCCGGACAGGTCGAAGCTTTGGTTGGAGGTGTTGATCAATTCCACATAACCCGCGTCCGGCCCAGGCGGGTTATACATGATTTCGTTGAAGGAGATGGCCCCGGTCGGGTCAGGCGTGGGTCCGGTGTAATTGACGTTCACCACTTTCACGAGGTTTGAGATCACATTGCCGTTCTTATCGATCGGCTCGATCTGCAACCGGGTCGTGGCCTGGCTGACCGGCACGCGGATCGTCCAACCCGACACCGTGGTCCAGGTGATCGGATAATCCTTCCCGTTGATGCGGATGGTCCGCACCGAGACCGGCGCCACGCCGGTGAGTGTGATCAAATTATTCGTGGCGGTGAGGTTGGCGGGTGTCGAGACGCTAAAGGCGACGTTGCCTAGGGCACTGTTAATCTGGGAGTTCGCGCCGGCGACGCGGCTGCTGATGTACGGGATGACGAAGGAATAATTCTGGCCCGGGGCGAAGCTCTGATAATGAGGCACCCAATAACTCATGTAACTGGAATTAAAGGAAGTGGCGATGATGTCCTGCACGTGCGCATAAAACAGCCGGCGGAACGCGGGGCGATTGAAGATGGTGCTGAGATTCTGATCGCCAATTAATGAACTGCCCGCGTCCCGGCTGAAGGCGAAATCCATATCGACCGAGAAAGCCACGAAACGGCCGTCAGACGGCCGGGCGTACATGAAGAGGTTATGGTCGTTGCCGAAGGTGTAGGTGTCATTCACCCCGCACAATGTCTCCAGCGCGAACGTGCGGGCCCATTCATCGATGTCCATTACCTGTGGCACCTCGGTGTCCAGCGTGGGGCCGGCCGGGACGCTGAAGGTTTTGGCCAGGGCGATGAACTGGCTGTAATCATCGGCGTCGCGATGGTTTTTGATGATGAAGTTGTAGCGATAGAATTCCTTGTTATCGCCGAGGTTCCCGATATCGGTGCCGAAAACGACGTCGGGGGCGGGGATCTTATAGCCAAATTGGTTGGTGCCCACCAGCACGTAGATCAGTTCCAGTTCCCACATCGTGCCATTGGCTCCGTTCTCATAGGCTGTTTCCAGAAACTCGTCTTCGTGGCGCGGGGTAAAGATCGACGCGCCCGTATGCAGCGCCCGCGGGGCGATCACGCGCGAGATATCCGATTGCGTGCTCGGAATGTTGCCGGCGCGCAACAGAATATGTTTGATCAGGATCTCCGATTGCCGGTTGTCCGGCGTGTCGCCCGCGCCTGATCGATCGATGAGCATGAACGGATGCACCCCGCGGAATGGATCATCGGAAGGAAACTGCATGTGCCAGCTCACCCGATTATCATGGTAGCGGCCATGCTCGCTGCCTTTGAGCCGAATGCCCACGTTGTAATAAGCCCGGTTCTCGTCATAAATCAGCGTGCCTGGAATCCGATCATTGCTCATGACGTTGGTGGGGGCGTGCATGAGGTTCGCGTTGGCCGGAGTCAACACGATCCGCAAATTATGGCCCAGACTCAGGTTGGCCTGGCCATCCGCCACCGTATAGAGCGCTCCCGAGTCCGGACCAGCCGCCGGGTAAGTGGAGGGGGCACCTAACCCGTCTACCGCTCGAACATAGAATTGAACGATCGTCCCGCCGGGGAACCCAGGAATCGTTCCGGTATAAAGGTCGTGGCCCAGGGGCGTCATCGCCGCGCTGGCCCACGCGCCTCCGTTTGGGGACCAAAACACCTGGACAGCGCTGACCCCTTGGGGATCGGTGGCGCTCACGCTCACGGTCACGGCCTCGGAAGGTTGCGGCACCACGCGGCTGTGCTTCAACCCGCTGAAGGTCGGTCCGATATTGGAGACCAGGCGCGAGTTGGGCCCTCCCGGTGTGCCGTTCTTCGACGCAATCGGCAGCACCGACGTGTGCGGCGCCCGATTGAAGTAAAGACGGGTATTGAGGAAATTGTTTCCGGCCAGCCAACGCGCGCGGTAGCTGATCTGATATTCGCGCGTGGCCGACGCCACCACCACGCGGTTGCTGATGGAAGTCTTTTCGATGTGGTTATGCATGTGCTCTTGGGGCCCGCTCGCGATCACATGCAGCACATGGTTTCCTGGGTTGTCCGGGTCCTCCTCCACCCGGCTGCGGACATGCGTCCCGAGCACGCGCCAGCCGGTCAAGCCGTTCTCGAAATCGCCGTTCGACAGCATTTGCACCGGCCCGGCCGGACTGAGGTCCACCACGGTGATATCGTCGATTAAACATTCCCCAGGCCCGAGTAAACCAAAGTCGAACTCCTTGTGTTGATTGACGTCAGGCACGCCCAGACCCGGTGGAGTAACGGCATTGGTGCGGTAGGAGTAGGTTTGCCAAACTGTTTTGTTCGATTCATCACTGGCCGCCCAGGCCTCCGGCCGTTGGTTGTCCGCGAAAGGATCGCACAATTCCAGGCTGGATCCGCCGCCATCGGCGTATTCGGGCCAGGGGGCGCTGTCGCGGAAATGCACTTCATTGGCCGGGTTACCGGCGGGATCCTGAAGAACGATCCGTTCGCCTCGCCCGGAGAGTTTGCCGCCCAGATTCCCGACAATGTCGGCCGCCGGATAATCGGCGCGCAACGCCGCGGCGTCCTCGGCCACGACCAGATAGCCGCCCGGGGCCAGAATTTTTCCGGCCGAAAAGCGGTAACTGACGCCGCCGTTGATTTCCCAGCCGGTGAGGTCCACGGGAGTGGCGCTGCGGTTAAACAATTCGATCCAGGCCTCGGGCGATGGGCGCGGGGAGAGATTATTGGTCGAGGGCAGCAGTTGATGATGGTACATGATCTCGTTGATCACGATTTCCCGATGGAAATTGAACTGGTTGGAGCTGCCCGGAGTAGCCTGGCTCGGACGCAAGTAAGGACCGGTTCCCGCCGGGAAACGGCCGCGCAACGTGTGTTTGAGAACCAGGCCATCAAGCAAACGCGCGCGCGAAACGGGTTGCAGGAACAGTTTGTCGCCGGGGGCAAAGACTGAACCGAATTCATTCGACAAGACAGCGAATGCGCCGGGCGCCAACGAACCTGATCCCAACGGCAACGTGCGGTTGGTCACACCGTCCTGCACCACTACATAATCACCCAAGGCCAGCCCATTGGTGCCGTAATTGACGATTTCGACGAAGAAATTCTGGTTGGTGGCCGGCGCAGCTTCGTTGAAGGCCAGGTTGATTTCCGGCACCGGCAATGCCGAATAAAACAACTCCACTCCGACCAGTGGCGCGTCCGTGCTGCCCGTGGCTTGGTGCACTTCGACCGCCAGCACGTTGGCCCCGCTGACCAAGGAACCCGCCGGAATGATCACCGGCGCGCTCAGGGTGGGCAGACTCACCTCCGCGAGGGCGGGCGTGCTCGAGTCGATCGGACCCGCAGGCAGATTCTGGCGATGCACTTCCACGCCATTCAAATAAAAGACCGCCCCGTCGGCCACCAACGTCCGGAGACGCAACTGAGCGAAGCCGGGCGTCCCGGAGAACAGGAAAGATTTCCGAAAATAATAAGTGGTGCGGCCGGCCGCCAGTGGGGAGTTGGTGTTGGGAGCCAGCGCCGAGCCGGTGGCCAAGACGCGGAATCCGCCGGGGTTGGGGGCGGTGCCGCCATTGAGGGTACGGAACTCGAGTGTATTGAGCCCCGGGACGAAACCGGTGGCCAAGGGGAAAGGCGCGCTGAGCCCCGAGAACCCCGTGTAATTAATGCCGACGTTATTGCCGTTCAGCAGCACGTCATCCACTTCGTCGTCTGCTGCCACCGACAGGTTGATCTGGGCGGTGTCGGAGAAAAAGCCGTCGAGCGAGAAGGTGGTGCGGAAATAGTAGGGGCCGGCGTTGACATTAAACACGCCTGAATTCGTGACTCCGATCCAGGTGGAAAGCGAGTTGTTGGCCAGCCAGGCGCTATGATTGATCATGACGATGGCGTTAGTGGGAACCGTCCCGCCTTGAGCAGAGAAAGTGAGCTCATAATGCGGGTCGCGTTGGCCGCTGCCCAACACCACGCGGTTCGTGCCAATCCCCGTGCTAAACAGGGTTGGGATCGACCGATTCGTCAACGAAGGTCGATTGGCCCACACGGCATCGTTAAACCCGAGTTGCCCCCAAGTGGGCGCAGGATCGACCCCGGTCTGCTCGGCTCTCCAAGCTTGATCGATGGCGATCAATTGAATTTCCGAGGCCGTGTTCAGAATGAAATTCACCGTGCCCGGCGTGCCGCCCACCTGCTCGCTGACGGTCCAGTTCGCCGCCGGGCCACTGGCGGTTTCCCCGTTCTTTTTGGCCAGCGAAAACCCGGCGCCGTCAGCTCCGACCGGCCAATCTCCGTCGACGCCATAATTCACTTCGTCGACGACGCGGCCGCTGTTGTTGAGGAGCCGGAGTTCTTCGCCGCTATTGTTGAGCCGGCCGGTAAATGGGCCCCAGATGTTGGTGACCCCTAAAGCGGCTTTGAGGGCCTCCGGCGCCACCGAAACCACCAGGTAACCGCCGCCGCGCACGATGGTGTTGGAAAGGAACGTATATTGAACGCCGCCCTGAATCGACCACCCCGAAATGTCCACATCCACGGCCAACTGATTGCGCAGTTCGATCCATTCCATGGCCGGCTCATTGGTCGCGGGATGATACATGATCTCGTTGAAGCTGACCGTGCTATCGGCCTGCGCTCGAGAAAACACGGAAAGAAGAAGCAGCCAGGAAAGCAGAAACGCTCTATTCATAGACAACAAGCCATTACTTAAACTGCGATTGCGTAGACTGGGACGGTCAACGACTCACGGCACGCCGTGTCCGATCCGGACGAAGCGGCCCTCTGGGTGCGATGGAACCGGATTAGTATTACAAGACAACCCGGAAAAAACCAGCCTTTCTTGAGGATCCGATCCCCGCGCGGTGCATCCCGAAGTTGTTGGTGATTTTGCTGGACTACCGTTTCGGGGTGGTGTCAAAGTCGGGTCGTGGACACGGAAATCGAATTGCAAGGGCGCCGGATTTCAGGAGTCGAGATGAGGTGGCTGTGCGGCTGGATAGAGGAACATCCTCAGTGGAGTCGCAAACGGTTGGCCCGTGAGCTGTGCCAGCGGTGGCAGTGGATGGATGGCCAGGGGCGATTGAAGGATTTCGCCGCCCGCAGTCTGTTGATCAAGCTGGAAAGGCGAGGTGTGGTGAAGTTGCCGCCGTTGCGACTCTACAATCGGCGGCCACCGCGTGGGGCGCCGACTTGGGAATCCTGGGAAGAACCGGTGGTCTGGGAGGGGAGTCTGGCGGAGATTTCTCCGATCCGAATCGAGCCGGTGGCGCCGGGAACCGAGGCCCACCGGCGGTGGGGTTTCTACCTGCATCGCTATCATTACCTGGGCTTGGCGGTGGTCGGAGAGAATATGGGGTATTTGGCTCGGGATGCTCAGGGGCGAGAAGTGGCTTGTTTGCTTTTTGGCGCGGCGGCGTGGCGGTGTGCCCCGCGAGATCGAGCTTTGGGATGGAGCAGCCACACGAGGAAGGAGGGGCTGGCGCGGGTGGTCAACAATACCCGCTTCCTGGTGTTGCCGTGGGTGCGGGTAAAACATTTAGCCAGCTGTGTGTTGGGTCAGGTGGCTCGAAGGATCGAGCAAGACTGGGAACAGAAGTATGGTCACGGTTTGGACTGGTTGGAGACGTTCGTTGACCGAGAGCGGTTCCGGGGCAGCTGTTATCGAGCGGCCAATTGGCAGTGCGTCGGTCAGACGCAAGGACGCAGCCGTCAGGATCGCGATCATCAGCTGAGAGTTCCCGTGAAGGATGTGTATCTGTATGCGCTCAAGGGACGGAGGAACCGATGAATCGGCTGCAACAGATCGAAAAAGAGGTGTTGGCTTTGGGCCGGGAATGGACCCGAGCGCTGCTGGAGAAACGCCTGCAGGAGGAGTGCTTGACCATCGAGATGATTTCACCCCGGACTGGTGAGCAACTGGAGAACACGCGGTGGCGTTCCATGGGGCTGGATACCGTAGTTGGAAAGGTCGACCTCAAAGTCCACCACGGCTATTGCGCTGAGGAAGAGGGTTGGGTGTGTCCAACGCGCGTGGCTTGGGGGCTCAAGGCCTACGAGCGCAAGACCCCGGAGTTGCAGGCGCGCTTGGCCTACACCGCCAGCGTCGTCGGGTCTTACGCCGAGGCCGAGAGGATGGCGACGACCTGGGGCACGCCGAGCAGTGACGGTTGCATTCATCAGTGCGTGCACAAGCTCGGGCAGCAAGCCCAAGAGTTGGTGATGCCCACTCCGGTGCTGGCTCCATCCGAACCCCCGTTCAGCTTGGTTCTCATGATGGACGGGTGGTTGACCCGCGAGCGAGGACCCGACTGGGGGGCTGGTCCTCGCAAGAAAAACCCCGAACGCGTTGAATGGCGGGAGATCAAATCAGCCGTGCTTTACCGCCTGGAACAACGGGCCGAAAATGCCTCCGGACGTGGCCTGCTGTTGGAGAAATACGTGGTGGCCACTCCCCCAGAAACCAGCCCGTTGGATTTTGGCCAGGCCGTGCGGCAAGAGGCGATGCGTCGAGGCTTGGCCCGGGCGCAAATCGTCTACCTGGTGATGGACGGCGCCGTTTGGCTCTGGGACCTGGCGGAGGACCGCTTTAAAGCCGCCGTCAAGACGTTGGATTTTCACCACGCCAGAGAACATCTCAACGTGATTGCCGAAGCGCTCTTCGGAGTGGGGACCCCACAGGCCAAGGACTGGTTGGTCCAGCATCTGGAATCTCTCCGCCACGGCGATGAGTCACGGGTCGTCAACCAACTGGAAGACTTGCTCAAATCTCAAGCCAAGCGCCCGAAGCCAACCCGGAAAATCATCGCCCGCGAAGTAAAATACTTCCGCGGGCACCGGGAACACCTCCACTACCAAGACCGGGAAAACGAAGGGGCACCCTTGGGCAGCGGTGCCGTCGAATCCCTCGGCAAACAACTGCAACGTCGCCTGCGGGGATGTGGCCAGTTTTGGCAACGGCCCGGTTTGTCCCGCCTGCTCAAGCTATGTGTGCTCGTAAAAAACAACGACCTGCACCTTCTCTGGAACTGACCTGTCTACCCCTACTTGAGCCGCTCTCCTCTGACCGGCTCATCATTCTTACCGCCAAGACACGGTGGCTCAGCAAAATCACCAACAACTTCGGGATGCACGGATCCCCGCGGTAGGGCGCATTCACGGACTGCCGACCGCGAGAATCCCTCTCCCCTCAACGGGGAGAGGGCTAGGGTGGGAAGCGGCAGAAAAATGTTCGCTCCGGGGGCAGTGTCTGACCCCCCGAGCGGTATTATTCTCCGGTTGACCGTTGAATTCAACGTTCAACGCGCAACATCCAACTTTTGGAACTCATGCGCATCCAGCGACGCTGGTTTCATCTCCGTGCTGTAGCCTGGCCGGGTTGGTGGAACATAACGACCGTCGCGAAGCACGACCGGATCGACGAAATGCTCGTGCAAATGGTCGACATACTCGATCACCCGCCCCTCCATCGAACCACTCAGGGCCACGTAATCGACGATCGAAAGATGCTGGACCTGCTCGCATAATCCCACGCCACCGGCGTGTGGACACACCGGGACGCCGAACCTGGCCGCCAGCAAAAGCACCGCGAGCACCTCGTTCACGCCGCCCAGACGGCAGGCGTCGAGCTGACAAAACTGAATGGCGCCCGCCTGCAGGAGTTGTTTGAACAGAACGCGGTTCATGCCGTGTTCGCCGGTGGCCACGCCGATTCCATAAGGTTCGAGCGCGCGCGCGATGGCCGCATGCCCCAGCACATCATCCGGACTGGTTGGTTCCTCGATCCACCACGGTTTGAAGGGCGCCAACTCTTTCATCCAAGTAATGGCTTGCGGCACGTCCCAGACCTGATTGGCATCCATCATCAATCGGCGTTCCCAGCCAATCTCCTCGCGCAGAATTGTGCACCGCCGAATATCATCCGCCAGGTCGCGCCCGACCTTGATCTTCAGGTGCGTCCAGCCCCGCGCCACGGCTTCCCGGCCGAGCGCGCGCAGTCTGGCATCGGAATAGCCCAGCCACCCAGCAGACGTGGTATAGGCAGGATAACCTTTGGCGCGGACCTCCTGTTCCCGCTGCTGTTTCCCGGCGGCCTGACGTTGCAACAACTCGAGCGCTTGCTCGGGCGTCAACGTGTCAGTGAGATAACGGAAATCGATGCATCTGACGAATTGCTCCGGAGACAGGTCGACCACGAGTTTCCAGAGCGGTTTGCCTTCCTGCTTGGCATAAAGATCCCAGACCGCGTTGACCACGGCGGCGGTGGCCAGGTGGATGGCTCCTTTTTCGGGGCCGATCCAGCGCAGTTGACTGTCGCCCGTGATGTGCCGCCAAAAGGCGCCCAAATCTTTGGTAAAGGACTCCAACTCGCTGCCCACCACCAATCGTTCCAGTGCCCGAATGGCCGCCACCACGATCTCGGTCCCGCGTCCGATCGTGAAGGCCAACCCATGTCCCTCGAGAGCCCGGTCGGTTCGCAGAATCACGTAGGCCGCCGAATAGTCGCGGTCTGGATTCATCGCATCCGAGCCATCCAACTGGCGTGAGGTGGGAAATCGAATGTCGCGAACGATAAGGTTGGTGATTTTCATTGGCCTGATGGCTCTGTTCAGATGGAGCACTTCCTTCGAATCTATACAGCTTACGTGTGGACTATAGCGGCGGTCTATGTCCGCCGTCTTTCCATTGTGTTCACGCACGGCGGTCGCAGACCGCCGCTACAGTTTGTTTAGCTGCGAAGCACCGATCGACGCTTGGGTTCCGCGTTCCGCTTTAGATCTGATAATCCACCTGGACCGGGGCGGCGCGTTCGCGTTTGCTGAGCACCCGCATCTTGATTCCTTCAAAGACGACCAGCGAATGGGGCGGCACGCTGGTGGTGAGAAACACGTTGCCGCCGATGGTGCTGCCTTCGCCAATCACCGTTTGCCCGCCCAGGATGGTCGCGCCCGGATAAATGGTGACCCGATCTTCGATGGTCGGATGCCTTTTGCGACCCCGCAATTCTTCCACGGCGCTGGTTGACTTCGCCCCTAACGTCACTCCGTGATACATCTTGACGTGATTCCCGATCTGGCAGGTTTCACCCACGACCGTGCCGGTGCAATGGTCCACAAAAAAATGGGAGCCGATGCGCGCGCCCGGATGCAATTCCATGCCGGTCCGCGCGTGAGCCCATTCGGTCATGATCCGAGGGATCAAGGCGATTTGTTTGCCATAGAGTTCATGGGCCACGCGTTGAACAGCGATGGCCTCGATGAACGGATAGGCCACGATGATCTCTTCCTGGCTGAGCGCGGCCGGGTCCCCGTTGTAAGCAGCGTCGACGTCCGTCTGCAACAGCTCCCGCACACGCGGCAAGCTGGCGAGCAGATCGCTGGTGAATTCGCGGGCGGCCCGGCGCAGATCTTTCTTCGGCAACCCCTCCGGCGTGGCGTATTCCAGGCTTTTATAGAGTTCATTCTCGAGACGTTCCTGGACCGAATCCACCAACGAAACCATCTCGACCTTCAGTTCCGAAGAATGGATGGTGCGTTCATCGAAGAAGCCGGGGAACAACAGGCGCAACAAATCCACCGTGATGGCCGCGATGGCACTCTTGGACGGCAAGTTCTTGCCGTCCAGATGGTTGATCCCCCCGACTTTCGCATAAGAAACGATCAACTGGTCGGCTAACTGCGTCACTGTCGTTTTCACGCCCGCCAGTATTGAGCAGCCCGAAAGGAAAGGCAATCTGGTTGCTGGTTCCAGGTTTCCAGGTTCCAGGTTCCTGGTTCCAGGTTCCTGGTTCCTGGTTGCTGGTTCCTGGTTGCTGGTTCCTTGTTGTTAGCATCTTTCTGCCTTTTCCGCTTTCCGCTTTCCGCTTCCCGCTTTCCGCTTTCCGCTTTTCCCTTCCCGCTTTTCCTTTCCCGATTTATTGTGCGCGCCCATGCCCTGGAACGTCTTGATCACGGCGCGCACGCTCAAGCACGAATGGGTGGGCCGCCCGGCGCTCGAACTCCTGCGCGGCGCGGGTTGTGAACTCATTCATCCGCCGAAGTATGGACCATTGACCGCTGAGGAACTGGAGCCGCTGTTAGCCGGAGTAGAGGCGGTTTTTGCGAGCATGGACAAATTCACCTCGGCGGTGCTGGCTTCGGCGGCGGCAGCGCGGCTTCAGGTGATCTCGCGTTGGGGAGTTGGATACGATGCGATCGACGTGGCGGCCGCGACGCAGCAAGGCATCGTGGTGGCCTACACGCCTGGGCTGCTGAACGATGCGGTCGCTGATTACGCCATGGCGTTGCTGTTCGCGGTCGCGCGGCGCGTGCATGAAGGACACCTTTCCATGCGCGAAGGGAAATGGGCGGCGACCTGGGGTCACGACCTTGCCGGTAAAACTTTGGGCATCATCGGCTGCGGCCGGATCGGGCAGGCGGTGGCCCGGCGCGCCAGCGGGTTCAATATGCGATTGCTCGGGTGCGACATCACGCCGTCGGCGGAGGCCGCCGGTTTGGGCGTGCAGTTTGTGCCGCTGGACACGTTGCTGGCTGAGAGCGACTACGTTTCGTTGCATGTGGCGCTCACGCCGCAGACCCGCGGTCTGCTGGGCGAGGCGCAGCTGCGCCGAATGAAACCCAGTGCGTATCTGATCAACACAGCGCGCGGCGCGGTCCTGGATGAAACGGCTTTGTTGCGCGCGTTGAGCGAGGGTTGGATCGCCGGCGCGGCCTTGGATGCATTTACGGTGGAACCGTTGCCGCCCGATCATCCCTTGCGCGCTGCTCCGAATCTGCTGCTCACACCGCACCAGGCCTCCTTCGGGGTGGAGACCGGCGCGCGCGTCAGCGCGGCCGCCGCCCAGGCCATTGTGGATCTAAAAGCCGGCCGCAAACCGCAATGGGTGGTGAATCCGGAGGTTTATAAATCCCCGGCGTTGCGGGCCAAGCTGGGTTAGCGAAGCCGTCCAAATAATCTATGAAAGCCAATCCTGTCCGCGCCAAACTGAAACAAGGCCGTCCGAGTGTGGGGACCTGGCTCACGCTGCCCAGCCCGACCATCGCGCAACTGATGGCGAAGACAGGCTTTGAATGGCTGACGGTGGAGCTCGAACACACGCCCATTACCTTCGAGACGGCGGCGCAAAGCTTCGCCATCATTGCCGCGTCCGGCTGCGTGCCGTTGGCCCGGGTGCCGTTTAACACGGTCGAGAATATCAAACGCGTGCTCGACACCGGCGCGTGGGGTGTGGTGGTGCCGATGGTCAATACCCGGACGGAAGCAGAAGCGGTGGTGCGCGCCGCGCGCTATCGGCCGATCGGCGAACGCAGCATCGGCGGGCAACTGCATGCGACAAACTTCGACACGGACGCGGCCAACTACTACGCGCGGGCCAACGACGAGATCCTGGTGATCGTGATGGCGGAACACGTCCAGGGCATCGAGAACATCGAGTCGATCCTGAAAGTTCCGGGCATCGACGCCGTTTTTGTCGGCCCGAACGATCTTCATGCGTCGATGGGCTTGCCGCCCAGTTTCGACAGCGATCATCCTCAGTTCAACGAGGCGCTCAAAAGAGTCCTGGCCGGCGCCAAGGCCAACGGAATTGCCGCCGGCATCCATGTGGTGGATGCCACGCAGGCGCAACGACGGATCAATGAAGGCTGGCAGTTCATCGCGGTGGGCAGCGAAGCCGGATTCATGCTCTCCAAAGCCAGCGAGTTCACCAAAGCCCTCGGGATCGGACGCGGCCAGGCCGCGGTGAAGTACTAACGTTGGCTCAAGGCTGGCCTTCGAGAGGCTTATTCTGCGAGCGATTCGCTATGCATATCACTTGAACAGGTGCGGTCTTCGGGGTTAGATCTACCGGGTTGTTCAACCGGGTTGTTCAATTCTCTTTCGGCGTGCGCAGGCGATAAAACCGCGTGGCGTTGGTCGCCGGGCGAGAATCGTAGATTACAACCGGCCGATTGGTGGTTGTGGCCGGGAGATCGGAAACCTTGGACCAGGAGCCGCCGGGCACTTTGTCGCTGGACTGCACCGTATAAGTGCGATTGGACACGGCCTGGAATTCGATCCGCACCCACAAGTTGGAAGCGACGTCCGGCCGGGCCTCATCGACCTTCAAATAACTGCTGGGATCCGTTGGATCTGTCCCGGCGATGTACTCCGCTCGATTACTTTGGGAATCGCCGTCGGAATCGGCATCCGGATCGGCCACGTTCGGCGCACCGAAGTAGAGCGCCTCCCATTCATCGGGCAAACCGTCGTGATCGGAATCGATCAGAACCGTGAGCGGGGCCTGGCCGCTGCCAATGCCGAGCGGGGTGGCCCGGGTGCGGACGACGAGGTTATAGCTGCCGGCCTGGTTGGTCTGCACGTTGGTCAGGCTGAGGAACGTGAGGTTCTGATAAACCGTTTCACTGCGCACGACGGTGCTGCCGCGGCGCCAATCGTTGGTGAATGGCAGCGGATACCCGTAAACCACGGCGCTGAACGTGACATTGCCGCCTTCGACAATGGATTGCGGGGTGGGCCGGATGGCGAACACAGGCGGCACCAGAACAGTCAGGGTGGCGGAAGCGCTGGTGGGCCCGATGGAGTCATGGACGTTCAAGGTGTAAGTGCCCTCCTGGGCGGGTGTGACATTGACCAGCGTCAGGCTGGGTCCGGTGGCGCCGGGGATATCGACGTCGTTAAAGCGCCATTGATAATTCAGCGTGCCTGTGCCGATGGCGGTGGCGACAAAAGTAACATTGGTCGGGTTATAGAAGAACCCGTTGGTGTTGATGGTGACGGTTTGGATGCGGTTAGTGGGCGGAACAACGATGGTAGCCGGGATGAGGACGGTGAGGGTCGCGCTAGAACTGGCCACCGCGCCGGCCATGTTCAACACCACCGCCGTATAACCACCGGCTTGATTGGTCTGCACGTTGGAGAGGGTCAGGACGTTGTTGGTCGCGCCAGGAATGGTTAAACCATTAAAACGCCACTGATAGGTGAACGGCGCCGTGCCTCCAGCTTGAACGCTGAAGCTGGCACTCTGATCGCGCACCGCAGTCACAGGTTGCGGCTGAACGAGGATGACCGGCGGGAATTGGACAATCAAGGTGGCGGGATCGCTGGTGACGGACCCGGCGGCGTTGGAAACCACCACGCGATACTGCCCGGCGTGCGAGGGTTGGGCGTTTTCCCGAGTGTAAGTGGCGTTGGTCGCGCCGCTGATCGGTTGATTATTGAATTGCCATTGATACGTGAACGGCGGCGTGCCGCACACGCTGACACTGAAGGAAGCATCGGCGTTGGTGGCCACCACCAGGTTGTGCGGCGGATCCGTAATCGCGGGAAGTCCCGGGGGCAAATTCGCCCGCGGACGCCCCGCGGTGGGCGGTTCCGCTGACCAATTCAATGGATCGCATCCGTGCTGGACCAGGTCCAGGCGCTGCAAAGAATTCCCCGACCCATCCGTGCCACACGGCCAGGGCGCCTGGTCCGCGTAGATCACTTCATCGACCACCACCCAACTCGGTGAGTCGCCGGGAAGTTCGCCGGGCTGCGGACGTTCCAGGGCGACGCGGTCGGAGTTGTTGGCGAGCTTGCCGCCATACGGACCAAGGATCCGCACGGAGCCATCCGCAATACCATACCGAGACTGGAACTCGGCCAACTGGGTGGCGTTGGTGACGGGGTCAAAGTTCACGATCAAGATGTGTTCACCGCCGGCGATCTGCATGTCGGCGGGGAACAAGTAGGACACGCCGCCATCCAAACGCCATGGGCCGGCGGCGTTCGTCATCAGGGTGATTGTTCCGGCCGACTCCGGGCTGGTGATCTCGATGAATTCGTCCAGCGCATTGTCCAACACGTTGGTGCCGGACAGATCATCGGGCGGATGATAGAGAATCTCGCTGATCGCGATGTGCGACGCGGGCGGCGCGTTGTTGGCATTGCGCGTGCGCGGCGTCAACGCATACCAGAACGGCCCGCCATCCGGATAACGGCCCAAGGCCCAACCGTTCTCCTGACCCTTAAAGCTGACGGCGTCAACGATCCGATCCTGGGCGTTGCCCGGCAGATAAGAGAGAAAGACTTGCTCGCCGGATTTGCTCAAGCCGAACCCGATGTTGGTGGGATTATGGAAACCGGTGACTTCATCAAACGTTACGAAGCCACGGGCAGGGATAATCGTGGAGCTGGGGATAGCCCACTTCATCAGGTTGGCGAGGCTCGAGCCGTCGTCACTCAAGTACCAACCCGTGCCCAGGACGAGGGGCGAGTCCGTTGGATTATAAAGTTCGATCCAGTCGTTCGAATCGAATTCGCCGGTGAAATCCGTGTGGGCTGCCACTTCGTTGAGCAGCGGGCCGGGAGGCAGCGGCGGTTCACTGCGTCCGGGCGAACCGCGCAGGAAGGTGCTGGCGCGCCAGTTGCCGCCATATTCTCCCGCACCCGTCCCTTCCGCGCCCAAAGCTGAATTCTCGAGCACCAGCGAATGCCCCGCTCCATCCGCCTGCGGCGGCCAACCGCGGCCGTCCCCATACGTGAACCGGACGATGTCCGTCCCGCCGGCAGACGTGCGCAGAACCAGTTGTTCGCCGCCATTGCTGAGCCCGCCGTCGAAGGCCGCCAGGATGCTCACGGAATCGTCCAGCCCGTAATAAGCGCGGAAGGCGGCGACATCCGTGGTGCCGATGATGAGGAGATAACCGCCCGGCGGCAGCGTCGTGCCGGGCAGGCAAGTGAAGTCGATGCCTTGAGTAAACTTCACGCCGCTGAGATCCAGCGTGACACTAGCGCTGGTGTTATGCAATTCGACGTACTCGTACCCACTGGGTAACGGGTTGAACATAACCTCCGTAATGCGGAGGTAATTCAGCAGATCGGCCAGGTTCTCCGGTTCGCCGCAGGTGAACTCGTGCGGCAACGACCAATTGCTATTGCGCCCGTTGGCGTCGGTGTGCAGGACGCGGACGCGGTAGCGGCTGCCGATGCGCGGCACGTTGGCAGGAATGGTGCAGTCCGCATTGAAAGTGGTGAGCGGACCGCTGTCCCAGACGGATTGGATCTCATACTGGCTGGGAGCATCGGGCCCGACTCGGTCCGGCGGCGTCACCTCGGCGATGCGCCAGCGGATGGCCGCAAACGCGCTGCTGCCGGCGAAGCTGGACGAACGGAAGGTCAGCCGATTGAGCGGATAATTCTCCGGCCCGGTATACGTGAGGGTCGGCCGGGTCGGCCGGGCGTTGTCAACGGACATTGTATCCAACGAGAAGGCCGTGTTGGTGGCGCGATAGCCGACATAATTTTTCATCAGCTGAATGGCGCCATTAAAATTCTTGGAGACAGTGGGTTCGTTGGGGAACTGATAAAAACGGCCCTGGCCGGCTTTACTGCTGGGTTGATCAGTATACACGCTGCTGACCATCTTGGGGTTGTAATCCCACATGGCGCGGTCGGCATCGAGGATGGTGGGCCCGTTGGTGGGGCCGCGGACCAGGGCGGCATACTCGTCGAGCAACCTGAAGGCCTGGTCGGAATTCCAAAGCAGATCACGCCATTCCCGAACACGATTGCGGAACTCGGTGCCCAGGACCGGCCGCGTGCCCGGGATGCTGAAATTGCTTAACACGCGGCCTTTGAACGGTTCGTCTCCGCCCTGCTGACCGGCACGATACATGTTATCGGCCCAGGTCAGGTCCAGATCCCACGTGCAAACTTCCCACTGATTATTAAACGGATTGCGGAGGTAGAAATAATTCTTGCCGTCGGCGATGTCGTAATGGTGGATGGACTGCACGACGATCTGATAACCGTAATACTTCGGCAGATGGAGGTTCGTCCGCCACCAGGTATCCGGCAGGCTGGCATTGGTGACACTATTGTAGGCGCCCAGGAAGGCGTTCAGGTCTGATTTGTTGCTCGGGCCGGCGGCGCCCAGATTGTTCAACTCTCCCGTCCCGCCTTCCATCTTATAGAAATTCCCATCCGGAAGATCGTGTTCCTGCAGGAATCGGCTGTCTTCCTGTTCGATAGCCAGGTAGAGGCCCCAAAAATCTCCCTCATACTGCGTGGTGGGGCTGGCTTCCTGCGCGTCGTCGATGACGCGAAACGTGACGAAGGCCGTGTTGGGCGCGGCCACTCCCGCCAGTTGGAACAGACGGAATCCGAGCGACTCGAACATGCCCTGCTCGCCGCGATGATTATAATCACCCTGCTGGATGTTGGCGCCCAAGTTTAGTTTCGTCCACGGCGTCTGATAGCGGTGCCCCCAGTTGTCCCGCGGCTCGAAGTCGTGTCCGCGATTCATGTCGAATTTCCACATGTTCTTGCACATGGAATAGCGCCAGACCCCGCCACGCGCCCGGTAACGGACATGATCGTAAACCTTGTCGTCGTAAACCAGCGTGCCCCACCATTGATAGAGATCGCCGGTGTAACGACTGAACCAGGTCGCCGTGGCGACCGTGTTGCTGCGGGCGATCAAATGATACACCGGCAGACGGCCCATCACGTTGCTGGAAAAGGTTTGCACCACCCCGTTCGCCCCCGCGGCGCCCGGCTGCACTGCGCCCCGCCATCCCGGCACGCCGTCATAAACGAAATACGCAAAGTTCGGCTGCGGATCATCCGCATACGGCACACGCACCGAGGCGCCCAGGTTGTCGGCCACGCTGATGCGATAGCGCACCAGACGCCGATGTTGTTGCACGCTGGCCGGGATGAAGGCGCTGTAGATGGCGTCGCTCGCCGTGACGTCCGCGCCCGCTCCGTCGTCCGTCATCGGCACACTGACCCAGTTTGCATCGTTGGTGTAAGCGGCGTCGTTGCGCTCGATGTAACTGCCCGGCAACACCACCTGGTACTGCAACGTGACGCCCGCCACCCCATCCGGGTCGGTCACCTTGGCCGTGATCCGAACGGTCTGCCCGGAGACGGGCTGAGTCGGGTGATGATCGACCTGGCGGATCTGCGGCGGGGCGTTGGTCGCATAAACGGAGTTGATTCGCCCCGGCGTGGGCCCATGCACGGCCGCCGACTTGAAGGAAGAGCGCCAGCTTCCTCCGAGATTGTTGTCCAGAGACGGATGGATCAATTCGATGGAATAACCAGGCGGATCACCAACAGTCGGCCACGGAAAACCCAACTGATATTCCACTTCATCCTGGAGGGTGCCCCCAGCGTCGCGCAGTTCGATCTTTTCACCGTATTTGGACAAGGCAGAGAAGCGGCCTGCATTGAACGGCCCGAGCACGCCGCTCACGGCAAACTTGGTCTGAACGGCAGCCGGGTTCTGGCCGACCACCACATAACCGCCGGCCGCCAGGTTCGTGGAAGGGAAAGTGAACTGCAGACCGCTTCCCGCGAACAAGCTCCAGCCTGCGAGATCAACGGCTGCCGGGCCCGGATTGTGGAGTTCGATGAACTCCACCGCGTCGGTCTTAACGTCGGGATTGTAATGGATTTCGTTGATGACGATGGCGCCGGCCGTCGTGGAAACAGCTCCGACCACCCCGCCGCAAGCGAGGAAACGACTTAGTATATTCACAGGGAATGTGGGCGTGACACCATACATGAGGACCGCCGCAAAACGCAAGACCACCGCTATAAAAGCGTGAAAGAAAAGCGGAAAGAGAAAAGCGGAAAGCGGAAAGGCTGAAAAATATAACAACCAGCAACCAGCAACGAGCAACCAGCAACCAACCTACTCCGGATCTCTCCCCAGTTTCTCGTGAAAGAAGCGCAGGCATGACGCCTGAATGTACGGGACATACAACAGAGCTGTGTAATGGCCGGTCGGCACGATGATCGTTTCCGGTGTGCCCATGGCGCGGCGCAGTTCGAATCCTTTGCGGGATGGGACCGCGGTGTCGAATGTTGCCAGCACCAACAAGACCTTATCCGGATCGATCGAGGGGGCCACATTCAACGGGTCCGACAACATGACCGGCTTCAGGCCCTCGTGGAATTCCTCCAGTGTGATCTTGTTTTTCTCCATGTAAGCGCGGCGCCGGCGGGTGATGCCTGGTTCCTTCGAATAACTCACGATGTAAGGCAGATCTCCGCCCGCCAATCCGATGATCGAAGCGCGGATCCGCGGGTCCAACGGGGTGAGGAAGGCCGCCCGAATGCCGCCCATGCTGATCCCAAATATTCCGGCGCGCTGCGGATCCAGTTCCGGCCGCGTTTCGACCCAATCCAACGCCTGCCGGGAATCGAGGGCCGCCTGACGCAAGAGGTCATCGATCTCGGCGAGATGATCCGGTGTTCGGAGCCGGTCGCGTCGCACCAACACCGCCGCCAACCCGTGCCGGGCGAAATAAGCGCAGAAATATTTTTCCAACGGATAGCCGCCGCCAATGATGGGCAGAACGAGAACGACCGCAACCCGGTTGGTGCTCTTTGGACGATAGTAATCAAGGATCAACGTGCGATTGGTCGACGTATGGTTGGCATTCGCTTGCATGCTGATGCGTTGAATGCTGAACCGGGCGTTGCACTCCAGATTCGACACAGTGCAGATGAGAAGATCAGGGCGAGCGTACGTGACCGCCTCCAGAATACGGGCAGGCACCGGTTGAGGCGGGCGCGGCTTGGACGCTTCGCGCAAATGAAGACACCCTGAACTCAGGATGAGAAGAGCAAGCTGAGCAAGCCACCGCGCACCGGCCAGGACACTCCGCCGAGAAGGCCGCGGGCGTCTCGGAAACACCAACACCCCAAAACGGCGCCGCGAGGCTTGGTGGCCCGGAGACGAGCAGCAAGGCGGGAGGTGTTCCTCAGGAATGCCCATTCTGACAGGGATCTCGGCAAAGAAACCCCGGCGCTTAAGGAGACTTATGCGCTCTTTCGTTCCGGCCCCACGGGCGTGGAGGCCGGAGTGAGGGCGGCGTTCGTTTTCCCTACTTGCTCTTCCGTTCAATACCGCGAGGGCAGGCTGCGCCATTCGCGCACGAGTCCATTGAGGAAATGAACCTCCGCGCGGACGTACGAGCGGGGTTGATATCCGTAACCGAAATAATAAGGCCCATAAAAGGGGCGCGGGCCGTAGCAATAACCGTAACTCCAATAGGGATAATACGGGTAATAGTCGTAATAGGTCTCGTGGTAAAGCCAGGTCACCACTGGGCCTTCCGGAGCTTCGCCGGAGACGAGTCCGCTGGGTTTGCCCCAGGCGATATATACGGCATCCATGGGCATGCCCACTTTGATTTGGCCCTGGTCGACCGCGTTGCGCTGCTCCGGAGCCAGGTTGCTGTAGGCCGCATAACGTTCCTGTTTGCGGCTTTCGATCGTGCTGGTGGCGCAACCCGCGGTGAACAGCGCTATCAGCGCGAGCAGTCCACCGAATCTCATCCTCGCCAACATACGCTTATTTTGCCTCGAAAAGACCCTGAAGTAAAGCCGAGCAGCCGGGCAGCGTGCATTTAGACACTGCCCCCCGGAGCGAACATTTTTCTGCCATTCTCACCCCTCACCCAGGCCCTCTCCGCGTTGAGGGGAGAGGGATTCTCGCGGTCAGCAGTTAAATACTCACCGAGGTCACGTTGGCTCCAGGGGCAGTGCCTAAAATACCTCCAGCCGGGCACCGCGCGCCGAACAAATGGCTAGTTATTTGCCCGGGCCAACCCTAAGGTCAGGGCTCCTATGAATGACAGTTCTGCGTCGGCCAACTACACCTGGCTGGGATTCACTTTGTTGACGGTGGTGACCTGGGGCGTTTACGGCATCCTGCTTCATAAAGGGCAAGTCACGATGGGTGACCCGGCCAACGGCCGTTACAAAGCGTTTTTGTTTGTGGGGATCGCTTACTTCCTGACGGCGGTGCTGGCTCCATTACTTCTCCTGTTGGTCAAAGGAACAGCCTTCAGTGGCTATACCGCCAGCGGTTCCTGGTGGTCGCTGATCGCCGGCATCGCAGGGGCGATCGGGGCGTTCGGTGTGCTGCTTGCCTTCGGTGCCAAGGGCAAGCCCCCTGAAGTCATGGCACTGGTCTTCGCCGGCGCGCCGGTGGTGAATGCAATTGTTTCCTTGATCCTGACCCGGCACGAAATCGATTGGGGCCGTATTAACGCGCTGTTTTACGTGGGGATCGCCCTGGCGCTGGTTGGAGGCGGACTGGTGACGCTCTACAAGCCAAGCCCGCCGCCGCCAAACAAACCCAAGCCCGTCGCCATGCAGGTGTCTCCCAACGCCCCGGCGATGAAACCCTAGCCGTTCCGGCTGTGTCTTCAGCAGGTTTTCCTGACCGCCAAACCATCGTCCAGCGCCAAGGTGAGCAGCTCCAGTCGTTGCTGCGGGCCATCCTTCCGGCCAACCCCTTTTACACCGCCAAATTTAGAGATAGAACAGCGCGGATCCCTCCCAAGATTTCCGGCTGGCAGGATTTTCTTGGCGATTGCCCGTTCACGACCAAAGCCGAGCTGTCCGCCGATCAGGCGGCGGCGCCTCCTTACGGAACCAATCTTACTTTTCCCTTGGATCGCTACACGCGATGCCACCAAACCAGCGGCACTGCTGGTGCGCCTTTGCGTTGGCTCGACACGCCGGAAAGCTGGGAATGGATGCTGGGCAACTGGCAGATCATCCTGCGCGCGGCGGATGTCGCCCGAGGCGACCGTCTCTTTTTCGCCTTCAGCTTCGGGCCCTTCATCGGGTTCTGGCTTGCTTTTGAAGCGGCCGGCCGGTTGGGGTGCCGCTGTCTGCCCGGCGGAGGGATGAGCAGTCTGGCGCGTCTGCGCGCCATCCTGGACCACAGTGCCACCGCGCTGTGCTGCACGCCGACCTACGGTCTGCATCTGGCCGAGATCGCAGTCCGCGAAGGAATCGATCTCTCCACGTCGGCGGTGAAGAAACTCATCGTGGCCGGCGAGCCGGGCGGCAGCATTCTCAGCACGCGCGCGCGTCTCGAAGCGGCCTGGCCGGGCGCGCAGGTGTGCGATCATCATGGCATGACTGAAACCGGCCCGGTCTCGTTTCCATGTCCGGCCCGGCCCAGGGTCTTGCATGTGATCGAGACCAGCTACATCGCAGAGATCATGGATCCAGCCGGCTCCAAACCAGTTTCCACGGGAGAGACAGGCGAGTTGGTGCTGACCACGCTCGGGCGAATTGGCTCGCCGGTGTTGCGTTATCGCACCGGTGATTTGGTTCGCGCGGCGGCGGAGGCCCTTTGTGCGTGCGGCCGCAGCGAATTGGCCCTGGAAGGAGGTATCCTTGGGCGCACCGACGAGATGGTGATCGTGCGTGGCGTGAATGTTTATCCCAGCACGATCGAAGATCTGTTGCGCGCCCAGGATGGGGTGGCGGAATACCAGGTGCAAGTGGACCGCAACCATCCGCTCACGCAGATCAGCATCCGATTAGAGCCGCGACCGGAGGTCACCGACCCCGGAGCCTTGGCCGCGCGGGTGCAAGCCGCCTTGCAGGATGTGCTGCATCTGCGTGTGCCAGTGCAGCCAGTGCCTCCCGGCCAACTGCCGCGTTTCGAGATGAAAGCCCGCCGCTGGGTGACTACAGAGTGAGCGGAATGCGGAATGCGGAGTGTGGCCTCGTAGCAATCGACGTCAGGAGGCCCATTCTAATTGATGACGAATGACGAATGGCCAATAGCCAATGCGAAACGGTTCATGAAAAGACTCTCACCCGGCCTTTTGGGAACCCCTGCGGAATTGCGGCCAGCGCGCCTTGTACCACCAGACTGCGGCGATCAGAAGCAACAGCACGATCCCGATGTCGACTTGGTGCGAATATTTTTGCACCACCGGCCAATGTTCGCGCAGCTTCATTCCGCAGAGCAACAGGAACGTATTCCAGAGGGTGGCCCCGACCACCGTCACGGCCAGGAAAGGAAGCATGGGAGTTTTGCCCATGCCGGCGGGGATGGAAATGAAATGGCGCACCACTGGAATGAAGCGAGCCACAAAGATCGTCAGCAAGCCGGAGCGGCGATGGAAAAACTGTTCGGTGCGTTCCAAGTCGCGCTGATGCAGGAGCAGATATTTTCCAACTTTGAGCACGAGCGGTTTGCCGCCGAAGTAGCCCATCCAATAGGAGAGCAGTGAGCCGATCAACGAACCGATGCTGGTGCTGGCGATCGCCGACCAGATGTTCCATTTCGCGTCCGCCACCTGAAAACCCACAAAGGGCATCACCGCCTCGCTCGGAATCGGCACGATCATGCTTTCCAACGCCATCAACCCGGCCGCCCCGGCGTAACCCGTCGTGTCGAGAACCTTCACTGCCATCTTCGTGATAAGCTCAGTAATCATGATTCAACTTTCAGCGCGTGATGAAGGCACGCACGTTGGCAAACCCCACCAGACCGACGCAAACGAAATTTGGAGGCTTCTACATCCCAGAATACCCGCGCGTCTACACCCGCTGACACGCTGTGGGCCGTCCCGCGTGACGGTCTGGGCGGTCATGGCCGGCGCTGAGCGGTCGAACGGGCATTTTGTTGCTGAGCCGGCAAGGTTTCCCCGGCAACACCTGCCGGAGCGGGCCATTTTTGCCCGAAAATGGCCGGCTTCGCGGGTTGGCCTGACTTCGCGGAGTCGAGCCAGGCGCGGCCAGCCCTCCCTCTGCGTTTGTGGCCGAACCGTATCGTCCACAAGCTCTTGACGCTCAAATCGGCTTCGTTGCGGCTAACCGGGTCCAAGCGGCTCAGGAAGTCCAATCAAGGCGTACAGCGAATCCGCGAAACCGGTTGGGTGGCGTTGGCAACAGCTGTGCTGAGCGTAGCGTCCTGTTGATGTGCGGCGGCTTGGTAGCAGCGACTGCGTCCAGCCACACGACTGTTCCTCCGGCCAAGCCGCCCATATCTTTCGGCCCGAAGATGGGCCGAGATTTTTTGACCGGTAACGTGGTGTGAACTGGTCAGTGCGGACGCAGCGAGAACAGGTGACACCCGGCGTAGCCATCATGCGGGCACGTTGAGCTGGCGGAATGGATTGCCGCAAGGTCACCCGGGATCACCTGCGTCGCATCACCGATGATGCGACTGTGAGCGTATCGTCACGAAAAGCTGGAGAGGGATCTCCAGCTTTTTCGTTATTTCTCGGACACCCAAATATTGCGATAGAAAACGGGGTTGCCATGGCCTTGGAGCTGGAACGGGCCGGGTGCGGGCGCTTCAGGCTGGCCACTGGGCGTTGGGCCATCCAGAGCGAGCTGGTCGTGGATGGTCACGCCATTGTGCTGAATGGTGACAGTGGCGTTGCGTGATTTCTTGCCACTGGCATCAAAGGTGGCGGCTTCGAAATCGATGTCGTACGTCTGCCAGACCAGCGGCGGAAAGCACATGTTCACCTTGGGACGCGCTTTGGAATAGATGCCGCCACATTCGTTGTTCTCGCCCTTCAAACCGAAACTGTCGAGCACCTGGACTTCGTAGCGGTTTTGCAGGTAGACGCCGCTGTTGCCGCGATCCTGGCCACGGCCCAGTGGTTTGAAGGGGAGCAGGAACTCAAAGTGCGCGTGGAAATTCTGGAATTTCTTTTGGCTGGTGCAGCCGGCCGCGAGGAACCCGCGATCGTCCAAGTGACCGCCGGCCCATTCCTGGGCATCCTTTCCATTGAACAAAACAACCGCGCCCGGGGGCGGCTTGGCGCCGAGGGTCGGGCTGGTGCGCGTGACTTTTTTCATCGTGTAGACTTCGCCGGAATCGGTTTTGGTGGTGATCGTTCCTGCGGCCACGGTGTAGGTCCAATTGTTCTTTTCGTTTTTGAACAGGATCTCTTTGCCGGAGCGGCGTCCTTCCACTTCCGTGCGCGGTTCGCCATCCCACCCGGCGCCGGGCAATCCGCCTTTGGAGATGACCAACCGGAACTGATCGTTGCCCAGCCCGATAATCTGGGCGCCGCCCCAATCATTGGCATATTCGCCTTGATCGATGTAATCCGACCCGGCCGTCTCCACGCTGAGATACGTTTCCGGCTTGGGCTTGGCGGGTTGGTTGGTTTCGGCGGCGGGAAGCGAAGGACGCGAAAGTAGAGCGCAGGTGATGACGCCGAGCCGAAGGGTCAGGAGCAGGGGGTTTATCTTCATAGGCATGAGTGGGGTTGAGGGTCGAGAATCATTGAATCGTTTCTCATTTCACAGAGGCCACGGCCGCGGCGTGAGTTTTGTGGATGGTGCCGTAGAGTTCCTTTTGGATCGACGTGCCATCCGCGGCCTGGAGTCTCAACTTAAGTTTGATTTGATTGACGGGTTTGAAGTCGGCCACTTCGAGCAACACGGTCTTCTTGTCGCTGGCCAAACGGGCGGACTTAATCTGGAGTTGGTCGTGTTTCTTAAGCGTGGGATCGACGGCAGAAAACTCGGGCGACCCGTACATGCCCGTGTAGAGATAGTTCCACTGTTCGAGGGCGTAGTTGGCCGGATCGGCGGCGGATGCAGGGTCCAATTCCCCGGTGAATTCGAGGCGGAGTCCATCTTGCATCGGTTGGAAGCGCGCGGGAGTATGCACAGGCGCACCGGTGTAACGCACGCGATAAAAGCCTCCGTCTTTGCTCCCGTCGGTCTGCCAGCCGCGCAATCCGCACACATAGATTTGGCCATCCTTGGGGTTGCAACGGCCGCGCATCAGCCCGGTTTGGAATTTGAGCGGGAACTTGACCATGGCCGCCTGCGTGACGCCGTCGATTTCATCCAGCAACACGTGGAAGAGGGTGCCTCGCCCATAACTAGTAAAGAGCAGATGGTTCTGGAGCGGTCCCCAGCGATCACTGGTCACCCAGACCTGGCCGCCGCTGGAGTTATCCATGTTCATGGGCAGCCAGACGATCGGTTGATCATAATCGACGGGAATGGGCGCCTCACCGTCGTAGGGGGCGATCTTCAATCGCGCGCGCACTTCGGGCAGGCTGGGATCTACCGTCAGGTTGGTCCCGTTGCGGCGCAAGGTCAGTTCCCGGTGAGCGGCCGGGGTCATGCCGTAAAAGCCGCCTGGTTTAACGAGGTTCAGCTTGCTGGCGGGCATCCAGTGGCCCTGGTTATCGCTGACCGTTAATTCGTCATTCGGTCCCATGCCGCTCCCATTCGGCGCCCGCAAACCCGTCGCGTACACCTCCAGCTTCGAACCGTCCTTCGACACTTTTAACATCGTTCCCTGCTGCGGGGTCCGGACATCCGGTGTCCAGGGCGACCCTTTGGCGTAATAGAAGTTGCCCGCCCGATCGGTTTGCAGGTCCAGGCAAAACTCGTGGTAGTTGGCCGTCACCACCGTGTCGTTGTTGAAGTTCTCGTAGAAATCGGCCTCGCCATCTCCATTTAGATCATGCAAACGCGTGATTTGATCGCGTCCGACGACATAGATCTCGTCCACCACCACCTTAAGCCCAAGCGGCTGAAATAGCCCCGTCGCGAACCGACGCCAAGTTAGTCGCTCCAGCTTCGCATCCAGCCCGGACACCACCCACACGTCCCCGTGAAAGGTGCAGATGGCGGCCCGGCCATCCGGAAAAAAATCGAACCCGCCGAAGAATGTGTTGGCTTTCCACGGGTTGGGCACGGGCTCCGTGAGGGTATCCACAACGTAAGGGCCGGAACCGCCGCTGGTGGCGAGTGTTCCTTGCGTGATGACCGGTTCCTCCCAACGCTTGGGCCCCCCTTTGGTGAGAGGCGTCAAAGCACTCGGCGCGGGCAGCGCTTGCACTGCCCCATCGAACTTGGACGCGTCGGCCGGCGAACCGCTCCACACCACCACGGCAAATGTTTGGCCCGCTTTTTGTGCTGCGGAAGTCCGCACCGTGACACGGCCGCCCGCTGCTTCCAACTTTGCTTCGGGCGCACCGATTATAGCGACGCACAACTGCGCGGGGCCCCGGGGAGAAAGGACCGGATCCAACTTGAGAATCGTGCCGGCTGCCTTGGCCGAGACATCCTGGGGCAGTCCGTCGCAGACCAGCAACGTTTGCTCCGCCGGCCGATCGAACTCGAAGGTGCGGGTAAATAATGTCAGCCCTTGCCGGAGGTCGAGTCCGGGCGATTCGAGCACGTGAGTTTGGCCCACGGAATACGACCAGATCACGGTTCGTTGGTGCAGATACAGACCGCGGTGTTTGGCCCAACTCGCTGGAAGCGGCCCCTGATGGCTGGGCCGCGGATCATCGAACACGCCATCGTGCGCCCAACCCGGACCAGGCCGCGTGCCGAACACCGGACTCCCGGCCACCTCGGGCGGCTGCGGATGGCTGATCTCTTTCATGTAATTGCCGAACTTGAGGTACTCACCTGTCCAGGCTAGCGACAGGCGCATCAGATCGGTGTCATAACAGATGAATGCAGTCCGTTGATCGCCCAAGCTCACCACGACCCCTTTCATGGTGGCGTTCGGTCCCGGATACCTGGCGAGGATCGTGCCGGAGAAGGTTGGACCCCGATCGGCTGGGTCAGGCTCGGCCGCGGCGTGGCCACTGGAGATGATCGCCAGAAGAAGGCTCGGCAAGAGAACTACAAAAACAGGCGCCACCGCCGCGCGCCAACGCGGCGCTCCAAGGGATAACAAGGTCTTCATCAGATTTTCGGAAGCGCCGACACTAGACGGCGGAAGCCGCGTGTCAATTCAGACGACTCTAGCAGCCGAGCTTGGCCGTCGTAGCCCGTTAGAGTGAGACTACCCAATCTAACGTAGCAGCCGAGGTAACGAGACTCTGATCTCCCGGGGCCAGAGTGAGCCTCCCAGAATCCATTCCACGAATCGGAGCGGGTCCCAGGCGATCAGCAGCCAGTTCAATCCCCAAGCCGTGTGGAATTGGAATTCGAACTGGAATTGGAATGGGTCACTTCAGGGGCAGTCCCGTGAGATCGGCGGCAGCTCTTTTCGCCCGCAACAATCCCCGCTCCAGCAGCCATGGGAAATGCCGCCGAACCACCAGGGTGAGGCCGAACGAGCGAATGGCCTTATGCTCGATGTGCGCAATGGCTTCCTGGACTGAGTCAGTGGTATGAATCAATTCCAAGTCTTGCCAGCCAATGGTTCCGAGCCGGGCCATTTTCGCCAGCAACAGCGTGAGCTCATGCCAATATTCTTTTCCCATCAGCACGATGGGAAAGTTCTTCACTTTACCGGTCTGAATGAGAGTCAGGGCTTCAAAAAATTCGTCCAGCGTACCCACACCGCCCGGGCACACGACAAAAGCATAGGAGTATTTCATCAGGAGCGTTTTGCGGACCGAGAAATAGCGCAACATCACTGAGCGATCCAAATACGGGTTGGGTTGTTGTTCGGTAGGCAGTTGGATGTTGCAGCCGACGGAGCGGCCGCCGGCTTCGCGGGCTCCCCGATTGGCGGCTTCCATGATTCCCGGGCCGCCGCCGGTCAGCACGGTAAAGCCGAGTCTGGCGATGGCTGCGCCCATTTGCCGCGCCATGCCATAGTGCGGATCCGATTCCGTCACTCGGGCCGAGCCAAAAACCGTGACACAAGGTCCCACGAAATGCAGCGCGCGCAGTCCCTTCAGGTAGTCATAGAGAATTCGTAACAGCGTCAGCAATTCGCTGCTGCGCGAGTGCGGTCCCTCCAGCAGATGATAGTCCGCCAGGATTTGGGCAGGTTGCGTGTCGGATTGTGGATCCAAATCCGTCTTGGGCCGGTCGGCCTGCGACCCTGGCGGGATCTCTGGGCTTCCCGTTGGTTTGGTCATACGCCATAGGGTCTCCTACTGGAACGGTCGCTGCAAGCCGGCCAGACCGGGGCTTCCAGCATGCTTTTGCATGCGCATTGGGCCATGAACCCAAATCTAACGTAGCAGCCGAGGTAACGAGGTACACCCTGAGCCTGTCGAAGGGCTCTGATCTCATTCTCGACGAACGCGCCGGGATAGAGTGAGCCTCCTTACGTCGGCTGCTACGAGACAGGAGAGGTTCATGCGTAGCTTCGACCCGCACGTGATCGGCATGCGCATTGGGGCCACGAATCTACACGCAATGGCCGAGAATGCTCAGCGTGCTTTGGCTTTGTCTGTCGCCTGCAGTTCGGCCAAGCGTTTTTCGAGCTGATGAACGCGCTGCAACAGTTCTGGCAGGCGTTGCATTCCGATAAACACGCGTTTCATCTGACGGTCTGGTTGCGCGGGTGTGCCCAGCCATTTCTGGCCATCGGGGATGTTGTTCATCACGCCGCCCTGAGCCCCGATGGTCACCTGATTCCCGATCTGGAGATGGCCCGCCAAACCCGCTTGGCCCGCTATGGTAACGTAGCTGCCCAGCCGGGTGCTGCCGGCAATGCCAGCCTGGCCGCACAGAATGCAATGTGGGCCCAGCACCACGTTGTGTCCGATCTGGACCAGGTTATCGATCTTGCTGCCCTGGCCGATGATGGTTGAGCCCAACGCGCCGCAATCGATCGTCACATTTGCTCCGATCTCAACGTCCTCCTGGATCACCACATTCCCGACTTGCGGCACCTTCAGATGGCGTCCTTCGTGAAAGACATAACCGAATCCATCCGCGCCGATGACCGCCCCGGCATGGATGCGGACGCGGTCGCCGACCTGGGTTCGCGGGTAAAGCACAGCGTTGGGGAAGAGATGCACTTCCCGGCCGAGAACACAATCCGCACCCAGATGATTGCCGCCATGAACGGAGCAGCGCGGGCCGATCTTGACGCGTTCCCCGACGACGCAATGGGGACCGATGATCGCAGTGGGATCAATCTGGGCCGAAGGTGCGACCTGAGCTGTCGGATCGATTCCAGGGGTCGGTTCGGGTTCCGGGAAAAAGATCGGCAAGACATGCGCCATGGCCACGCGCGCGTTGGCCACACGGATCAGCGTCTTTTGGCCGCGCGCCACCTCGCCCTGGACCAGGATGGCCGACGCCGCGCTGCGCTCGGCGCGCGCCAGGTAATCGTCATTCTCGGCAAAGGTCAAATCGCCAGGTTTGGCGGTGTCCGCCGGAGCGAAGCCAGTCAGCGGCAAGGCGCCGTCGCCCAGGACTTCGCCGTTGAGCCGGCGGGCAATCTCGGTAGTGGTGTAGGTCATGTTGCGGTTCCAGGTTCCGGGTTCCACGTTCCACATCACGAGCGACCAGCACTCAAGTTGGCCACGGTGTTGTTTTTTCCGAGCACGGCGACCCGCGGGGTCCATTTTTTCGCCAGTGTCTCATCGGCGACGGCAAAGCTCATGATGGTGAGGAGATCACCCGGCTGGCCGAGGTGCGCGGTGGCGCCGTTGAGGATGATGGCTCCGGAGCCGGTGGGGCCCGGAATGACATACGTTTCGAATCGTTCGCCGTTGGCGAGATTGCTGCAAAGGATGCGTTCGAACGGGCACAGGCCGACAGCATCCATGAGATCCGCAGCGATGGTCAGACTGCCTTCATAGTCGAGGCTGGAGGCCGTGACTTGGGCCCGATGAATCTTTGATCGTAACAAGTGAATCTGCATCGTCATCGTTGACGTGAAAATAGGCGGGCACTATAAACGCCGCGAATTCGTATTCAACCCAGATCTGGCTGTGGCCAGCCACAGCGCACAACTTGGCGGGCATTCTTATGAGCAGAAAGATTAGATACGGCATGGTCGGGGGAGGCCGCGGTGCCTTCATCGGCGCAGTCCACCGCATCGCCGCGGCGCTCGATCAGCAGATCGAACTGGTCTGCGGCGCATTTTCATCGGACCCCGAACGTTCCCGGGCCTCGGGAGCCGATCTGTTTCTGCCGCCCGACCGTTGTTATGGGACGTTCGAAGAAATGATCCGGCGCGAAGCCAAGCTGCCCGCCAGCCAGCGCATGGATTTCCTCGCCATCGTCACGCCGAACCACGTGCATTTTCCGCCGGCTCGCCTGGCCTTGGAACATGGATTCCACGTGTTAAGCGACAAGCCTGCGACCTTCAACCTGGCCGAAGCGAAAAAGATCGCGCAATTAGTGAAAAAAACAGGGCTGCTTTACGGGTTGACCCATAATTATACCGGTTATCCGCTCGTCAAAGAAGCCCGCGCGATGATCCGCGCCGGCAAGCTGGGCCGGATTCGGAAAGTCGTGGCCGAATATCCGCAGGGCTGGCTAGCCACGCGCCTGGAAGCCACCGGACAGAAACAGGCCGGCTGGCGCACCGACCCCAAACGTTCCGGCGCCGCCGGGTCGATCGGCGATATTGGCACGCACGCGGAGAACCTGGCCGAATACGTCACCGGCCTGCAGATCGACGAACTGGCCGCTGACCTGACCGCCTTCGTCAAAGGACGCAAGCTGGATGACGACGGCAATGTTTTGTTGCGCTTCAAGGGCGGGGCCAAAGGCGTGCTGCACTGTTCTCAGATCAGCGTGGGAGAAGAAAACAACTTGAACATCCGTGTCTACGGCGAACTGGGCGGGATCGAGTGGCATCAGAAACAGCCCAATTCCATGCTCGTGAAGTGGCTCGATCAACCCATGCAGATCTACCGCGCCGCCAATGGTTACCTGGGCCCCGCCGCCAAAGCCGGCACCCGCACTCCACCCGCGCATCCCGAGGGTTACCTGGAAGCCTTCGCCAACCTCTACAAAAACTTCGCCAACCATATCCGGGCCCGGCTCGAGCGCCGTAGGTTGGCGGCCGACGATCCTGCGCTGGATTATCCCAAAATCGAAGATGGCGTGCGCGGCATGGCCTTCATCGAGGCGGTCGTGAAATCTTCGAAGAAGAATGCGGCCTGGACCAAAGTTCAGGCCTGACGCGCGAGTGCCCAGTTGCCGGTTCCTGGTTGTTGGTTGCTGACTGGCTATTGGCTATTCCGCATTCCGCACTGGAACGGTTGGCAACGGGCATTTTTCAGGCCGCGTCCCGTTTGTCTAAGGCCAGACGCACGGCATCCACCAATTGTTGGATGGGCTCACCCTTGCGGAACACGCCTTTGACACCAAAAGAACGCGTCCGCTCCTCCAGGTCCGGAGCAGTGCTGGCCGTATGGATGATCACGGGGAACCGCGCTTCGGGCAACATGCGCCGCAGCCATTCCAGCAGACTCAACCCATCGAGCAAGCCGTTCACTGAAACCCCATCGAGCAAGGTGAGGTCCAGGATCATCAGGTCTGGTTGATGCGTGACGGTCGAACGAATGGCTTCCGCAGTGCTGTGCGCCGCCACCACTTTGTAGCCTGCCGCCCGGAATTGTGTTTCGAGAATCTTGATGACTACTGAGTCATCCTCAACAATCAGAATTGTTTCGTTGCTCACAGTTTTTTTATCCCACTTGGTTAGGTTATCGATGGGCGCCCAATTGCCCCATCGCTCCCTAGCTAGTACATCGGCAATTGACGGCTTGGGCTGTAATCGGCTCGGCGGCCTCAGGTAGTAGGAGCCGATGCAGGAAGGCCCCATTTCATTGGCGAAGCGCGCTTACTGCCTACAGCGGCGGTCTGTGACGTCTCTGACCGTCGCGCAGAAGGAATTAGAAGTCGGCGGTCGCAGACCGCCGCTACAGGTCGAGACAACGAATCAGAGCTCTTCGACAGGCTCAGGGTTGTCCATGGCCCACGATGCCGTCCTGCAGACAATCCACCTCAGTGCCAAGCACGGTTTGGGCAACCTTATAAGCCTGGCGGTCGGTATTCCGGCGCAACCCGCTAAAGTTGCGTTCGATGCGCAGGCGGGCGGCGCGGCAGAAATAATCGGCCATCTCCAGGATTTCATTGGGCTGCTTGGAGCCGTCTTTGGCCAGGGCGGAAGCGCGGGAGCAAGTGGCGATGATGGCGAACAACTCCGCGCCGATGTCGACAAACCGGCCGAGCAGCACCTGTTCCCGCTCGAGCTTTGGTCCATGCAAAGCCATCGCGTGGAACAGGCGCCGCGCCAGACGCCGGCTGGTTTTGGAGGCGTAACGCAGATGCTGCGCCAACCGCCGGTGCGTGTCGGCCGGAACTCCTGACCCGAAAGGAAGCCACTGTTTGGGATACCAGATGGCGTAGAACAATCCCGCCTTGAGCGCTGCCTTAAGGCGCTCGCCCAGCGGCTTGCGGGAATCGAGAACAGCTCCGCTGACTTTCAGATGGGGGTCGAGCATTTCGCGGGCGATAAAGAGCCGCATGATTTCGCTGGAACCTTCGAAGATGGTGTTGATGCGGCAATCGCGCATCAAACGCTCGACGCCGACGGGTTCTTCGCCGCGGGCCTTGAGCGACTGGGCGGTCTCATAACCGCGTCCGCCACGGATTTGCATGCTGTCATCGACGATGCGCCAGGCTTCTTCGGTCGCCCACATTTTGGCGATGGCCGCTTCGAGGCGGATATCAGCTTTTTTATCTTTGTCGACCATGCTGGCGACGAGCAGGGTCATGGATTCCATGGCGAAGGTGTGGGCGGCCATGCGCGCGATCTTATCGGCGATGGCGGCGTGTTTGCCGATCGGAGCGCCCCATTGCACGCGTTGGTTGGCCCATTTTTTCACGATCTGCAGGCAGCGTTTGGAAGCGCCGGTGCAGCCGGCCGGAAGCGTCAGGCGTCCGGTGTTCAGTGTGCTGAGGGCCACCCGCAGGCCTTTGCCCTCACCCCAGATGATGTTTTCCCGCGGCACCACCACATTGGTGAACTTCACCACGCCGTTGTAGAGCGCGCGCAGTCCCATGAAATGACAACGGTGCGTGACTTCCAGGCCCGGCGTGTCCATGTCCACAATAAACGCCGTCACTTGTTTCTTTGATTTCCCGTTGATGACCTTGGGCGGGGTTTGGGCCATCACCACGATGACCCCGGCCTTCACGCCGTTGGTGCACCACAGTTTCTCCCCGTTAATCACAAAATATTTGCCGTCCGCGCTCGGCTCGCCCCGAGTCGTCATCGTGGCCGGGTCCGATCCCACGCCGGATTCGGTCAAGGCAAAGGCAGAGATCTCGCCTTTGGCCACGCGGGGCAGGAATTTTTTCTTCTGTTCCTCAGTCCCGAACAGAATCAACGGCTGCGGGACGCCGATGGATTGATGGGCGGAGACAAGGGCAGTGAGGTTGGCGTCGTAGCTGCCCAGCAACATGGCGGCCCGGGAATAGTTGGTTTGCGACAAGCCGAGTCCGCCGTAGGCGGTTCCGATCTTGATCCCAAACGCGCCCATCCGCGCCAATTCCGCAATGACCTCATCGGGCACTTCTCCGGTGCGATCGATTTCGTCCGGGTCAACTTTTTCGCGCAGGAAAGTTTCCAGCCGTTGCAGGAAGGCGTCGCCCTGATCGCGGTCCAGGGGTGATTGTTGCGGGAACGGGATGACGGTTTTGAGCGCGCATTCGCCCATGAAGAGGCCGCCGGCGAAGCTTTTGCGTTCCGCGAGGGTTTCGCGGGCTGCTTCGGTCATCTCGAGGGCAGCGCGCTGGCCTTCGTTCATCTTGGACGTATCGATGACCGAGCCGTGCTCTTCGGTGGGCTTGGTTTCAGGTTCAGGGGTTGGGACGCTTTTCATCGTGCTCATGGTTCAGTAGTTGGGACAGTCAAGGCTGCCTCGTTTGGAGCAGTCTTCTCAGCTTTGGTAAAATTTTGTGCCGGCAGCAGCCATGGTCTGCAGGAGATTACAGGCGGTATAACGGAGTTCACCCTCTCCGGCCAGGCGCATCATCTCGTCAACCACATGGCCGATGCCCAATTGATCGGCGAAACGCAAGGGGCCGCCCCGGAAGGGTGCAAAGCCGGTGCCCATGATCATGCCAAAGTCGACATCAGCCGGTTCGGCGACCAGGCCTTCCTCCAGGCAGCGGGCAGATTCGTTGATCATCAGCAAGACCATGCGATTACGCAGATCTTCGCGGACTAGCTTGGCCAAGCGCGTGCCATCGTGATACCGGTCGATCTCAGGGTTGACCGGCGCGTAGTCGCCTTTCCCGCCGTGCACATAAAAGCCCTTGCCGCTTTTCCTGCCCAACAAGCCTTCCTTCAACATGGCCGATAGCACCTGCGGAGATTGCATGCGTTCCCGGAATTTGTCGGCCAGATCGGCGGCCACATGGTTGGCCACGTCCAGCCCGACTTCGTCAATCAACCGCAGCGGGCCCATCGGCATGCCAAACTCCAGCATGCTCTCGTCGATGTCTTCGACCCGCGCCCCTTGCTCAAATAAATATCCGGCCTCCACCAGGTACGGCATCAGGATGCGGTTGACCAGGAAACCTGGACTGTCCTTGACCACGACGGGGAGTTTGCCGATCTGTTGGACAAATTTCACGGCCCGGCGCACCACCCCAGGATGCGTCTGCCGGCCGACCACCACTTCCACCAGCTGCATTCGGTGCACCGGGTTGAAGAAATGGATGCCGACCACGCGTTCGGGATGGCGCGTGCTGGCGGCCAGTTCGCTGATGGATAACGCGGAGGTGTTGCTGGCCAGAATCGTTTCCGGCCCAATCAAACGGTCCAGCCGCGCGAAGAGCTGTTGCTTGAGATCCATTTTTTCCACGGCGGCTTCGATCACCAGTTCGGTATGGCCTAGAGGCACCTCCAGGGCCGACGGCGAGATGCGATCCAGGCCGGCGCGCGCCTCCAGTTTGGTGAGCGCATGGCGTTTGACCCCTTGCTCGTAGAGCCGGGCGATGCCGGCCATGCCTTTGGCGATCGCCTCATCATTGATGTCACGCAAGATGACCGAGATATCACGGGAACTGGTCCATTGCGCGATCCCTGCTCCCATCACGCCGGCCCCGATGACAGCCATTCGCCGAACGGGTTCGATCCGGGGCAGCGAAGCAACGTTTTCACTGGAAGGCAATCCGGTGAGTTTTTTGGCCCGTTCCTGGAGGAAAAAGATCCGGATCAGGTTCCGGCAGACATCGGTTCGGCCCAGTTCCAGGATCGCGTCCTGTTCCAGGGCCAGGGAAGCTTCCAGCGAGGAACCCAAGCCGCGACTGATCACTTCCAGGGCCTTGGGAATGGCCGGGTAATGGCCGCGGGTCTTGGCGTTGAGCGGCCCGGCCACCTTGCCGGCAATCAAACGGACGACCGGCGTCCAGTTCAGCAGGCTCTTGAGCAATTGATGCGGGCGCCGCCGCAGGTTCAGCCCGCGTTCGAGGATAACCCGACAGGCACGGTCGGTGAGGTATTCGCGAGGCACGATCTCGTCGATCAGACCCGCCTTCAAGGCCGGCTTGGCGGCGAGGGTTTTGCCACCCAGGATGATATCAAGTGCCTTGGGGAAACCGATCAAACGCGGCAGGCGCGTGCAACCGCCCCAGGCCGGCAGAATGCCCAATTGCGTTTCGGGCAGCCCGATCTTGGTGGCTTTTTCCGGCGAGGCCAGGCGGTAGTCGCAGGCCAGACAAACTTCGTAGCCGCCCCCGACGCAAGCGCCATGGATCGCGGCGACGGTGGGAATATTCAGCGCGGCGATCCGACTGAAGACCACCTGGCCCAGTTCGATCATCTCCCGCAGTTCCTCCGGCGATTTCGCCCTGGCCAATTGAGTCAGATCCGCCCCGGCGATAAAGATGGATTTCTTGGCGCTGACCAGCACCAGGCCGCGGAGTTCGGGGTGGCACTGGACGAAATCGATCTGCTCATTCAGGTCCATGAGGGCGGCTCGATCGAAAACGTTGGCGGTGGAATCAGCCCGGTCGAAGGTGAGAACACAAATCTGGTCGTCGGTCACGTGCCGGCGGATCGTTGTCGCGGGTGATTGACCGGGCAGGGTCGGGTCGGTTGCCCCGGGAGGCGACGCGGCAGCGGAAGCAGGTGGCGGAGTGGTCATAGGAGCAAGTGGGCGAATTGGAAAATGGGAGAATGGTTCAATGGATCAGGGCCGTTCGAGCCAGATGGCCGCGCCTTGGCCTCCGCCGACGCACAAGGAAACCAAAGCCCGTTTGGCCTTGCGCCGGGCCAGTTCCTTCAGGCTCGTGAGGATCAGGCGCGCGCCAGTTGCGCCGACCGGATGGCCCAGGGCGATGGCGCCGCCGTTCACATTCAGGATATCTTTGGACACTTTGCCGAGAGGCCGCTCGCGCCTGAGATACGTGCGCGCGAATTCATCCGACTTAAGACAACGCAGACAAGCAAGGACTTGGGCGGCGAACGCCTCGTTGATTTCAATCAAGTCCGCATGTTCGAGGGTCAGGCCGGTCCGCCGTTCGGCCTCGGCGATGGCGAACACCGGGCCCAAGCCCATGCGTTGCGGGTCGCAGCCCACGTAAGCAAAGCCGGAGAGAAAACCGAGCGGGCTGAAGCCCAACTGCGTGGCCTTTTCTTCCGTCATCACCAGCAAGGCGACGGCGCCATCAGTGATTTGGGACGAATTGCCGGCGGTGACGGTACCGTGTTTGCGATCGAACACCGGCTTGAGCTTGGCCAGCGCGTCCAGGTTCTGGTTGTCGCGCGGTCCGTTATCCCGCGTCACCACACTCTTCACCAACGGCGGGTAAACCGGAGCGATCTCCTCGGCGAGTTTGTCGCGGGCGGCCACGGCGCGCGTATGCGATTCCAGAGCAAAAGCGTCTTGCTTCTCGCGTGGGATACCCAACTCCCGGGCCAGGACTTCCGCCGTTTCGCCCATGTTCAATCCGCACACCGGGTCGGTCAGACCCAGTTGCAATCCGATGCGGGGCTTGAAATCAGCCGGTCGGAAAGACAGCAACGTGCTCAGCCGTTGTCCGATCGATTTGGCTCGAGCCAGCTTGCCAAACTTCACCGCGGCGCTCTGGGGATAAAACAACGGCACTTGGGTCATGCTCTCGGTGCCACCGACAATAAAGATCTCTCCGCGGCCGCTGGCCATTTTTTCGTAGGCCTGGGTAACGGCTTCGCAGCCGGAAGCGCAGTTGCGGTGGACGGTGAAAGCCGGGACGTGCTGAGGGATGCCGGAGCGCAATGCAATCACGCGCGCCACGTTGGCGGCTTCCGCTGGTTGACCAACGCAGCCGAAAATCACTTCGTCGATCAGGGCCGGGTCCAGCCCGGTGCGGGCAAGCAATGCGCTGACGGCAATGCGCCCAAGTTCGTCGGCCGCCAGACGGGCCAAGTCGGTGCCCATCTTGGCGAAGGGAGTGCGGAGGCCGTCGATGATGACAAGGCGTGTGTTCATGATTCAGAATCCAGGCGCCCGGTGAGGTTGGGAGCAGGTTCCAGGGACTCTCCAGGCATTGATCGTAGAGAAGAATTCGTGCCAGAAACCGAGCCGGGCATGGCGGCGTCCAACGGTTTCTTGGGCCGATTATCGATAACTTTTTGTTCCTTGAGTTGGGTGCCAACCCCCAGCAGGTCGCGCATCTCCGACAGGTCATGGAAAACAATCCGGTTCGGCCGGATCTCGGTCCGCTCCAAAAACCGGTTGTTCAACTCGCGCGCCACCTTTTCTTCCGGAGCCTCTCCGAGCTTGGTGACATGGAGGATGAGCTCATCGAGTTCCATCGGATCGTTGTTAAACTTCCGGATCTCCAGTTGCCAGGCACAGACATTGGGCGCGTCATCCAGGACATGCTCGAGTTGATTGAAATCGACCAGGGTGCCTTTGACCTTGTCGAGTTGCATGGACTTGATCTCGGAATTGCGCGACACCTTCCCGAGCAGCCGCGGCACGACGCGTCCGCAATGCGGGCACGGACAGTAAACCAGGCCGCCGTCGATGATGTCTCCGGTCCGATAACGCAGGACCACACTGCCGCGGGCTTCGAGCGGGGTGAAGACCAGTTCACCCGGTTCGCCTTCGGGCACAACGATGCCGGTTTTGGGATCGACGACTTCGACGATCCCGAGGTCCGGGTAGAGATGATAACCGGAGGGCGAATCGTCGATGGGGAAGGGGCATTCGACCCAGGCCATCTTGGCTTCGGTAAAGCCGTAGGTGGCGATCACATCCACGCGGGGCGAGCCGAGCTTGGCCGCTAGGTTGCGGAGTTTGCGCCGGATCCCTTCGGCGGCCTTTTCGCCGCCCAAGACCAGGCGTTTGAGACTCTCGCAACGCATCCCTTCCTCCACCGCATGCTGCAACACATGATAAAGAAAGGTGGGCATCCCAATCAGCACGTCCGGTTGGATCTTTTGAATCAAGCGCAGGTTGCCGTCGGTTCCCATGACCTTGCCTCCGCCAGTGCCGAGGCTGAACACCCCATATTCGGTCGAGGCATAATGCGTGATCCAGAACGCCAAATGCGGCGCGTAGGGGAAAAGATTGACCAACCGGTACTCCTGTTTGGCGGCGGCGACTTCCATGACTCTCCGGCCAGCCACGCTGAGGATGTCCAGGTCGCGATTGCTGTAGAGGAAAGGAACGGGATCGGCGGAGCGGCCGGTCGTGCTGGTCATGAAGATGGGCCGGAACTCCCATTCAAACTGCTTTTGCACATGCTCGCGCCCATGGCGCAGGGCCTGCCACACGGTGGAGGGCCGCCGGGTGAGCGTCGCTTGATCGGGAATCAAGATGAATTCACGCGCCCGCTGTGGATGTTCCGGCGCGTTGACCAGATCGATCTTGGAGGTGAAGGGGATCTGTTCCAGGTCCTCGACGGACCGGATGGAATCCGCCCGCAAGCCATGGCGCCGGAACAATTCCCGGTAATACGGCGAGAAGGGCACGACGGTGTCGCGCAGGTAGCGGCGCAATTTTTCGGCCTGCAGCTGCAGAACAGCTTCTTTAGTTTGATGCTGCCACTGAGAACTGCGCGGGTAGCGCTTCATAGGTCGGTTCCTTTCTGTTCACCAAAGCTTTTATTTCATCGAGGTGTTGCTCGGCCTCACGGCGCCCGATGGCAATGTACTTGCCTGGTCTGCGGAAATCATGCCAACGCCCATCAAAAGATAATGGCCGCAAAACAACATCCGCAAACTGGCAGGCGTGTTCGGCAACCTGCATCTGGGCGCCGTTAAAACTGCGCAAGATCGTGTCCAACACGTTCCCAGGCGCAAAATAGTTCACGTACCGGTTGAGGAACGCTTTGAAAGGATTGGTTTTCTTGCCGCGCCGGACCTGACGTTCCTTCTCCAACTCCAGCCGGGCGCGCAGATAGGCAGGCGTCGGAATCGTATTGATGGCGATGATTCTTTCGATGCGCATCTCCTCCAACACATCCACCGGCAAGGGATCGGCAATCCCACCGTCGATGTAAAGCTCCCCGTCAATGGTCACCGGCACGCACGCGCCGGGGATGGCACTGCTGGCATGCACCGCTTGCGCCACTTCGCCCGTCGAAAAAACCGCCCGATCCAACGAGGCCAAATGTGTCGCCACAATTCGCAACGGCCGGCGTAACTCGGAAAAATGCACGTCCCCGATCGACCTTTTCAGGCGGCCTTTGACTTTTTCCCCGCGCAGAAAGCCTTGACGCGGGAGAATAAAAGGGTCGATGAGCTCGAACAATCCCCAGCGATATTCCACTTCCCGGGCCAGCCGTTCCATGGCCACGCCATCGTGGCCGTAGGCCCAGACCGCGCCGATGTAGGAGCCCATACTGCAGCCGGCAATGACGTCGATTTCGATCCCATTTTCTTCGAGCACCTGGATGACCCCAATGTGGGCCAGTCCCCGGGCCCCACCGGAAGACAGCGCCAACCCGACACGCCGATGTCCCACCTCGCGGGCGAGCCGGCGCAAGTCGGCATTAAAATCCCGGTCCGGCCAACGGCGCAATCCCTCCGCGGCGCTGCGGGTGGGGCAGCCATGCAAGACCGCATGGACCTCCTGGCCTTTGGCTCTCAGCACTTCGCTGGCAGCCTCCTCTCCTTTCTCCCGACAAAACACGCTGCGGAAAGGGACTTGGGCGCCTTCTCCTTCTTTCTGGCTTTGGACCTCCCGGCGTAACAGTTCCCGGTTATAAATGTCTTCCGCGCGGGACTGCAGCAGAAGGAAAATCCGGTCCGAAAACAGCAGGCCCTTCAAAAGGAGAGACGGCGCAATACTCACACCGGCGTGAAGGATGACATATTGAAAATGCCGGGCACAATGGGCCACAAGTGCCGCTAAGTGGTCTTCCTCGAAGGACGCCGGCGGCCCGAGCCGCAGCAAGGCCACGCCGCCCTCGGTCGTCTCGAGAAACCGGCCGAGGACAAACTCGCCATTGACTCGGTCCTGCAGGGGTAACCAGTCCGCGATGGTAAACCGGCGGTCTTCCGGTTCCAGGTGCACGACCAGGACAGTGCAGCCGGTTTCGGTGCGGAGCGTTTGGGCGAAAGCCTCGGCGATGAACCGGTCTGGAACCCGTTCCGACAAGGCAGCCATCATCACCACTCGATCAGGTCTTAACGGGGGCAGGACCGGAGAACGGGAAACCGTAGAGGGAAGGAGTATTCTCCGTCGCTCGGCTTCCGAACTTACTGAATGGATCTGGACATTCATCGCCGCCGCTGGCGCCGCGACGGCGGGGGGCCTGGAAGAAAGACGCTTCCTTGCTCAGCCTTTAAGGCTGAGGCCCGATCTGCCGTCGGCGGTTTTTCTGAGACGAGCGCTGCTACCTAAGTTCATCGTGCCTTGGCTCAGTATAAGACGGAATCTTGAGACCGTCAACTTTCTGGACTAGATTCCTTTAGCTAAATTTCAGAAGCGCCGAACAAAGGCCTTTGCCCGCAGCCGATCAATCCATTTTCGCTCCAAGCGCGTTCGTTCCAGCACCAGCAAATCCCGCTCGATCTCATCGCGCACCTCCGGCAAAGGACGGGTTCGTGCAGCTTGCTTGTCCTCCGCATAGAGCAGGTAAAAGTTCTGGGGCAAAGCCGGCAAATCCTCCAGGTCACCTCCTTTGGGGAACTTGCGTTCCTCCAGGAACAGATGGGGTTCGCCGAACTTACGGGCCACGGACACCTTATTGCTCTGGTCGTATTGATAGATCCAGTAGGAGTCTTCGCCAGCGGGGGCCCGGGCCACGACCCGGCTGCAGACGCCGGTATTCAAGCCAAAGGCAATCTCTGACAGGCCTTTGAGGAGCTTTTTCTCTCCCACCCACCCCCACAGGCCGCCCTCCTTTTTGTACAGATCCTCCGAATAGACCACCGCCATGTCCGCAAACGAAGCGCCGCCGTCAATCTTGGTCTTGACCTGCGAAGTGAGCCGCAAGGTGTCGTCCACCGAATTCACGTCCAGGCAGCTGATCATGATCATCCGCAGCTTGACCTGGTCGTCCATCTTAAAGGCAATCAGGTTGGTCGTGTAATAATGCTCGATCTTGGCCGGGGAAATCAGGAGCGCCTCGTTCACGTTTTTGCGGCGCATAATATAAGTGATGATCTCGTCGCGCATCTTCTGGCGGAACGCTTCCTGCGTGATGCCCTGGGCCTGCAGGCTCTTGGTCAGCGTCACCCGATCCCCATAACGCTCCCGCACCCGCCGCTTAATCTCGTCGTCGATATAACTCTCCTGAATCACCCCGCCCAGGTTCTTAAAATCGTGCAGGACCAATTGGCGATCAATCAAATCCTCCAACGCTTTGGTCAAGGCCCCGATCCGTTTCGATTCGAGCTCCGTCGGATTGTTGTAATAGGTGCGATCATACAACTCGATAACATCCTTGACTTCGGTCTGCACCTCTTGCACCGTGATGACCGAATCGTTGGCGACTGCGGCGATCCCGTTGCTGAGGCGGAAGTCGGCGGATAAACTGGGGGTACCCAACACAGCCGCCACCGCAAGGAAACTATAGACCTTCATGCCGATGAGCGGGCGCATAGTAGGCAGGCGCAACCCATAGGGTCAAGGGCCGCCGCGAGCGGCCGGAGCATCCCGGCGCATTCGGCTACGGCCCCTGGGATCGCGGCCTTTAAGGCGCCTTTAAGGCCGCTTCGAGATGGGGATCGGAGAAAGCGTTGGGTAGTTCCTTGGTCCTGGAGCCGACGGCCGATGAAGCGGTCCCGCACCTGCGGGACCGCGCCCCGAGCTGCCTTGTGCGGGGCAGTGCCTGAATAGGGCCGAGCATCCCCTTCTTGGAAAAAAGCTCAGAACGAATCTTGCAGCCGAACGCGTTCGCTTCTAGGCTAGCTTACTTTCAGAGTAAGCTCCTCGCGAGCCCAACCGCTCTTTCGTATGAAGACAAGTTGCTCCCGGAAAACCTGTGGCAAGATCGCACCGGCCCTTGCCGTATCCGCGGTTGGTTCGGTTGCCGTTTCCGTTTCCAGTTCCGCCTACCAGAGCGACGGGAAGACGCGCGCGGGCGTCTGGCCCCGATCCCGGTCCTGGCCGCTTTTACTTTTATTCTGGTTGGCGCTGTTGCCCGCCGCGGTTCAGGCGGGTCCCGGTCCCACCAAACAAGCGCTGTGGCATTACTCTCTCCTGGAAGGGAGCGAGTTGACCGATGATTGTCTGGCGTGTGGCCGTCCGACCATCCAGGTCCCCCTGCGCGGGTCCTTTAACGTAAGTCTACAAGACGAGAATCCGCTTTTTGCCACGTATGAAGTGAGCGACATCGAGTTCGTGGGCGGCAGCGGTTTTGGGCTGACCTACGAGGTGAAGGGCCGGGGCACTTACCGAATCGGCGGCGAGGTGGCCTTGATCCAGGAGATGTTTCTGGCCGTGCGCATCACCAGGGACAGCACCGTGACCGAGGCGCTCTTGGAGGCGAAATCGAGCATTGTGCAACGACGCTGGCCCATGCTCCGGGTGGAACTGAGCCAGACCAATGGCACGCCGTTCCAGGTTTACGATCTAGTGTTGGCGGCGGCCCCGTTGCGTGAGATCTGGTTCTCCACCGGGGCCGGTTTCCATTCCGGGACCCTGAAAGCCCCCGCGAACGAGATGAGCGCCGGCGACCTGCTGTCCACCACCGGACGGCCGGTTCGGCGGCAGCACGAATTGACCCAGCAGCTGGGCATCATGCCGGTGGCGCCGGACCTGGGTTTGGACGGCTTGGACGTGCGGCCCGGCGGCGAGCTTGCCTTCACGGTTGATCGAGGGGTCTTCAGCGAAACTCTGGGGCAACTGCAGGAAGGCGATCTGCTGTCCGATCGCGGGCGGATTCTGCTGAAGAATCAAGCGTTGCTGGACGCGTTTGGGGTTCAGCCACCGGTGCCGGATCTGGGATTGGACGCAGTGCATATCGTCTCCGAACGCGGTGCGGCGCCGGATGAGGTCTGGTTTTCCATCGAAAAAGACAGCTTTTCTGAACGCCTCGGGCAAGTCCTTCGCCACGGGGATATCCTATCCAATCGGGGTCTGATTGTGCGCTCCAACCGGGACTTGGTCTCCCGCTTTCAGCCCAGCGATCCGACGGCCGATTTGGGCCTGGACGCGCTCTATGTGTGGCCGAGTGGCGAGATCTGGTTTTCCACCGAGAAAGGATTTAAGGGCACCGATGGACAGATCTACGCGGCGGGCGATTTGTTGAGTGACCAGGGTTACATCGTCTTTCGAAACTTGGAGTTGCTCAATTCCTACGCGCCGGTGGAAGACCTAGCCGATTTCGGCCTGGACACCGTCTGGGTCGTGACGGACTTCATTTCCCCGGCTCTGGCCCCACGTTTGTTATCCATTGTTCCCGATCCCAACACCGGCTCAGTGCGCCTGAGCTGGGAAGGAGCAGGCCACGTCTTTCAGCTGGAAGGCGCATCCCGCATGGACGACGCTTATCTCCCGGTAAGCCCAATCCTGCCTGATCTGGAATTCGAGCACCTGGAGACGATGAAGCACAGCCCCACGCAGTTTTACCGCCTCCGCCAATGGTGACCCGTTGGCGGCTTGGCGCCTTGATGGGCATTGCCAGGAGCGCGTCGTGCAGACAACATCCGGCTGTGACCGGGTCAAACTGCGTTGCGGCGCGCTTCCGATTCGATAAACTGCCGAAATAAGTGGTGCTGCGTTATCTCGCCAATCTTTCCACCGGCCGGCTGATTCTTTGGTGTTATTTCATCTGGTATGGTGTGGTGTTGGTCCGATATTTCGATCCCACCCCGCGAGTATGGCTGACCTCACTGGGATTGAGCGGCATCGTTGGCCTGGCTCTTTACATCAGTACCGCTGCAGCCGGCAGCCATCGCGTGAAGCTGGGATTCTGGCCGACGTTTCGTCTGTTCCTGATGCCTTTCTGTGTGTCGAGCTTCTCGGCGTTGGTCAAAGGAAAGGGATTCATTCTAGTCTTTTCGCCCAAGTTGGGGGAGACACTTTGCGCGCTGGGCTTATGCGCGGTGCTCTGGGTAATCGTCCGAGTCGCAAAGCGAAGCAAGGAGAAGGCAGCCGATCCTGCGGCCGCCGCCGACGCGTCCGCCACCGTGGCGGAGCCGTCAGAGCAGCGGCAGGCCTAGGAGGAAGACGGCTTACTGAATTCCAAGGAGCTCAACCTCGAAGACCAGCGTGCTGTTGGGAGGAATCTTCGGGCTGGGGCTGTTGGGGCCGTAGGCCAGGTTGGGCGGGATCTCGAACTTGAACTTGTCGCCCACTTTCATGAGTTGAAGCCCCTCGGTCCAGCCTGGGATGACCGCATTGAGGGGGAAGCTAATCGGTCAGCCCGCGTTCTACTGAACTGTCGAAAACAGTGCCGTTCAGCAAAGTGCCATGATAATGGACATTGACGGTGTCGGTGGCCTTTGGCGAAACGGTCCCAGTGCCCTGCTTGAGCACTTGATATTTAAGTCCGCTAGGGGTGGTTTTCATTTCTGAGCTTTGACCGCCGCCCGCACCGGCCGCGGCCGCGGCCGGGGCGGCTGGAGTTTTCACGCCGGTGTTCTTGTTGTCGCTGTCGGTCGATGGACCCTTCCCGCAGCCAGCCAGGAAAAGCGCAGCCGCGATGGGAAGGGAGAGCCGAGTCGAGAGCTTTGTCCACGATTTCATAGATGTAAGCGGGCGGCCGGAATAGCCCGCCGCGCCCAGGCATTCTGGCGATCTGCAGCCCACGGTCAAGCCATGTGGCAAGGACACAAGGACGGGGCCACTGCGGCGCATTCGAGCACTGCCCTCGATGCTCAACTACTCTTCGCCGTCGTACGGGTCCAACGGCTCGGAACGGAGGACGCGCCGTTCGGGCACACGGACGCCCCATTTTTTGCTATCCGGATAATAAACAGATTCGCCGATGGGATTGTCGGCTACGACGTAGAGGATCAAGTCTTGCGTGCCGTTATTGGTGATTTGATGCGGTTCTCCCGGCTTAAACAGGAAAGCGTCCCCGGAATTGATTGGATTGGTGCCAGCGGCGTGTCGGACCGTGCCCTGGCCGGAGATGACGTGGTAAAACTCCCACTGCGCGGAGTGCAGGTGGTAAGGGTAGGGCGTTTGGCCAGGTGCGATGCGCACAATTTCCACGTCGAACGGATGACGCTCCAACAAATCGGTGGACCTGGGCTTGCGTCCCAGCGCTTCCGAGATTTCCTTGCCGGCGCCGGTGAATTTCCCTTTTGGTGAAGACCAGGTTTCTTCGGGCAGTTGGTCGCTGTTAACGATCTTGAGCATGGGCAGCTTCAGTTGAGGTGGTTGGTAGTTCAGGGTGCAGGGTACTCAGTTGAAAACATTGAACGGACATTGGTCCGATTACGGATAAGATCACCGGATTAACCAAAAGAACCCGATGGCAACGAGGGTCGGGAAGAGCGCACCAAGAAAGAGTTTCAGGGGATTGATCCCTTCGCCTGCAAACACTTTGGCGCTTTGGAGAATGCCGATTCCTGCTGGATTCGGGGCATTGGCGATGACCGTCAAGCCCCCACCTGTCACGGCGCCGGCGGCCAGGGCGTACCGTAGTTCGTCAGAAATGCCGTCCACGAGCGAACCGAGGTACGTGAGGGCCGCGTTGTCGGTGATCGCCGTCAAGCCGGTGGCCCCGAAGAAAAGCGCGCCGCCGCTGAGCCGTTCGATGAGCGGTTTCAACCAGTAAGTTTGCAATGAACCAAGCGTAACCAGGCCCGCCAGAAAAAAGCCGACCAACAACGCCTCCCGGATCTTGAGCGGTTCCTGCCATGGCTCCGTGGCCGCCACTACTCCAAGGAACAACACAAAAATGCCCAGTAACACGTCCGGATAATGGCCAAAGCCAACCACCAAAGCCAGAAAAGCCAGATGCACCCCCCGTCAACCAAGGCGGAACTCCCCGCCCCGTGACGCGGTCCACCGGGAGCAAAGCCAGTTCCTTTCGGAAAAACAAAGTGACGAGCAGAGCGGACACCGCGCAACTGGCAGCGGCACGCCAACCAAATGCGCGATCATGAACGGGGTGTTCCAGTCCCACTTGGCCGCCACCATGAGCACCGGCGGCGCGGCAAAATGCGTGAGCGTACCGCCGATCGAGACATTCACAAAAAGCAAGCCCAGGGTAGCGTACGCAAATAAAGGGCTGATGCCCTGGTCGAAATAACGCCGCTTCAAGACCAGGGCCAGCAACGTCATCGCCGCCGGTTCCGTGATAAACGATCCCAGTAACGGACCCAGCACCAGGGCCGCCAGATAAAATGACGCGCCTTCGCCCATCGGCAGAACCCGCGCCGCCAACGAAATCAGCGTTTCCACCAGCCTGACCACCGGCCGCGTCGCAGCCACGACCATCACCACCAGCACAAACTTCGGTTCCCTGAAATTCAACCCGTCGATGTAGCTCGCCGCGGCGGCCAGCGACTTCGTCATCGCAACCATCCCGAGAAACAGTCCGGCCGCCCACAGGCCAAACACAACCTCGGTCTCCGCCAGAAAATGCAGCGCATGCGCCCGAATGGATCCGAAGGGAAACCGGTGAGCCCACCGCGCAAATGCATTCACCGAAAATGTGTGCAACACCGCCAGCCCAAAACAGATCGTGGCCAGAACCTCAGTGGGTGACGGATTCAGCATGCGCGCTGAAAATCACCGGCCCCTCAGCCAGCCGTCAAGCGTCCGATTCGGCAGAAAAACGGGGGGCAGAAAAACGGGGGGCAGAAAAACGGCTGGCAGAAAAATGGCTGGCAGAAAAACAAAAATTAAAACATTCCAAATCCACCACCCGGTCCAGTTCCCGGATGTGTCCCCTAAATTTCCGGCCATCTTTCTGCCCCCATCTTTCTGCCCTACCCCATCTTTCTGCCAACCATTTTGCTGCTGCCCACGCCCATCTTCCTCCTTTCTTTCTGCGCTCCGGCTCGGTATTCTGCGTTCTGGTAACAACAACTGCCACTGACCAATTCGATGACCATCGTTCTCGGTTCAGATCATGCCGGCTACGAGATGAAGATCATGCTGGCCGATCACCTCAAAGCTGCCGGACACGACGTCCTCGACGTGGGCGCGCACAATATCGAGCCTTCGGATTATCCGGATTTCGCGGAGGCCGTCGGCCGCGCGGTGGTCGACGGAAAGGCGGAGCGCGGCATCCTCATCTGCGGCAGCGGCGTGGGAGCTTCGGTTGCCGCCAACAAGATACGCGGGATTCGCGCGGGGTTATGTCATGACCATTACTCAGCCCACCAGGGAGTGGAACATGACGACATCAATGTGTTGGTTTTGGGGTCGCGGGTGATTGGATCGGCGTTGGCCAAGGAATTGGCCGCCAGCTTTGTGGCCGCCCGCTTCACTCAGGAAGAACGCCATCAACGGCGCCTGGCCAAAGTCAAACGCCTCGAACAGTCGTAGGCTCTGTTTTTACTGCCGGCCACTATTTTTTGTCGCCCAGGACAACAGCCGAGTGGCTGCGCTTAAGAAACCCCGTTCGAACGGTAACTTGGATGCGGAGGCGGAGGCTCCCCGGAAAAGAGAAAGGCCGGACAAACAGGTCCGGCCCTTTCACACAAACGCACCTGAGAACTAGTGCGCCAACACGCGATGAATGTATCGCATCGCGGTGGGCCCACCAGTCACCAGAACTGGGGACAAGGTCCAAAACGAGCTCATTGAACGTTGCCTTGACAGCTTTGCAGCATTTCGGCATCAATCTGCGCCTGATGGACGCCCTGACGCACTTCAACCTTGATCAACCCAATCGGCTTTGTGCCTGGGCGATCGGTGAGACTGCTTCGAAGATGGGCGGCACTGGCGGCATGTCGTGGCGCACGCCCCGGCAGAATTACCCAGTTTGCGTCAAGCGCGACGCGCCCGGGCAGGATGGACCAAACTAACTGATTTCGACCTAATCCCACCCTGCCCACCGTAAGGTCGGCAGGGTTTTTTGTTTCCCATGAACCCAGCCCCACCCCAACAGAGCACGCGGTCGCCGCTGTCGTCGCCCTCGTCGCCGCCCCCGGATTCTTTGCTCGCCACGTTGCGAACTTTTCCGCGGCCGGTCTGGATTCTTTTTGGAGGGGTGTTCCTGAATAAGTTCGGGACGTTTGTCGTGCCGTTCCTGACGATTTACCTGACGCGCCGTGGCTTCACGAACGCGGAAGCGGGTTTGGCTTTCGGGGCCTACGGCCTTGGGCGGATCGCGGCGGCCATTTTGGGTGGACAACTGGCGGACTCGATCGGGCGACGCAAGACGATTTTGGTTTCGATGACGCTGGCGGCGGTCAGCATGGTGTTGCTCTCGCGGGCCAACAACCTGGCAACGATCTCGTTCTTCACAGCCTTAGCCAGTCTTACCGGAGAGATGTATTTGCCGGCTTGCGCGGCGTTGCTGGCGGATCTGACTCCGGAGCACCAGCGGGTCACTGCATTCGCGACGTATCGGATGGCGTTCAACGCCGGTTGGGCGTTTGGCCCCGCCGTGGCGGCGTTTCTCGTCACCCATTCCTTGACCTGGCTGTTTTGGGGGGACGCCTTGAGTTCGCTGTTGTTTGCCGTAATCGCGTGGCGTTGGCTGCCCCGTGGGATTCACCGGACGGTGGAAGCCGGCTGGACCGAAGCGTTGGTGGTGCTGCGTCGCGATGGCCGGTTTCAGCAAGTGGCGTTGGCGACGTTCCTGATTGGGTTGGTCATCCATCAAACCGTTTCCACGTACGGACTGCAGATCACATCGTGGGGATTGGAGGCGTCCGTCTACGGAAAGTTGCTGTCGTTTAACGGGCTGGTGGTGATGTTATTTGAGCTGCCCTGGACCCGGGTGACAGGTCGTTTTCGGCCACGACTGATGATAGCGGCCGGCTACATTTTCATGGGCGGGGCGTTGGCCATGCTCGCGGTGGTGCACACAGTCCCGTCGCTGTATCTGGGCATGGCCTTGTTAACATTGGGAGAAATGACTTTCGCGCCGGTGGCTGGGGCTTACGTGACGAAGCTAGCTCCGCCCGTTATGCGCGGCCGTTATATGGGCGGCTGGGGCATGGCCAACTCGCTTTCCCTGGCCCTGGCGCCAACTCTGGGGATGGCCTTGTTCTCGTATAACCCGCCCGTTTTATGGGTGGCCTGCGGTGCCACGGCACTCGTGGCCGCACTGGTCATGGTACTCGAACCGCGCCGGGTCACGCGGGGGTTGTCCGTACCGACCGCTTTACCCACTTCGGCGCCTGTGCCGGCGCCAATCGGCCAGGGCGATGGTAACCAAGCTCGACCGGATTAACCCGGTCGCCGGTAACCCGATTCTGCCATTGTGGGATCGAACGGCCGAGCGCATGCTGGCTGCCCATGCCGCGATCAATCCAACTGAGCCGCCGGCTGGCTGCGCTCTTGGTTCTTGCTTGCCTTGAGCTGACTTCGGCTTCTTCCGTTGCTGCCGGCCAGCACTCCACCTCCACCTCCACCTCGGCCTCGACTTCGACCTCGAACACAATCCGCGTCGCCGCCGCTCAGGCAGCCGGCCGGGTGGTCGATTTCAAGCTCAAACCCACGGAAGCCCTGGCTGCCATCGAACAGAATCTCACGGCCCTCGAACAGATCGTCGAGCGCGCCGGCCAGGAAAAATGCGATGCCCTGGTGTTGCCCGAGGACACGCTTGGATTGCTGAACTG
>DATLUX010000259.1:0-2117 GCA_035577805.1 Verrucomicrobiia bacterium
GCGCCCGCACCGCCGCGTTGGCGGCGGGCGTGCGCTGGGTCAACGTCTCCTCCGTGAGTCGCTGACGAGCGAACGGTTCAGGCGCCGCAGGCAAGGTCTGACGTGTCGCGAGCTGTTCGCCCGGAATGGTGCTTGGAAAGACGGAAACCTCCTGCACCGGAAATAGGTTTTCGCCCGTGACCCTGTCGAACACCCAGACGAAACCGTACTTCATAATCTGGGCTACAGCAGGAATGTCCCGACCGTCACGGCGAACGGTGACGAGCGTCGGTGGCGTCGGTGGATCGCGATCCCACACGTCGTGTTCCACGAACTGATGGTGCCACAGACGCTTGCCGGTATTGGCGTCAAGCGCCACCAGCGAGGTGCCAAAGAGCGTACTGCCCTCGCGATCGGCGCCGTAGAAATCCTTAAATCCCATGCCCGCTGACGCCAGCGGAAGGTAGACAATGCCGCGCTCAGGATCGAGGCTCAGACCGGACCATGCGTTGGCACCATTCGCAGTCTTCCATGCATCCTTGGGCCACGTGTCATAACCAAATTCGCCGGGATGCGGGATCGTGTGGAAGATCCACCTCAGCTTTCCGGTGCGCACGTCATAGGCGCGAATATGACCGGGCGTCGCGCCAGTGCTACCGAGGATAATGAGGTCTTTGTAGATCACGCCGGGCGAATTGACGTTCACCGATACCGAGCGTGGATCTCGCCCAAGGTCCTGACTCAGGTCGACCTTGCCGGTATCGCCGAAACTTTCGATCAGTTTTCCGGTGTTGGCATCTACCGCCATCAGTCGATTGCGCGAGGTGAACAAAATCCGCTCATCAGTTCCGTCGGCCCAATAGCAAACGCCGCGCAATCGCCCATTGCCGCTAACCGGTGCTCCCTCAGCCGGATCGTAGACCCAGTTCTGCGTGCCAGTGGCCGCATTGAGACTGAAAATGCGCCCCTTCGGAGAGGCGAAATACATGCGTCCTTTGACGACGATGGTGTCACCTTCCATGTCGTTGGTCGGGGCGCCATCACCGGTTTCAAACGTCCACGCGACCCTCAGGCGTTTGACGTTCTTTGTATTGATTTGATCGAGCGTCGAATAGTGTGTTCCGTGCGGATTGCCGTGATAAACGGCCCAGTCCGCACTAGAAGCCTGCGAGGAAGGCTCGGCGCCTGTAGCGGAGGAATGGGCCTGAGCGTTAGGCCCTTGCACCTGGCTGGAGGCGAGTAATGCACACGCCACTGCAATTGCGATTCGTTTCATTGGCTCATCCTTCGTGGCGAGCGTATTCGCGTTCGCGTCACCCGCTCTTATCCATGTTCTTGGTTCCTGCGCCGCTTACTTGCCAGCTGCGGAATGGGTTTCTTCGCTTATTCATGACGCAGCGCCGACGGGAGAAAGTACAGAGGTTTAGCGTTAAATGCAACGCGGACTTTGCGGAGCCCCAGTTGTGTTGACGTGCCCGGCATGAAATGGTCCAGCTGGAGTGAGAGACAGCAGACGAAGCGGTTATGAAAACTTGTTTTGCTTGTCATGAGAAAGCTAAAGTGAGCGACCTGGTATTCACTCACTACGCCCCTGAAGCGCAAAATGTTTATCTGGCTGATCCGCCATATGGCAACGGCAAATGCCAAAAACCTGGAGTTACCGGGGTGCTGTTAGAACATTTTGTGTCACGCGTCGCCCTTGTTGCTTAGCGCCGTTTGGAATAGTAGGCTGTCCCTTACTCACTCAAAGCCGCGATCGGTTTATCGGGGCGTCGATAAAAGTAAATATTTCAATAGATTCTGGCCTTCGAAGTTCCGTCGAGACGTTGCCGCCGCAAAGCAATTCACTCCGAGCGTCTGCCGAAGTCCCGGCTTTCAACTCATTGCGTAGAATTCTTCCGCATCGCAACTGCGATGCTGGAGGCAGGAATGCAACAGGGGAGTTTAATCAGGAGCGGCCGGAAGCGCGGCCAGGATGTTTGGCAATTTCGTTGGGCAGATAGAGGGCCTTTCGGTAATCGCGTCTATCGCAGGAGGGTCATTGGCACAGTCTGGCAATATCCTGACGCAGATTCTGCCCGCAAATCAGTCGCGGGATTGCTGACGGAAATCAACACGAATGGAGTCAAGCGATGCGC
>DATLUX010000260.1:0-5341 GCA_035577805.1 Verrucomicrobiia bacterium
CTAAGCATTTGGCGGATCTGAACTCCATGTGATCGACCCAAATCCATCATTGACGTTCTCCCTCAGCGGCATAGCCTCGACGAAATGAAGCCGCTGCAAAAGCGATTCTTCCTCAACCGCGCATCAAAATCACTAAGCTCCCCAAGCGAACAAGTCCTCACCCGCGAATATCGCCGCGGCAGGAAATCTAATGCCAAATGCGATTGAACCGCGATTCACTGGCGTAAACAGGACAGGCGCCGCGCCTATCGTGATGTCGAATCTATTCACCACGACAAAATAAACAGACAGCAGATGCTGAGTATGACTCCAATATCGAGACGAAAATTTATGGAAAAAGCGGTGATCTCTTCGGGCGCGGCCGGTTTGGTGGCCGCCAGTGCCTCAACCCTTTCAGCCGCTCCGCTTGGCCTGCCTATCGGCAGCCAGGTCTGGCCGACGCGTTCGATGATCAGGGACTTTCCAGCCTACGTGAAGATGATGGCCGACATCGGCGTCACTCGACTCGAACTTTGTTCCCCGGTTGGTTACGGCGCCGAATTTTCATCTCTCGCGAATGGAAAAGAAGTCGCGCGCATCCTCGCCGATCACGGCATGAAATCGGAGAGCTCTCATTTCACGATGGAAGAGCTGCGCAAGACCCAGCCAAAGAGCATCGACTGGGCGAAAGAAGTCGGTATCACGCAAATCATCACCGCGACATTGGGCGGTGGCGACAACCCGACCCTCGACCAGGTCAAAAAAGCGGCCGACGAATACAATAAGATCGCGGCCGTCTCAGCCGCCGCCGGCCTTCAGCAAGGCCTTCACAACGAGGGCTTCGAATTGTCGATGGTGGGCGGCAAACGCACCTACGACCTCTTATTGGAGCTGCTCGATCCGAAACTGGTCAGATACCAATTCCAAATGTCAACGATCACCGCCGGCTTCGTCGCCGCGGAATACTTCACGAAGTATCCAGGCCGCTTCTACTCGATGCATCTTCAAGACATAAACATGAAGGCCCCGGCCCCGGCCACAGAGGGAGCTTCCCCGCGCCAGAGCTACCCGCAAGTGGCGATGGGCAGAGGCAGCATCGATTGGGTAAAAACCTTCACCGCCGCCAAAATCGGCGGCGTTAAAAACTACTTCGTCGAACAAAACTGGGAACTAACCCAGCAAAGCGTCGCCTATCTCAAAACCCTGAACGTTTGATGATCCAAATGAACCGCGCAGCGTCAAAAAGCAAATTCCTATCAGGATACCGCGCTTTCCGTCTTCGGAATTCCAGGGTGGGAGGATTCCGATGAAAGGCATTTCTTTTGGCATCGTCACGCTGCTTTGTTTCGTGCTCCTGGCGTCGCTGCAATCGGCCGAGCCGTGGAAGCCGCTCTTCAATGGCAAGGACTTCACTGGCTGGACCGTCCCAGCGCGCGGCGACGGTCCTTCCCTGAGCCCCGCCGAGGCCGGCTGGAAAATGGAGGACGGCCTCATCGTTGGCGGACGGGCAGGACCGGGTCAGAAAGGTGGGAGTCTCGTTTCGCTAGCGCGATTCAAAGACTTCGAGCTGGAGGTCGACTTCATGCTTGCCGAGCAGCCTGCCGCCCCGGACGGCTCGTGTACCACATGCACGTACAACAGCGGCGTGTCTCTGCGGACCGGCTATCAGGTGAACTTCGGGCGTCGCGAGGCGGGAGAGTTCGTTGGCGTCGTCGTCCACCGTGTGCATCCCAAAGCCATCAGAGGAAACGTCCTCTGGCTCGACACGGGCGACGAGAAGTTCCCTGATCTCCGCAAGAAGAAAGATTGGAACCATGTCCAGATCTCCTTCCAGGGCCCGCGTCTCCAGGTCACCTTGAACGGGACGAAGATTTGCGACGTCACCGACAACCCGGCGGACCCGTCGGAGGCGGCGTGGAAAGAAGCGGGTCCAATCAGCTTTCAATGGCCGCATGCCGGCGAGGCTAGGGGCTTTGCCGGATTCGTGAAGCTCCGCAACGCGCGAATTCGGGACCTCTAGACACGGCGTGACCGAAACCGCCGCTATCGGAGCGCGCGCGCTGTCTTGCGAGATTCCAGCGATTGGTTGGCCCGGCGCAACGGTTCGTCCAAAGGGCCGTGCCCGCGCTCGATTACTTGATGGCCGCAAATCATTAAGGAACCGGGGCATCGTCGCCCTCTGCGACGTTGGCCCGGCTACTGTGATTGAATCTCCCGGTAGAGCCAGGCCCGGGCGAAGGCCCAGCGCCGTTCGCCGGTGGGTTCGGAAACGCCGAGGATCTCCGCAGCCTCTTTATTCGTGAGGCCAACGAAGAATCGCAGCTTCACCAAGTCGGCCAGCTCCGCATCTTCAGCGGACAATTTGTCGAGCGCCTCATGCACCGCTAGCAATTCATCGTCGCTGCGGGCCGCGGCAATCTCGACTTCGTCAATGTCCACACGCGCCTGGCCTCCACCGTGACGCAACGCGCGTTTGCGTCGTGCGTTGTCGATGAGGATGCGCCGCATCGCTTCGGCTGCGGCCGCGAAGAAGTGCGCACGCCCGTCGAACTTTGTGTTCGAATCGCCAACCAGCCGCAGCCAGGCCTCGTGCACGAGCGCAGTGGGTTGCAGCGTCTGGCCAGGCGATTCCTGCGCCATGCGGGCCGCGGCCAGCTTTCGCAATTCTTCGTAGACCAACGGGAGCAAATCGTCGGCGCGCGCCCGGCCCTGGTCAATCGCGGTCAGAATCTCAGTGACGTCGCTCATGTAAGTCCTTCGTAGCTGGGCGACCTGACGAGGCTCAAACTAGCTGGCCGAAGGAGATCAGAGCCTCCTGACGTCGGCGCTCTTGGTTTATTCTAATTCCGGTTTGCTTCCGCCGCAGCGATTTCCTCGAAGGACGGCGCGCGCACGAGCCGGGTGTGACTGCCCCGTGCGTCGAGATAGCTGATGGCGAGTGCCCGTCCGTCCGGAGTGAAATGCGCAACGGCGGCCTGCCACGCAGTGTTGAAGGGGAACGTGATCAGTTCCTGGTGTGTGGACACGCTCCACAGTTTCACTTTGCGGTCGTAGCTGACGGTCACGAGCGTCTTGCCGTCTGGAGAGAATTCCACGCCTGTGAGTCCCTGGACGTGGCCTTTCAGCGCGGCGATTTGGCGGCCGGAAGGCAGCTCCCAAAGGCGCGCTTCGTTGGCGCTGACCGTCGTGGTGGCCAGCAGCTTGCCATCGGATGCAAACGCAACTGAACCCACATATTCGTTGCCGTGTCCGCCCAGTTCGAGTAACTGGCGCCCGGTCTCCACGTCCCAGACCCAGACCCGGTCGCTGACGCCGGAGCCAGCCAGCCATTTGCCGTCCTCGGAGAACGTTAGACACATAAGATGCCGATCCACCGGACCGATGCGCGTCACTTCCCGACCGTGGATGGAGTCCCAGATTTTCACCTCGCCTTTGATGCTGCCGGTGGCGAGGCGTTTGCCGTCACGGGAATACGCCACCGCCCCGACGCTCTCGTTGTGCGCCGGCCAGGAGGCAACTTTCGCCCCAGATGTCAAGTCCCGGAGTTCCATCGAACCGTCTACGCGGCCCAAGGCGTAGAGCGGTTCGTCCGGCTTCACATCGCACGTTTTGGTTGTAATGCCGTTGAGGGTAGGCATGTTGTTTGGAGTCTCAATATCCGCACGCGCCCCGGTCTCCGGCGTCCAAACACACACACTGTTGGTCCAGTCAGTGACGAGGTGGCGGCCGCCGCCGAAGAATCCCATCAGGATGCCGCCACCGTCCAGAATCGGGTCGGTGTGCCGGTTGTTGGCGCTCCAAAGTTTTGCGGTGCCTTCGGTGCTGCCGGAGACCACGGTGCTGCCATCCGGCGAGATGGCCCCGCTCCACACCTCGCCGACGTGTCCGCGAAGCCGCACCAGCAACTTGAACGTGGCGGCGTCCCAGAAATTAACGGTGCGGTCCGAGCTGGTCGTGGCAAACACTTTGCCCTCCGGTGCAACCGCCACTGCCGTGACCGAGGCGGTATGCTCCTGCAGCGTTTTCACGACCTTCCGCCCCGCGAAATCCAGAACAACGATCTCGCCGGTCAACAGCCCCATGATCAGGTTTTGGCCATCGGCTGAAAACGCGACCGAACCAGGAGCGACATCGAAGGGGATCACGGGGAGTTCTTCGAGGTGGGGCAATCGCCATACGCGAAGACGGTTTCCTTCGTTCCGATTGTACGACCAACCCGTAACGAGGAACTGACTGTCGGGAGAGAACGCGACGACATTCCGCATTAACCAGCGGTCTCGTGACCCGCCCGGACAATTGCCCGTAGGCTCCCACGTTTGCGTATTCCAAAGTCGCCAGCGTCCTGGTGCTCCCGTCACCAGCCAGCGGCCGTCCGGAGAAAACCGGCAGCCGTGCGTCGTGTCTGGCAGCGACCGCACTTCCCGCCACGTCTCCGTGTCCCACAGAGTCACGCCGGAGTCCTGCCCGCTGGCCAGCAGTTTGGCAGTCGGCGAGAAGGACAAGGTTGTGGCGGGGCTTTCCAGCGTGGCGACGAGCTTTCGGGAAGCCGCTTCGCGCACGAAGATCTTGTCGGCGGAATAGGCGAAGAGCTTTCCATCGGGAGAGAAAGCCGCGCTGTACGCTCCGTTCTCGTGGAACGTCTCGAGTTCGTCGCCCTGGGATTGTTGCCAGAGATAACGCCACTCGAAGCCGCGAAGATCCTCCTGGCCGGCCTTGGGCCGCTGGCGGTCGAGCAAGTCGCGGGCGCGACCCAGGTTGTTTTCGGCGAGCGCTTGGAGGGCGACGTTGACTTCGACGACATAGGCGTTGCCGCGCGCGGCGGCCCAACCTTCCTTCGCAGCTTCGGCCTGCACTCGCGCGTCGCTCTCGGCCCGCACGGCGCGGTCGCGGTCGGCGCGGGCTTGTTCGCTGAGGGAACGTTCCGTGAGCGCGGCGCGCCGCGCTTGTTGTTCGGCCTTGGCCGCGCGCATGGCTTGCCAGGAGGAAATGATGAGACCGATGAGCATCGCAACAGTCACCGCACCGGCGGCGGCGAACGTGAGCTTGTTCCGTCGCACCAATCGGCTGAAGCGATAGACGGCGCTGGGCGGCCGGGCGACGACCGGTTCGTTCGTCAAGTGTCGCTGAATGTCGGCGGCGAGCGCATTGGCCGTTTCGTAACGGCGCCCGCGGTCCTTTTCGAGGCACTTCATCACGACCCAGTCCAGGTCGCCGCGCACCAGATGAACCAGTTTGGGCGCTTCGGTCTGGCGGGCGCGCGCGACCGTGGTGAGCTCGGGCTGGGTCAGCGTGTTCAGGCGCGTCGAGGGCCGTGGCGGCTCCTGGTCGCGCAACGTGCGGCGGATGCCATCCAGGCCGGAGC
>DATLUX010000261.1:0-18583 GCA_035577805.1 Verrucomicrobiia bacterium
CGAGAAGTCGAAGGTGTAGTTGATGCGCTCGTAGCTGCCGAAAGGAACGTTGAATTCCCCGTCCTGGTTGAAGCGGCAGAGGCCGTTGAATCCTGTGCGATTGAGATAATAGAAAAGCTCGGCCGCTTCTTGAGAGTCGGAACGGCCCTCGGCGGTCAGACGATTGAAGCGTGTGCGATAGGCGAGGTAGGAGTGCCGACGGTTGTCGAGCGGCAACGTGGTGCGCAAGCCCCGCTGCAGCCAACGATAAAAGTTAATGAGGTGAGGGTTGACGTCATTGAGCAAGGCGTGTGTCGGAGAGAGCCCGAGCGATACGGCTAACCCGCCGCAGAATGGTTCAACGAGTCGCCGATGAGAGCCCTGTCGCCACAAAGAGAACAGGTGGGGGACAAGCCAGCGTTTTCCGCCAGCCCACTTGAGCGGCGGCCGAAGCGGTACGCTGGCCGGGCTCGGAATGGGAGAAAAGATATTGTGGGGGATGGCCTCCTTAAAAAGCATGAACAAATTCTACCAAGTAAGAATGAAAGTCGCTTGAGGCGGTGTGGATAAACAAAAGCCTCCCCGCGAAGAGAGGCTTAGGAATTAATAGTCCTCCGGCAGGAGCACGGTCGTCACCGATCGGTCTGCTTCGGTGATGATCCAGAACTTCGTGCCACTGGCGCCGCGATAGGCGGAGAGGAGCCGGAAGCCCTTCTCGAGCGAGACCTGGTTCTCGCGCTTGTCTTCCTCGTCGAGGTCGCCCCAGTCGCCGGCCTGGTGCCGCCCGAGTGCGGCCGAGATGTCCTCGTGGGACAGCTTCGAGAGGGCGTTCGGCGTCGCAACGACACGCCCAAGACGGAAGACCGCGACGGGAATCTTCTTCACGTTCATAGATTCATGCCTCGGAAAAATAACCAAGCTCGCGAAGCGAGCAGTGGCGGTTGTGGCCGACGATGACGTGATCCAGCACTTCGATTCTGAGGAGCTGGCCGGCGCGCATAAGGTCACGTGTCACCCGGATGTCCGCCTCGGAGGGCGTAGGGTCGCCGCTGGGATGATTGTGCGCGAGGACCACGGCGGCCGCCGCGCAGAGTCGCTGGAAATGTCCTGCCCGATTCTCCGCAGTCATCGATCGCAGCCGGAAACAGCGGGCTGGCTTGCGCCAATTCGCACAAGAGCGATTCCTGCCTGACGCTAATTGCCAGGCAGACGGGCTGGGAATCGTCAGGGAGCTGCCGACGACAGAAACTCAAGGTGCGCGCCAAGGTCGCAAAGGGCTGCAAGGTTTTGGGGAGCAATTTCGAATTGACTCGGCTCCCCAGGATCTATTGAACCACTTCGCCGGCTTCGACTGGGCGAAGGATCGCGCACAACGCCGAGGGCTGGGCTACGTCCTGGCGCGGATTCGCGGCGGCAGCGTCGGCGAACGCATCGAAGTCACGACCTGGCCCGCAGGGTCCCGCCGGTCGCTGCTTGAAATCCTTGTTGCAATCCCTCTTCCAGCGCGCGATCAACAGAGAACTCTAATGGCTGACGACATTTTTGAGATAAAACCAGGAGTTGGCTGGTTTAAGGTGAACCTTCGGGCACTGTGGCGGCGCTTCGCAACCAGCGGAAGGTGCGGTCCGGTGACTATCGTCGCCGAGCGGTTCCTCGCGCTGTTTGCAGATCACGGAATTGCGCCTGCCCAAATTCAGCAGTTCCTGCCTGAGTTGACCTTGGACAAGCTGAACTCAACCGACGCGCTGTTGCCCGCATTGACCAATAGCGTGCTTGATCAGGCGGCGGCGCTGTTCAAGATCCGTCGCGAATGGCTTGACGGCGTTGGCGACCGCATTTACGACTGCAAGTTCTGCTACAAGTCTCCGCAGCGGTTCTTCGAGGCGCTGGCGGACTTGAAGAATGAGGGCCACGCCTTTCCCGTGCGCGCCCTTTATGGCGGCAAGCAGCTTGATGGATCCGGCGACCGTTGCCAGCCATTGGTCCTGCTGCTCGTCGAGAAGTTGCGCGACCTTGGCGAAGAGGAGATCTTTCGCTATATCATCTTCAATGACCGATGGGACTGGGGGCATGCGCCCTGCCGAGTTCAGTTGAAAACGATGGCGAGGATGATGGATCGTGTGCTTGGAAAGATCGTCCCACTATACCGCGTTGACCCCGCCATCTTGGAGAGGGTCCACGGCGGCAAATGCATCCCGCAACAGTGCTTGCGGGGCTCGCCGCTAACGAATCCATCGCTGGAGGACTACGCGCTCTCTGCAGAGGAAAGCACAGTGGCCAAGGAGTGTGAAGAACTGCCCGCGGTGTTGAAATACATCAATGTGCACGCGCTTGAAGCGCTTGCGCTCGTGCAAAATCGAGGGGAGAGATAGAAGATGTGCCTGCAACTGTCCGATCTTGTCTGCTTGGAGGCATTGTGGGAGTGAGTTCTTTACCGTCACGAGAAATAAAGCGTTCGCGAATCCGCGCGCACCAAAGGTTCCACCTTTCCAACCGGCATCGAGCAAGGACGATCCATCCCGTCGATCGAGTTGAAGTTGATCGCTCGTCGCCTGCTCAGTCGAGTGATTCCACGAACTTTGCCGCTTTGCTTACCAATTTCTCTTCTACCCAGCGCGGGGTGCTGCGCTGTAGAGATCCAATGCCACCGAATTTGCCGAACACCTTTACCATTTGAGGTGTGATGATCTGCCAGGAAGTCCCGTTCTTTCTGCGCACGGTTTCGCCAACACGGTGAGCCTTATGGAATAGCCGGCTGCCTTTCCCTCCTTTGACTAGCACGAGCTTCTCTCGTTGCTCTGCAAACACGGCACGATGACGAACGTGGTAATTCTGGCGGAAGTCCCTTTGGATCTGTTCGCGCGTGAAGTCGGAGGCAAAGCCTGCCACCTTCACTCTAAACATACCTGCGAGGTAAAGGGCGGGTTGTGCTGTGTGTCCCCATCCTTGCATGCCTGCGTAGAAGACCAGCAAGTCTCCGGGGTCAAGTTGCACAAGATTCCGTTTAGGAGGAGTGGGATCGCCATAGGTAAAGGAGTCAAACTCGGGATCAACGTGCATCGACCACGATGTCACGACGTTCTGACGCCTCTCAGGAAAATACCCCGAGAATGCCTTGCACTTTCGACCGCACGTGTTGCCGTAAGTGCGTTCGTCCTCCCCGCGGGAATCCGGGATCGGCAAGAATTCAAAGGTGCCGTCTTCAAAAAGTGGGCTGTGGATGCCGCCGCAACCCGTATCAATGCCTACGCGCAGTAGAACTAAGTTCATGGGTCAAATGCTTGGAGGTGGTCGATGAATTCACGCAGCGACCCATATATTCGATGATGCGCTGAACGTCCCATTGCGTTCAGTTTCAAAATCATTTTCACCTCCAGCCACCGATAGCTGCTCTCCTCCCGACCCAAGAGAAGCCGATGCGGCCGAGATTGATTTCCCCAACGTCGGATGTCTTTATGCCATTCATTTGAGTTCGGCTTGGCGTGGACATGCCCGTCAATCGGGCGGCAGTAGTTCGCTGGGTCGTATGGTTTCTTCTTCGCCGCCGCTTTCGGCTCGTAGAGATCGCCAAGTTCGCACTTGCAAGCGGACTTGGCCAGCCGGCACGTCCCTGGCAGAGCATGCCAAAGCTCTCGTTGATTCAAGAATGAACGCTCAATACACATCAGGTATGCGAGCGCGCGCGAAGGATCATCCGATTTGCTGGTGAGGCCGGCCACCCAAACATTTTTCCACGGGTCATCTGGATAGCTAGACGAATGGAACGTAGCGCGGTCCTTGTGCTTGCAGGTGCAGAGCGTGATGCGCGCGCCCTCGAAATTGGGCGCGCTACCCTCCTGGTGAAGCTGGAAGGCAGCCGTAGTTTTGATCGTCGTGACAATATAGGCATACACCGGCTTTTCGCGCAGCGATGACGGAGTAGCATCCAGCAGAGCACTGGGGGTTTGAGGAGCAAAGAGACCCCGCCCATCGCTATTGGCATCACGAGTTGAAAAAGGGTTACGGCAAGTCATAGGGGAAACTCACCCTCGTAAGGCCCGGAGGCAGGGGACGGTGTTGGAGAAAGGGAGAAGCGTGCGTCTGTCTTCGGCAAGGACAGTCCGCTGCGCGGCTCCTTTCATCGCCCCACGGTGAATGAACGGACTCATTGCTGGGCATTAGCTTGCAGTGGAACTACACGCAGAGTCCACAACTCAGTGACCAAATTCGCACGTTCAGGCAGTCAACTTGTGGTTTTCCTCACGAGGGCAGCATCCGATCCTCATCGTTCTGGTCATCGTCCAGCAGCCGCACAATTTCGCCCTCAAACTGCTCCAGCGACGGACAGGTTGCGCCGGCCTTTTTCGCATAAGCGAGGTGGACAGCTGTGCTCTTATGGCCAAGAGCGGCCTTGGCCCAGCGCACAGGATAGCCGGCCCGGGCAGCCCGCTCCGCCCATGCATAGCGATAGCAATGGAGCGTGACGCCGCGCACGCCGGCCCTCGCGCAGAGCTTCTGGAAATGACCCGCGCGATTTTCCGCAGTCATCAGCCGCAGGCGGGGGAACAATGGACCGGCCTGCGGCAACTCGCTTAGAAGCGACTCCAGCCGCGCGCCAATGGCCAGGCAGGTTGGCTCGGAATTCTCGGGGAGCTTGCGCCGCCGGAAGCTCAAGGTGCGTGCCTCCCAATCCACGCTCTGGCGCGTCAGCATGGCGCCGTCGCCCTGACTGCATCCTGCCTCCCAGAGCAAGCGCAGATACTGCCGCCATTCCGGGTTGCGCTCCTTGGCCAAGAGCGCGTCGTGTTCATCCTGGGTAATGCCGCGGCGACCGACTGATGAAAGGCCAGGCCAGTCGTTGGCTGCCAGGACCGGACGCACCAGCCAGCCGGCTTTCAGCGCGTAATTGTGGAGCGTGCGCGCAAACAGATTGGCAGAGCGGCCGCCGGCCTCAATCACGGCCAGGAGGTCGGCGCCGATCGTCGCCACAATGGGCTTTGCTCGAATCTGGTCAAAGCAGGCCGCGCCGAACGCTCTGGCCTTACGCGCGCGGCTTGATGGCCGCCCGGTTTCCTGCACCGCACGCATGGCGGCCGTCCATGTGCGCGTCGGCATCAACGGATCGCTGGCCGAAAGATAGGCATGGCCGATGGCTAGGTTCAGAGAAGGCATGCGGGCCGCTTCGTTGCGCGCGGCACACAGGGCTTGGGCTTCGGAGAGATCGCGCGTGCGCAGGCTTTGCTGCCTGCCGGTCTGCGCGTTCTCGACATAATAGATGCCCTTGCGGCGGAAGAGCCGATAGAGGTTTTTCATAACAAACAAATCACCCGGGTGTAATCAGCCTACGGAAGTTTGCGATGGCTACCGCCCCCCATTTCGCATACCTGGCATTGACCGCAGCGGCAAGAGGGCCGCCCCAGCCATCCGCCTCTTCTGATTTCACGTGGGTTGGATTATGGCAGGCTGACGGACCAAAACTCTGGACGCGCTCTCCGGTGCGCGCGCAGAACGGCCATCGGGGCCGGAGGACTTCGACAGATCAATGCGAAGGCCGAGCCACGCCTCGAGATGACCTTGGCCTATTGGCCCGAGGGCCTTTTGAACCCTCGCGCCTCTAACCCCTGGCCGCGGGCAACATGCCGCCGGCCAGGCGGGTTGTTTCGGCCCGCTCGAATTCGTCGCGCAAGTGGCCGTATCGCGTCAGGATAAGCTTACCCCCATCGCGGTGTCCGACCCACTTGGCCACCAATTTGACCGGCGCCCCCAGTTCAACGTAGGCCCGCGTGATGAAGAGGTGGCGGAATTTGTGATGGCTCATCTTAAAGTCCCACCCGAGGTCTTTGACCGCTCGGTAAACGGAGTCATAGCAATCCTTGACCGGGCAGAGGGGTTCCCCCGGATCTCTGCCGGCTATCCAGCGTTGGATAATGGGTCGGACATCCCGGAAGATGGGAATGAACCGTTCGAATCCATTCTTGGTCTTGCGCACATGAATGCGGCCTGCAAACCCCTCGGCCCATTTGTAGTTTAGATCGACGTCCCCGACCAACAGCGCGGCAGCGTCGGTATCTTCTCCGTCGACAGCAGGGCTGTTGCCCTTAGCGGCCCGGCTTTTGGCCACGCCAATGCGCAGTCCGGTTCCGGCCAGAAAGAGGACGAAGTCGGCACAATCGTGGGCTCGCCTGTAGCGGCTGCCGTCGCGCGGGGCGCCGCCGCGTTCGCGGAGTCGAGCGATGAGGGCGTTGAACTCTTCGATGCTTGGCAGCTTGGGTGGCGCGATTCTTACTTTGCCCCGCTCGACAGAGTCGGCCGGATTGGCATGGATAGTGCGGTTTTGGATGGCCAACTTGAGGACCCTGGTTACGATCGACAAGATGCCATTGAACCGAGTGGCGGAATACCGGGCGCGTGTCCGGTTAGCCCACTGACGGCAGGCCAGAGGTGTGATGGTGCGCACATCAGTTGTTTCCAGTTCGGGCCAGGAGCGCTTGAGAGCTTCGATACTCTCTTGAACGTAGATCCATCCCGATGGCTTGAGCCCGCCCTCGTCGCCCCGTTCCTTGGCGTTGAGCCGAGCCAAGCATTCATCCTCAAAGATTTTGAGGAACACCCCGAACGCCGTCTCGGTTGGCTGGACGGACAGACCGCCGGCCAGGCGGCGGCGGGCTTCCAGCAGGCAGGCGTCACGCCGCTCCTGGGCAAGAGTGGGGTCGGTGGTGTTCAGACTTTGAGAAAGCTTTTCTTGACCGAGGGTGGTATTGAGGTAAAAAACGCCAGAGCCGGCATGTCGGCGCAGGGCATGGAATTTTGTCTTGATCCACTTCATAAGAGTATTTCGGCAGTATTTGGCGCTGCTTGAATACTCGAAGTCGGCGCAAGCTGTTGGCTCACAGGTTTGGAGAGATGGCCGAGTGGCTGAAGGCGACGGTTTGCTAAACCGTTATACTCTTAACCGGGTATCGGGGGTTCGAATCCCCCTCTCTCCGCCAACTCCAATTCCAACTAAGGCGAGTAAACGCATCTTGACGGTTGTTCTCGTGGCACCTTTGCCAATATTGCTGTGGATGACGAGGATTCTCGGTGTTCATCAAAAAGAGTTGTTCGAAATCAGCATCGCCATCCAGCTCGCGTTGGTTCTCCTGGCTGTCCGCCTTTGGATAGCAAAAACGTAAAGCCGTATCCAAATGACTCCTCGCCGCAAGCTCACATCGCCGCAGTGACGCTACGCGCACATCGTTAGTTGCATCACACCTACTCCAGTGAATTCATTACGCCATGGCTGACCTGATGACGGGGGGCAAAGCCATCCGATTGAATTGGTGCTGGACGTGAACTTCGCTGCGACGCAAGCCCAGTGATTTTCGGAGAAGAACTGGCCGCCTCATTCATGCGAGTCGTCACCGGCGCTATTCCGAGCACGAAATCAGAGTTCATCCCACTCTTAACAATTCTTAAGGCACCTATTCCGGGTGAAACGCGTCCAAGGACGCTGCACAGACGCGGCGCTGATTTTTAAGGTGCCTTAAAGATAGAATAGGTGCTTTGAGCGGTAAATAGAGCTTCTTAGTTCCATATAGGCGTCTTAAACATTAACTAGACGCCTTATACGCTAATTAGGCGTCTTATTCGTTAACTAGGCGTTTTAAACGTGAATTGTCCGCGCTTAAACGATTATATGATGTCTTAAACCAGAACTACGCACCTAAAATATGACTATGCGACAACGAACAATTGACGGGGCGCGTCTAAAACGACTCTACGCACGGGACCGAAGGTGCCGGGCGCTTTTCCATCATCTCGGACAACTCGAAGGCACCCAAAACAAGTCGACGACGTTGGAAGAGTTGTTGGCCGGCCTGTTGGCCGGGCAAAAGATGGCCATTCCTCGCCGGGATTTGGTGAGCCTCCTGCAGTCTCTGGCCAGAGCTGGCGCCGGCCGTTTTAAGATTGGACGCCGCGGCAAGCCCTCTCGTTTCGAGTGGGCCGCGCCCGTCAACCGTATCGCCAACTCGGTGATCGGGGAAAGACCGCCGGGAGCGGTCCTGGCCGTCCCCGGCTCCCGACCGACCGCCGCTGCCAGCGCAGACGCACAGCTCATTCACTCCTATCACCTACGCCGAGGGTTGATCGTGTCCATCCCGCTTCCCATCGATCTCACCGACCGCGAAGCCGGGCGCCTGGCGGATTTCATCCGCACCCTAGCGTTCGAGCCGGGAGCCGCCGCGTCGTCAACCTGAGGGATTCACCGCAAAGATCGCATAGATCACCTCCCGGCTTGCGCCCGTGAATATCTTCCATCACCAGTCGCCCTGTCCCACCGAGGCCCAGGGGATTACCCTCATCGCAGCGCATCTGAAAACTTCAGTGGAAACACAAAGTCCTTCGCCGCGCCCGCCTTTTGATGACAGTGCGCGCACGATGCGGTGTTCGCAGGCGGCGTTGAGTAAGTGCCATCCGGAAAGTATCCAGCGAACTCCCATGGCCCGGAACGGTTTGACCCGTAGGCTTCGCCGAATCCATCGCCGCGTCGCATCACATCGACATGCTGCACTTCACCCTTTTGCAGCTGACCATCGGCACCAAGCAACGGCTTGCCCTCGGAATCCAGGGGCGTCTTGGCGAATTCCATGACGATGATGGAGCCGTTTGGATACGGCAACTGGGCCGCGTTTGTCACCGACGCGGCCAAGTCGTTACCGTAGGCCGTCATCACGATGGTTTGAGTGCTGTTTGTCCTCATCGGAACGCCAAGGAACTTGAAGGTTGTCCGGTAATCCTTCGGGAATCCTACTCGATCCAGCTTGGGAGCTGGGGCCAGTTCCGAATTCACAATGTCACGATGGATTTGCCATGCGCCTTCATCCCTTTTCCAGACGATGAGGTATCTGTTCTGATCCTTTTCCTTTCCGTTTTCATCGAGCGTCCCAAGTGTGCCCGTTTCCGTCAGCAAGCCACCGGTTTCCCCCGTCAAATCAGTCGGCGCCAAGGTGATTCGCTTTACCATCCCGCTGCTGAACCCGGCCTGCCAGAACTTCTGGATGGCTTCGCGCCCCGTGAGGGTCTCAAATCCCGGCAACATCAGTTTGGCGTCGGTGGTGAAAATTTTTGCCACCCCCGCCGCATCGCGGCGAGTCACGGCCTGGGTGAGAGCTTTGCGCTGCGCCTCAAGCGTGCTGCGCGCATTGTTCTGCGCATGGATAAAAGGTGGAGGGAAAAGGATGAGGAATGTCGCCAACCAATGCGCCGATGGGATCGTTGTCCACTGTTGCTTTTTCATACAACTCTTCCAGCGGACACCCGGGCCACAAATCGTACATTTTGCCCCTCAGTTCAGACGCTCCTGAATCTGCGCGAATGCTTGTTCTGCAGTCGTAATCTCCCTGTCGCGAATCTGGCGGGTCACGCGTTCGCACACGGCGGCTTTCTTCCGTAGTGCCTCCAGGCGCTCCGGCGCAACCTCGGGCGGAAAACTTGCGAAGAAGTCCCACTTCCAACCGCGCCCAACCTTCACCATGACCATGAAGTAAGGCTGGAAAAAGTCATCGACTACCCGATCGGTTGGTCCACCGGGCTGACCGCGGCGAGGTTGTCCTTCGAACAATTGTTCGACAGTCCATAGCCAAATCTGCATCCGCACAGGCTGCGCGCCGAAAGTCTCGCGAACTTGCTTCCGCAAGCCAACCGCCGCGCGGATGAAAGCCGAAAGCGCCGGCTTGAATTGTTCTTCTTTGCGATTTCGAAAATGAATGTGGTCAATGAGAAGATCAGGCTTATCGAAGGAGATGGCGTCATCGACCGCCATCGCCACCGACCGCACCTGAGGACCGGCCGGAACGGGATTGTTCAAGACGAACTCGGTGACGGTCACAACCAGAAGAATGGCCACAACGACGCTGCTGACCCACCGTAAGCAGGTCGGCCACCAAAGCCGTCGAAGAATGGCGGCGATTAGCAACTCAACCGCGGCCGGGCTCTGACCGGAAACAACCACGGCCATCACCGAGCCGACCAACCTGGGCGGGACCGCCTGGGAGGAATGAACCTGCAGCGCGCCTGAGAGCACCGCACTCGACACCACAATGCCTCGCTTTTGAAAGAACCGACGGAGCTTCTCCAGCGCGCGCACCACCCGGAGTCGAGCGGAGTTCTCGTTGCCTCCAACCTTCTCGCCGATATGACGAAAACTCTCTTCCTGAAAAAAGCGAAGGAGGATGGCATGTCGGTTCTTGACGGAAAGGGAAGCCAACGCTTCATCCAATAACGGGGCCACTTCCGCCCAAGAGCGTTCCGGCCCTTCACAACTGTCGGTTAAACGCATTCGAGCGGCTTCATGTTCCCGACGGATACGGCGGGCCTCAATCTTGCGGGCATCCCAGGCTGCGTAACGAACGGTGCGGAACAGCCAGCTCTCGAGCAGCGTCTCTCGGTGAAGAATCAACGCTTTGCGCGCCAGGATAACGAACACGGCCTGGGAAATCTCTTCGGCTGCCGTCTGGTTTCCTGTCTGCCGGAGTGCTGCTGAGTATACGAAGCCGGCATGACGCTCAACAATTTGAGCAAATGCATGATCCGACTGCGTGGCCGCATACGCAGAAAGGAGTTCTTGGTCGGTGGGTTTCGCGGGTTGTTCCGGGCCATCCGTCTCCATTCTGGCCGGCGCTGGTTCCGACTTCAAAATATCTATTTCCGGCTGCTTCATCGCTCATCGGATAAATGCCACGCCGCCACGTTGCTGGAGTGGCGCTATCTGCATACGGACACCCGGCGCAAAATCGTACGTTTATTTTTGAAGCTTGGACATTGAGGGCCGGGGGAGCACTCGAGGAGGAGCTGGAGCTAGTTTCAAGGTCGCATTGACAGCCCTTAGGTTGAATGAAAGAATCCGGCCTACAATCAACGAGGCTCTGGCTGGAGAGGCCTTGTCTTTATCTACGTGGAGCATTCTATGAAACACTTTTTGAGACTGTCATGGTGGGCTTTGGCGGTGGTGCTTGTGAGGGTGAGCGTGAACGCGCAGACCACCGTCGCTCTGCCGGGGCGCAGCATTGTGAGACTATTGCCCGATTACACGCGGCCATTGGTTTACGCGCTGAACTCGGGCAAGGCCACCGCTGGCATCGGCAGCTTACTGGCGCTGAATTCGAGCAACGGGGTGATCGAGCATGAACTCACCTTGGAACGAATGCCGTCGGACATGGACATCGCCCCGGGAGGCCAGTTCCTTTACGCCATCCAGTTCGACAACGACACGATTGCGAAGATCGACTTAACCAGTTTTCTCGCGGTGGAGACGCGGACCCTGCCACCGCCGGACAAATACAGCACGGATCTGCATTATCACATCCGGGCCGCTTCGCCGAACTTGCTTTATTACGTTGGCGCGGGTTGGGCGCCGGAGGTACACCGATACGACTTCGATTCCGGCACAGAATTGGGACGTTGGACGCTGGAAGAAGGCTTTGGCGCCGGCGACATCGTGCTGACTCGGGATGGACAGACCCTCTACGGGTGGAATCAGTACGGGTGGAGTGCCGGCAACGTCAACTCGTGGGTTACCAGGGTCGACCTGCGAGATGGCGCGTTCACATATACGGGCAGCACATTTCGTTCATGGCGGCGGGACCCGCTCGACACGCCTATTTTCCTGGATGCCTCGGAAAGCCGCGTATTTAACAAGCAGCAAGCCTTCGCCACGACCAATTTGGCGACGGTTCTCGCCGAATATGCCGAAAACCTCTACGGCGTTTCTTTGCATGGCGAAATTGTGGTGGGCGATCGGACTATTTTTAATGCGGTTTCTGGGGCGGCGCTCACTTCTTTGCCATTCTCCGCCAGGGTCATGGGATTCTCCGGCGACCAAAAGCGCCTGTTTTTGTATCAATCCGATCCCAGCCAGGTTTACTTGATGGACCTGAGTTCACTCGGATTCTTGTCGGGTCCCAACCTCATCCCCACTCCGGCCGATGGCGCCACCATCGCTTTACCGCTGGCGTCTTTACGATGGTCCAGCAGTCCCGTGGCATTGGGTTACCGGGTCTACTTTGGAACAAACCAGGCTCAGGTCGCCGCAGCAGGCCCTGCCTCGCCGCTGAATCTTGGCACCGTGCAATCCAGCGAGATTCCTGCCCCGCCCGGGCTGGTCAGCGCGTCGCGTTATTTCTGGCGCGTGGACGAATTGCGATTCGGGTCGAACGTATCGACTGGCGCGGTGTGGCGCTTTGAGACGGCTCCGATCAAGGCCACCCCTGGCGTCCTCAACATCAGTTCCATCACCGGCTACAGTCCGGCCAGCGTGACGATCCAGTTGGATTCGGATCGAGGCCCGCAACCGTGGAATCTTACTGAACAGATCCCCTGGCTGGTGCCCGATAAAATCAATGGGACCACTCCCAGCTCCATCACCTTCTCGTTCCAAACCGCTTCCTTGGCCACGGGCATTTACACTGACACCGTCTCAATCGGGTCAGGTTCCAGTACGGTGAGCGTGCCCGTCCGGCTGGAGGTGTTCCCGTTGGATATCATCAAAATGGAGACCGACTATCGGCGTCCTTATATTTATGCGCTCCAACGCGCGGCCGGCCCAGGACGACCTGCTTCTGTTCTGTTTCTCAACACAACGACCGAAGAGATCGAACGAGTCCTGCCCATCCTGTCTGATCCACGTGACCTGACCGTTCACCGGGCGGAAGACCGCCTCTATATTGCGGATTTCCTGACCGGCGCTCTGAAGGTGATCGATTTGGAGAGCCAGGAAGTGCTCCCATCGTTGGCCGTCTACGAAGGGTTGGATCGCGTTAATCCCGGTCCCGCCGGTCGTGTCATTATGGAAGATTGGAACCAATGGGTTGGCATTTTCTTCATCGACACCACCGTGACCACCAACGGCATTCTTCCGCAGGCAGGTTTCTTCCGCGAAGGGGACGGCGAAAGCTCGGCGGATGGCGAGTACTACTACCACTGCGATAACAACATCTCCAATGCGGGCGTGACGAAGTATGGCATCTCCGGGGATAGCCTGATCGGGCTCGGCGGTGGGAGCACAAGTCATCCGTTTGGTTCGCGGCACTTGGTGCTCTCGCCGGATGGCACGCGGCTGTTTTGGCGGGGTTATATGTACGACACGGATTTATCGGGACCCGATCACAATATCATGGCGGAGCTGGCTTATATGGGTTCGGAAGTTTGGGCTGTCTCCTCCAACGCCTGGTTCGCGTTCTGTGATTCCACGGCAGTAGACACGCGCAACGTCGGTGTGATTCATGACCTTGGCTTCAGTTCGAGCGTCAAAGCGCTTTCAGGCGATCAAAAGAAATTGTTCCAATTCGATCCCGCCACCAAGCAGCTCTCCGTTATCCCGTTCCAGAGCATTGTCGTGCCCAAGATCACGCAACAGCCCACTCCGCAGACTGCTGTGGCTGGCACGACTGTTTCGTTCACGGGAGTGGCCATGGGCGCCACTCCACTGACGTATCAGTGGCTTTTTAACGGGGCACCCTTGGCCGGGGCAAACAATTTAAACCTCACTTTTGCCAATGTGCAGCCTGTGCAAGCTGGCACCTACGCGCTGCGAATCCGCAACCCATATGGTGAAGTCGTCAGCGCCGCCGTCACGCTGGAGGTATTGGTCCCGCCGACCATCACGCAGCAGCCGGCTTCCCTGACCGTGAGAGCTGATTCCAATGCGGTCTTTACGGTGAGCGCCAATGGTACCCAACCGCTGACCTATCAATGGATGCACGACGGCCAACCTATTGCGGGCGGGACATCCACCTTGATACTGACCAACGTGAGCCTCAATAACGCCGGCGAATACCGAGTCCTGGTGGGCAACAGCGTCTCCAGTCTCCTCAGTGCTCCGGCCAACCTTACCGTGGTCAGCGCGCCAGTCATATTGCAACAACCTCTCTCTATCTCCGCCCGAGCCGGGACCAACGTCACCTTCGAGACTATGTTCGCAGGCACCCCGGTTATCCAATTCCAATGGCAGAAAGATGGTAACCCGGTGAGTGGTGCCACCAATGCTTCGCTGACCTTGCTCAACGTGCAACCGACCGCGGCCGGGCGCTACCAAGTGGCCGCTCGCAACAATTATGGAGACGTCACCTCAGCAGTAGCGACGCTGACCGTTCTACTTCCGCCGCTGATCACTCAAGGTCCCACGAACCAGACAGTCAGCGCCGGAAGCGATGTCCGCTTCGAGGTGACCGCCACCGGGAGCACCCCACTCGAGGTCCGCTGGCAATTCGAAGGACGAGACATTCCCGGCGCCACCAATACCTTCCTGGTGTTGACCAAGGTTCAGGCCGCGGTGGCAGGAGCATATCGCGCCATTGTCTCCAATCCGGTGGGCACCGTCACCAGCAGCAGCGCCATCCTGCGCGTGACTCCGGCTGCGCCTCGATTCGTGCAGGTCCCAGATTCGATTACCGTGCCTGCTGGAGATCGTGCGGTCATCCATGCCTCGGTGGTTGGTTCAGAGCCGTTGGCGATTCAATGGTTTTTCCAGAATTCGCCCAGCAGCGACGCGAATGCGCACGCTCTCCCTCTCGTGATTGACAATGCTCAGGCGGTCCACCAAGGAAATTATCATTGTGTCGTCTCCAACAATTACGGAGCCGCGACCAGTCCAGTCGTCTCGTTGCAAATCCAGGCCCGTGCGCCAGTCATCACGGCTCAGCCGTCCAGCCGAACCGTGCTGGCAGGCACGAATGTAACACTCTCCGTTGCCGCCGCTGGCAGTGAACCGCTCACATATCAATGGCGCCAGGCAGGTGTGGATCTGCCAGCTGCTTCGGACATTACCCTTGCCCTGATCAACGTCCAAGCAGCTCACGCGGGGAACTACGACGTCGTAGCGATGAACGCCTTGGGGCGCGCCACCAGCTCAGTGGCTACGCTCACGGTGAACACGCCAGCACGAGTGACCCTTGAACCAGCCGACCGTTTTGTCGTGCTCGACGACACGGTCTTTCTCCAAGCCAACGTGGCCGGCTCTCCCCCTCTCAGCATTTCCTGGCAATTCAACGGCGTCACCATCCCTAATGCGGCCACTTCAATCCTGACCTTGGACACCGTGTCGCTTCAGCAAGATGGGGTTTATCGAATTAATGTCACCAACCCCTTCGGGCAGGCTTCCGCTTCTTCTGTCCTGACTGTTTTTCCCCACGGTGGAACACCGATCGCCTATGGCGATAACTCTGCTGGCCAAACTGATGTACCGACCGACTTACACGATGTCGTTCGGGTGGCGGCGGGCAACTATCACAGCCTGGCCCTCCGCGTGAATGGCGCAGTAGTTGGATGGGGCGACAATTCTTTTGGTCAGGCCGTGGCGCCGGAAGGTTTGTCTGCGGTGAAACAAATCGCCGCGGGCGATCGCTTTAGCGTGGCATTGCGCGTGAACGGCGCGGTTATCGCCTGGGGCGATAATTCGAACCAGCAGACCAACGTCCCGCCTAGCGCCACCAATATTGTGGCCATCGCGGCCGGCCGCGCCCACGTCGTCGCGCTTAGGTCGAGAGGAACGGTTCTTGCCTGGGGCGACAATTCCCAAAACCAAAGCCAGATGCCGCAATTGAATGAGGGCAAGGCGATCGCGGCGGGCGAGGTTCATAGTTTGGTATTATTGTCCAACGGCCAGGTCTTTGGGTGGGGCAATAATGCTTATGGCCAGACGACCCCACCCGACGGACTTCGAAATGCCATTGCCATTAGCGCCGGCTACCTGCATAGCCTGGCCCTGCGCGCCGATGGCACTGTGGTGGCCTGGGGCGACAACTCCTTCGGTCAATGCAATGTCCCGCCGAACCTCAGTAATGTCACTGTCATTGCGGCCGGTGCGCTGCATTCCGTGGCATTGCGGGCCGATGGTTCGCTCGTTGGCTGGGGTGACGATGCGTTTGGCCAACTCTCCGCGCCCGCGTGGGCTACCAACCTTTTGAGCGTCGGCGCTGGCTATTATCACACCGTCGCAATCCTGTCTGCGCCGTTCCTCTCCTATCAGCTAACTGACGATGGTCTTATTCTTAGGTGGGAGGGGCCATCCGTCCTCCAAGGTTCCCCAACACCTCTCGCAGGTTATCAGGACATCATTGGCAACAGCCCTTTCACTATCCGCTGGACCCCGCAGACCCCAGCCGGATTCTTCCGTCTGAAACGACTGCCTTAGCGAAGCGCGTGGTGCTCCCCTCGGTCCGTCTTCAGCGAACGACCCGATCGGGGTTGCGCTCCGGCCGTGGCATCGGTTCGAAAACCCCTAGACTCGAGACAGCGGTTCTCCCAATGCCACGCGTCGTGGATATCGGACTACCGGCAGGAAGCCACCTGGGCTAAGGTGCGGCTACTGAAAGGCCGGCCACCTTCTCAAGTGCGTCATGGCTGGTAACAGCAAGCTCGGAATCTGCACACCGGCGCTTGCCAGGGCAGAACGCGGCCGGCGGTCAGTGGGCAAACTGGTATGACCCCCGGTCGCACCGCCCACCGCTTCTACAACCACGATGAAAGCGCCACCCGCTTTTGAACGTCGCCCTACGTGTTCTATCCAAAGGAGTGATGTTTTTCACATGGACGCCTCCGGATGGTGACGCTCTGCGTTGGCGATTGGCGCTGTATTGGGCGCGACTGGTCACCCATCAGCGGTTGCTCTTGGCGCTGATGATCTGCGGTGGCTTGCTGGGTGCGCTCGTGTCGGCGCTGACGCCGAAGGTTTATTCGGCCCACGTCGTGGTGGACAGCGGAGTGTGGGAGCAGGATGACACAGGCTTGGAGAGTCCACCTCCGCCGGTGCCGCTACCGGTTTGGCTGGCAGCTGAGTTCGATGCGGCGGCGAACTGGCTGCGGTTGCCCGATCCAAATCTGGCCGGCAAAATCACCCAATGGCTGGAGAATAACCAGGACCGGCGCTGAAAAACTCTGGGCGTCGCCGCAGAGACTTCAAGCGCGCGTCGTCGAGTCTGGGGCGGGTCGCCGTGGCGTCCTTTTCATCGGAACGATTTCGGGTGAGTCGCCGGCTTGAATTCGGCCGAGTTCAATGAATCCATGCCGCCGGTAGAGCGCGACGTTGCGCAGGTTGGTGGCTTCGAGATAAGCCGGAGGCCTTGCCGATCACACCGCCGAAGCGCGTGCGCGAGGAGGGCCGAGCCGAGTCCTTTGCTCTGCTCCATTGGATCAACCCCGATCAACGGCAGATACCAATGCAGTTCTGCTGGATGAAACGATCCCATTTGCTCGAAGACCGAGAACATGGCTTCTTGTTTTGCTTGCGCGACGGTCGAGCGCAAGAGGCTCATCAACGCTTCCTCGTCGGGTTGCACACCAGGCGGAAGCCAAAGGGCAACCGCACCGAGTTCACTGGAGCCGTCCGCCGTGCCACAGGCAAAGGCTTTCCCACCGAAGATCCGAACGAATTCAGGAAAGTTGTTGAGGTAATCAAAATCACCGGGACACATCCAGCGCGCCGCCGGATCGTTGTAGAATGCCTCCAGGAGGACATCAATGAAGGATTGTTGATGGGAAACCGAGACGGAGGGCGGTAACGGAGCGTTCATTTTCATTTGGATGAGCGGAATCGAATCGGTTGAATGGCCGCTGCTCAATCCGCCTTTGGGATTTGAGCCGCGCCGATGCTGGAACGGTCAGGAGGGCTCGCTGGCGGCAATGCCATCAGCAGCGTCTTCACATCCGCGAGCACGAGACGCACATCCAGCGTGCCGGAGCTGTAGATGTTGCGGATGTTGCCCGCCGGATCGATGACGAAAACGCGGAGCGTATGGTTAAGAGGGCCGGTTGCATCGGCCGGGTTTTGTTTACGATCAACGGCCTGGTCGTAGGCGTCGAGGATGGGACGTAAATCGCTTTGCGACCGTGTGGTGAGAAAACGCCACTCGGCGGCGTTGGTGCGGCCGCCGGCCCAGGCGGCATAAGCGGCCATGCGTTCCGGCGTGTCATGGTCCGGGTCGAAGCTCAGACTAAGGAGGCGCATATTCTTTGCCAGCAAGGGATGGTTTTGGCTGAGCCGATGGAGCTGGTTCAAGACACCGGTGGCGTAAGGACACGCCTTGGCTGACGCACAACGAGTGTAAATAAAGCTGAGCACGGTGATCCGTCCCCGGGTCAGTTCCTGCAGACGAAGCGTGCGGCCCTCGGAATCCAGCACCGCACCGTCCGCAGCGGCTTTCACCACGGGCAAGCGATAAGTACCAGGCGCAGGTGCATCGTAGTCATAATCCCCTGTGCGTGGCAGTTCGGTCGGGAATGCCTCAGCCTTGAGCGCAACACAAAAACCGGCAGCCGCCAACGTGAGGCTCATCAGCTTCCGGCAGGCCTTTGATCGCGCCAGCCCCGCAGGCAGCGGAAGTGGAAATCGGCGGCCTGCCGGCCTCCAGGAGCTCACCGAACTCCTGGTCTGGATCGACTTGATCCGGGCAAGCTTGTCGAACAGCGAAGGATAAGGACAAAACATAGGGCAGATCCTTGGGACGCCAAGCACGGTTACCGGCCGACTTTGGTCGACCCAAAGAGCATCTGGTGCGGTCGGCCCAGTTTGAGCGCGGTGAAATCGAGATCGAACTTTGGCTTCAGTTCCCTGCCATCCCAAGTGTAGCCGCGGAGGAACTGTTCGTTGTCC
>DATLUX010000262.1:0-35608 GCA_035577805.1 Verrucomicrobiia bacterium
GCAAAGCATAAGGCCAGTCCATCAGACTCCTACCCCCACTTTGGTCAGCCACTTTCGTTCAGCTAAGATCCTTCAATCCCAATTTAACGTATGAACAAACCCGATGCCGAGAACTCCCCCCGCCCTCAGGATCAAGCGGAACCCTGCTGCAGTCGACGGTTCTTGCCGAAACTTCTGTTTGCCAGCGTCTGTCTCGCCACCTTGGTGGTCCTTGCGTTGACCTTGGCCAGCCGGTTGAGAACGCAGGCGCAGCCCAACCCAACCATGGCGGTGGCCAGCCTCGAACGCGCTGCCGCCGAGAAGCTTGTCCCGCCGCCCGTCCCCGACAACGAGAACTTCGGCGCGACCCCGTTCTTCAACAGGCTGTTTGAGAAGGGCGCCAAGGCCAGCGACAGTCGATGGCCGGATGATTTTTCGCGTGCGGACCAGTGGCCGCGGCACGTGCCGAAGCTGGCCGAGTCTCAGCAGGGCCGGTTGACGGGCCGGTTCCCGACGGATTTGGTTGCTTGGAAGACGGCCTTCGAGCGGTCGCGGGATGTTTTGCAGTCTTCCAATGGGGAGTCCGAGATCGAGGTGTTGGAGCAGGTGGATCCAGCAGCCAACGCGGCGGCGGCGGCCTTCGTATTGGATGCGTTGCAGCCGTATGCACCGGTGCTGAGCGAGCTGCAAGCCGCGCGCGTGCGGCCCTACACGCGGTTTGCCGTTCGCTATGATTGGGAGAATCCATGGGCCATTCTCCTGCCGCATCTGGCGGTGATCAAACGAACTTCGCAACTGCTGCGGCTGAAAGCATCCGCGGAATTGGCGGCGGGCCGGACCGAAGCAGCGCTGCAGGATGTGCTGCTGCTCTTGCGCCTGGCCGACGCTCCCAAGGATGAACCGACCCTGATTTCCCAGCTGGTCCGCGTGGCGTGCTTCGAGATCAGCCTGCATCCCATCTGGGAAGGATTGGCCAATCGCCGCTGGTCCGAGCCGCAGCTGCAAACCTTGCAGGCGACTCTCGAGTCGTTCGATTTTCTGAAGGATCTTAAACGTGTCCTGGCGGCGGAACGAACCTGGGGCAGTCTCACCATTGCCCTCTTGCGTGACCGCCGAACGCCTAACCTCTCCCGCTTTCTCCTCAGTTCGGAGGATCAAAAGGACGTCGAACCCTGGCTCCAGGAGGCAGACCGCGCATTTGAGAATTGTCCGCGCGATTGGTTCGAGGCGGAACAGAAGAACTATTGCCAGTTGTCCGACGAATTGGTGGCGCCTGGGTTCGACCTCGGCGCGCGACGAGTGTTCCCGCGCGTCAGTGAGGAAAATGCGCATCGGCTCGAAAAAGCCTTCAGTCAGCGCGACACGCTCCTGGAAAAACATTTGGTCTTTGCCAAGCTGCTCCTTCTCCCTTCCCCCAAGGTCCAACTGAAGCTCGCCGGCGCGCAGGTCAGCGCTGACCTCGCCGTCGTGGCGTGCGCGCTGGAGCGCCATCAGTTGCGCACCGGCCAGTATCCTCAGGACCTCGCCGCACTGGTCCCGCAATTCCTGAACCAGCTCCCCCACGACGTTGTCAACGGCCAGCCCCTGCACTATCAGCGGACCAGCGACGGCCGGTTCCTGCTCTATTCCGTCGGCTGGAACGAAAGCGATGACGGCGGGGAACCGGGTTTCTTCGCCTCCGGACACGGGCCCGAGAAAAGGGAAGGGGATTGGGTCTGGCGCTATCCCGCGCTGGCGGCCGCTCGCCCGAGTTTCGAGTAATTCCTCACCTTACTCCAAGGCGCGTCCCCTCAGATGGACGGGAAGGGCCCGCAGATGGACGGGAAGGGCCCGCAGATTGGCGCAGATAGACGCAGATGGGAGACACTGGATGTCCAGCCGTTCACGCTAACCCGGGAGATCACAAGCTTGTCTTGGGGGTACGAAAATATTTTTTGCAACCTGACCAAATCCTGAGTGTTAGTCTGGGCTGCGCACGCCAGGTTGGTGAGCACGATGAGAAAAACGGTTCATTTAACGATTCGAGTGGTGGTCTGGTGCGCGGCGATGAGCCTGGTCTCGAGGGTTGGGGTCGCGGCAGGAGTGCACCCGTACCAAGCCATCGCCGCGCGAAATGTATTCCATTTGGTTCAGCCGGTACCAGGGCCAGAGCCGAGCCCGGAGGAGGCGGCTCCAGTGGCGCCCCTGCTGGCTATCGTGACGGGGGTCATCGACCTGAACGGACGGGCCCAAGCGTTGCTGGAGGTGGCCGGGACCACCATGCGGGCCGTTCTGGAGAAGGGAGGGTCGCTCGGGGACCTGCGCATCGTCGACATCGATGTCCGCCAAGCCTGTGTGAGAGTGTCATTTCGCGGGGGGGAATCCTTATTATCGTTGGGAGCGCGTCCGGCGGCTGGGGCTAAATTAACGCTAAAGAATCGCCGATAGTTTCCGAAGATTCGTGTGGAGTCAGGTTGGCAAATAACGTATCTTCCGCACTATGAAACGAAGTCACTGGGGTCCCGGCGTTAGCCTCTGCGGGATAGGCTTTTTCCTAGCCCTTTTTCTTCTGGCGTCGACCAACGGTCGCGCCGACACCAAAGAGAATCCATTTGGTGCGATTTCGGAGCGCAACGTCTTCGGTCTCAAGCCGCCGCCGCCGCCGCCGGATCCCTCGGCCAACGTTCCCCCGCCCGTAGCTGCCCCGCCCGCGGTTGTGGAATTAACCGGCATTATCAGTCTTTTCAGCAGCACCAAAGCGCTTTTGGAAATTGTTCCCGGACCCGGCAAACCGATGATCAAGCCCCCGCCGATGGCAGTGGGAGAGCGCGTTGAGTCGGTGGAACTGCTGGCCATCAACATCGATAAGAACGAGGCTACGATTCGAAATGGGAGTGTGACCACGAATCTAACCTTTAAGGTGATCAAATCACCGCCGGCAGCGGTAGCAGGTGTGCCTGGAGTTCCCGGCGCGCCTCAAGCAGGAATGCCGCCTGTTCATGTGGCCGCGCCGCAGCCGCAGGGTGGCCTCTCCCAATACCCCGCCAGCCGTAACAATGTGATGGTGGCTGGCGGCGCCCCGGCCATCCCGACAGCCGCACCCACCGGCTACGGAGGCCAACCCAACGCCGCCGCAACCGGGACGGGCACCCCCGCGGACAATTTACGCACCATTCCTTCCCGGAACATTCGCACGACCGCTCCGCAGGCTCAGCCCTCGCTCGAAGAACATTACATCCTGACCGAACTGAACCGGAATACGCACGGATTACCCCTGCCACCCACGCCTTTGAACCCCAACCCGCAATACCCTAATTACAATCCTGGCGGCACCCCGGGCACGCCACAGTTGCCGACTTTCCCTCGAACCTTCCCGCCCGTCCCCGGAGGAGGGAATCCGCAACAGGAATAGTTCGCTAGGGGAACTACATGTAGATCAGAAGGACGGCGGTCGCAGACCGACCCGATCAGCGCGCGCTTCCGGCCGCAGGAGTTTTTATCACCAGCGAAGTGCCTTGGGAAAATACTCCGCGATCAAGTCGTCGTAGAACGGCTTGAGCTTGGCCACGTCAGGTTTCTGGTGGCTTTTGGTGTAGAGATCGTAAGGGTTAAACGCCCGGACCCATTCGAACAGCCGCCTGTCCTTGTCGTTCATGAGGAAGTCATAGGCTCCCTCGCGATGTCCGGGATAAAACGAGTGATAGCGAAGCATGTAAAGGCCTTCTTCCGGCAGATAATCTTTCGTCACCTGATGAATGTATTCGTCGTGGCCCCAGGACAGCTGGACCTGATCAAGGCCGCAGCCCTCTTCATAGATCCCCAGCCGCGTTTGATAGCGCGGATTCTGCGCATCCGGGTTTTCGGCGAAGTACTGGTGGAACACGATCGCGTCCGAGTACGCGCACCCGACTGGAAAAGTGTCGCCGACCACGGCCCACTGGGGTTGGTCCCAAAGACAAAGGATCTTGCCTAAATCATGAACCAGCCCCGTGAGGATAAACCAACGCGGATGGCCGTCCTTGCGGATTTGTTCGGCTGTCTGCAGCAGATGTTCGAGTTGCGAGAGATCAGTGTCCGGGTCGCTGTCGTCCACCAGCGTGTTTAAGTATTCCATCGCTTCCCAGATCCCCATTTGGCGGCGGTTAAGCGAGAGGAACTCCTGTTTCTTGGCCTGAACGAAATCGTAGCTTTGATGGCGATGATTGAGCCGATAAAACTCGCGCACGGTGGGGCGGGCGTCGGCTTCGTAGTTGCGAAACTGTTCCGTTTTCTTGTCCGGATCAGTGGCTCGAAAGGGTTGGGTCGCGGCCTGTTTGGCGGTGGTGGCAGGCTCCGGGTAGCGTTCTTTCAGGAAGTCTTCCCATTCCTCGAGGTTTTGAAGTGGGGCGTGAGAGGAGGCTTGGGATTTGGTTGCAGGGTTCATGGTGATGTCTATGCTCGTCGCTGTTCGGCCCGGTTTGAACGGCTCGAGCATCCTAACAAGAAACTGTGCTGAATCAATTGCGAAAGCGCCCCATGCGAAGACTATCTGCTTATCTCCTGTCCGAGTTACCTGCCGTTGGCTCCGTCGCTTTGCTGTGTGTAGTGACGGGGTGTTCCAGCGGTCAATTCTATGCCAATTATTACCTGGACCCGAAGCCGCCCAAACTGACCTTCGCCGATCTCCAACCGGTGGCCTCGCCTCAGCCGGTCTATCTTGTGTTCGACATGTATACGGGCGGAACGGCCTTTGCCGAAGCCACCCGGAAATTGGGGCCTCGAGTCGCCCGCGTGGTCGAGGAATCGGGGTTATTCTCTGCGTTATCCAAGGTGGGCTCCGAGAACATGGCGCGAATTCAAGTGAGCCTCCGCGAAACGGCCGTGTTGTCGGGACGCGAGACCAGGGTATTGCCCGAAGGACTGACCTCCGGGTTGGCTGGGTCCAAGGGGGCTATCGTCTATCAGTTCACCGCCACCTACCAGGCGCCCGGACGGGAACCGGTTAAAAAAGTATTTCCGCACGCAGTCCATATTGTCGAAGGAAACAGCCCCGCTTTGGCCGATTCTTTCCCGATGACGGCCACCCACGCCATGGACGCGATGGTCGATCAAGGGATGCTCCGGTTTCTCCGTGACCTGCAACGGGAAGGCAAACTCTAACGAGGCAGAGCCTCAGACCAGCAAGGCGACGACGATTCTTGGCAAGCTTGGGCGCCTTGGAGTGCCTTGCCGCTCTGAGGCCCCGCCTCGTTAGAGGGTGACACGGTATCAACCCGGATCGTCGAGTCGGGTCAACTACGGGAGGCTTCCCACTTGACCCTGTCGGGGGTTCGGCCAGAACCTCAACGCAGGCGTGGCCACACCGGCGGCGCCTTAGAAAGGCATTCAAACTGTGGGCAAAGAACTAGCGAAGAAGGAAACGTTCCAACTTTCGGAACCCGGTGCGAGCAACGTGTTGTTGGTGGCGGATTTCACCGAATGGGATCAGCGCCCCATCCCCTTGAAGAGACAAAAGGATGGCGTGTGGAAGACCACGGTGAGCTTGGAGCCCGGCGCCTATGAATACCGGTTTCTCGTGGATGGCCAATGGCGCGATGACACCGAATGCGGAGCGCGCCGCGCGAATCCTTATGGCGGCGCAAACTGCGTCCGTGACGTCTCTCCCTAGCCGGGTCGAAGCGGCTCAAGAACTCCAATCGAGGGCTTACAGCGAATCCGCGAAGACCAGCTAGCAGCGTGCGGCCGCAACTGTGCCCGTGAACTGGCCGACCCGGGTCTCAGCTCCATTCGGAGCTTGTCTCACTGCGCTGGCGCGCCGACCTGCCGAACGTCCGCCACGCTGCGCGCCAACGCCTGTTCGCGTTCCAACAAAGCCGGGTGCGAGTAATAAAAGCCGCTGTAAAGCGGATGCGGCGTGAGGTTGCTCAGGTTCTTCTCGTTTAATTTGCGCAGCGCGCCGATCAGCGAGCCCGCTTCACCCATGGCGGTGGCGGCAAAGGCATCGGCCTGATACTCGAAGCGGCGCGACCAGAGGCTCGCCAGAGGCGTCACCCAAAATGTAACCGTGCCGGCCAGCAACCCAAACAGAAGGAAGGCCACGACTATGGAACCCGGCGCGAAACCGAAGGCGGCATAAAACCATTCCGCCTGCGCCAGCAGCGCCAGAACATAGCAAGCTCCCAGCAGGCTGAGTGCGGAAACGATCAGCATTTTGGGGATGTGCCCCTTCTTGTAATGGCCGATTTCGTGGGCCAGCACCGCCGCCAGTTCCGTCTCTTCCAGTTGTTCGAGCAACGTGTCGAACAACACGATCTTGCGAAAACGTCCGAAGCCGGTGAAGAACGCGTTGGAATGTTTGGATCGTTTACTGCCATCCATGACTTCGATGCAGCGGGCGCGAAAGCCGGTGCGCTGGGCCAATTCGGCCAGACGCGTGCGCAGGGATCCTTCCGGTAAGGGCGTGAACTTGTTGAACAACGGCATGAGCAACACCGGCGCGAGCACCAGCAAGAGCGTCTCAAAGGCCAGCACCGTCCCCCAGGTCCACAACCACCAAAGATCGCCCGCCCACCAGACCACGATCAGGATCAGCAGCAATAGCGGGTACCCCAGCAATAATCCCAAGCCCAGTCCTTTCAATCGATCCGTCCACCACAAGGTCGGAGTCGTATTGTTGAATCCGAAGCGTTGCTCAATTCGGAACTGAGCGTACCAATCCAGCGGCCAGCCGGTAAAACTCAGCGCGGCTCCGACCAGGAATAGAAAGGCAGCCGCCGCCGGCAGAGAGTTGCCATAATGCTGGCGAAAGGTGGATTCGGCCCACGGCAAGATGCCGCTGAATAACACGCCCAATAACACCAGCGTGTCCCACCCGATTTGAACTTGATCCAGCCGACTCCGGGCCAGGGTGTAAGCCACCGACTTGTGGTAACTTTCCACACTGATCATCCCCCGAAACGCCTCCGGAATGTCCCCGGCATTTTGTCGCACATGCCGCTGGTTCAACCGGTTCAGCCACAGTTGCGCCGCCGCTTTGCCCAGCACCAGAACCAATGCGCCTATCGTAAACGTATTCATGCATCAATGATGAGCGGCCGCCCAAGCCAACCCGGCCGCGCCGGCGACGGCTAACGCGCCCCCCGCCAGCGAACGCACCGTCGGCCGCTCGCCCTCCAAGTAATACGAGAACGGGATGATCACAAGGGGCGTCATCGCCACAATCGGCAGCACCACCCCGGTCGGAGTCGACTTCAAGGCCCACTGATAGCAACTCACTCCCAAAGCCGGACCGGCCACTCCGTTGGCCAAAACCCAGGACCAAGCCGGACGCCAACGCCCCGCTTGCATGTCCGGTGCGTCCCCATTGCGCGCCTGCAGAAATGAATCCAGGATCGATCCCCGCTTGACCACCAACACAAAAATCCCGGCCACGGCAATGCCCGCTAATACCCGCTGATACGCCGCGGTGATCCCATCGACGTTTTCTCCGGCCTCTGTGGCCAGGCGAAACGCTTTGCGACTCAGCACGGCCCCCAACGCCTGGCAGATTGCGGCCAGGCAACCAAATACCAATCCCCATCCCAGCTGGCGCGGCGCCAATCCCGCCCGGTGTCCCGGAGCCAGCGCCAGGGCTACTCCAGCCAGAATGACCAGGCCGAGCACAATCTCCGCGCGGGTCAGTCCGGTCCCCAACCACGCCCATTCCACGAGCCCCGCGACCGGCGAGGAGAGGCAAAGCGTGAGCAGGACCGAAAGACGCGATCCCAGCCGGGGCAACGCCTGGAAAAACGCCAGATCGCCAAAGCCGAACCCGATCACGCCGCTGATCACAAATACGGGAAGGGCGACGCCGGACAGTCCCGCCCCGCGCAGATGAGCCCAGCAACCCAGCAGCAATCCGGCGACACCCAGCCGCCAAAAGTTGGCTTCCGTGCCGCCCAACAATTTTGCCGCCCGATTTCCGCATATAGCGGAGATCGAAAACAGCACAGTGGTGAGATATGCGGCCCACATCGGCGCCCGTTTGTAGGGAAGCTTGCCCGGCATGTCACGCCTTCTGGTTGCTGGTTGCTGGTTGCTAGTTCCTGGTTCCTGGTTCCTAGGTTCAGTTTCTTGGTTCCTAGGTCCCGGAGGATGCTTCCGGCTTCGAGCAAGGACGAGGATTCTCCGAGAGCGAAGCTTTCAACTTCATTTCCGATCGGCTTAACTCCGTCACCCGTCGCGCTTCTCCTTTGACACAATGAGACTGCTCTTCGCCTGTGTCATCGCGGTTGATTTGTTCTCCGTAAACTGTGTCGGTGCGGACCCCCGAACAATGCAGTTTGGTGCGCGGTCCCGCATGTGCGGGACCGCTTCATCGTCCGTCGGCTCGAGGACCAAGGAACTACCCAGCGCTTCCTCCGATCCCCAGCTCGAAGCGGCCTAAAGGCCGCGATCCCGGGGCAGTGTCCGAATGCGCCCGTTCTTGGGTCTTGTTCATTGCTAATCGTGGATAGTTGATCGACGATTGGAAGCAGATCGAGTTCGCGATGCAATGGACTCTAGCAACTAGCAACTAGGAACCAGCAACCAGCAACAAGGAACCAGCAACGAGGAACCAGCAACGAACATGACCACTGCCAAAGCCTCCGTTCTCGAACAGTTCAACGCGCCGCTGCAGGTGCGCCAGTTTTCGCTTCCGTCCAAACTCGAGGCGGGCGCCGCGCTGGTCCGGACTGAAATGGCGGGCATTTGCGGGACAGATGTGCATCTGTGGAAAGGGGAACTGCCTATCACTCTGCCGATCATTCTCGGTCACGAGACGGTTGGTCGAATTGAACAACTGGGCGACGGATTGGAGAAGGATTGGACAGGGCAACCTCTGCGCGTGGGCGATCGCGTGACGTGGAATTCATCCACCTCCTGCGGACGCTGCTATTATTGCGCGGAAAAGCATCAACCGACGCGTTGTGCCCAGCGACGTGCTTATGGCATCGGGTATCGTTGCGACGCGCCACCTCATTTTCTGGGCGGCTACGCAGAATTCCACTGTTTGCAGCCGGGCACGACCATCTTCAAGTTGCCCGATGCGCTGTCGACCGAGGCGGTGGTGGGGGCGGGTTGCGCACTCAACACCGCCATCCACGGGGTGGAACGCACGGGGTTGGCGTGGCGTGACACGGTGGTGGTGCAGGGGGCGGGTCCGGTTGGGGTGGCGGCGCTGGCGGTGGCCAAGAGCGCTGGGGCCGCGCAGGTGATCGTGCTGGGGGCGCCCAAACATCGACTCGAGATGGCACGCCGCTTTGGCGCCGATCACATCATCGATATCAATGAGGTCAAAAACCCGGTCGACCGCATTGCCGCAGTGCGGCATTGGACCGGCGGGCATGGGGCGGATGCGGTCCTGGAGTGCGTCGGCGCGCCGGCGGCAGTGGTGGAAGGCATGGAAATGTGTCGCGACGGGGGAAAGTATCTGGTGCTGGGCCACTATTGCGACGCGGGCACGGTTGCGTTCAATCCGCATGTGATCACGCGCAAGCAGTTACAAGTGCTGGGCTCCTGGTCCAGCGAACCGCGTCATTTGAAGGCGGCGATTGATTTTCTGGTGGCGACGCCGCAGCTATTCCCGTTTGCGGAGATGGTGTCGCATCGGTTTCCGATCGAACAGGCCAATGAAGCATTGGCGGCGACCGCCGCCTGGAGCGTGGCGAAGAGTGTGCTGGTGCCGGGTTGCTAGTGGTTAGGTGCTCGTTCCTCGTTCCTAGTTGCTGGTTGCTAGTTGCTGGTTCCTGGTTGCCGGTTGCTGGTTGCCGGTCGCTGGTTCTTGGTTGCTGGATTGTTACTAGGGACGAAGAACCAGGAACCAGGAACTAGCAACAAGGAACCAGGAACTAGGACCCACAGCACTGTTTGTATTTCTTGCCGCTGCCGCAGGGACAAGGATCATTGCGGCCGACTTTGGGGCCGCTCCGGACGGGGCGGGCTTTGGCGAGGGCTTCGGCGGCCTCGCTGACGACATCACTTGGTTTGCCTTCAGGGGCGTCGGCCGCCGCGCTGGGAGGGGTGCTGTAGGCGCTGGCGGTTGAGGTTTGATGCTCGGTGCGCTGAGGCAACTTGCGCATGAAGTTTTGAAACGCCATCAGGCTGGAGGCGCTGCGGAAGATGTTGTGGCAGATCTCGCTCTTGATGCTGACCATCAGGTCTTCGAACAGTTTGTAGGCTTCGGCTTTGTATTCGATCAGCGGATCCCGCTGGCCATACGCGCGCAAGCCGATGCTGTTGCGCAAGCCGTCCATGTTGTAGAGGTGCTCCTGCCACAACCTATCGATGGCGGTGAGGATGGTGTGGCGCTCGACCGACTTCAGGGCGTCGGCGTTGCTTTCGCACTCGATCTTCAGCTGGTAGGCCTTGCGAATCTCTTCGGTGATATGGATGCAGACGGCCAACTGGGCGGGGCTGAGCTCCGCATAGACGCTGTTGGGTTGCGGTGATTGTTCGCCGCCGTGCGCGATCTTCAGCAGATCCTCCTCGGCCAGGCCGAGGGGAAAATTCAAATTCACCCATTCGGCCAGGCTGCGGATGCGCCATTCGCCCGGGTCTGCCGCGGAGGTGAACTCGAAGGTTTTCTGGAGGACGACCTCTTCCATCACATCCATCAACCGGTCGCGCACGTCTTCGCCGTGGATGATTTCGTTGCGGAAGCCGTAGATGACCTCGCGCTGTTTGTTCATCACGTCGTCGTATTCGAGCGTGCGTTTGCGGATCTGGAAGTTGTGTTGCTCGACCCGTTTCTGGGCCTGTTCGATGGAACGGTTGAGGAGGGGATGCTCCAGTTCCTGATCTTCTTCCAGCCCCATCTTTTCCATGTACTTCACGATCTTGTCGGAGCCGAACAAGCGCATGAGATCATCTTCCAGGGAGATGAAGAAATGAGAGGAACCAGGATCGCCCTGGCGGGCGCAACGGCCGCGGAGCTGGCGATCGATGCGGCGCGCCTCGTGGCGTTCCGTGGCCAGCACGTGCAAGCCGCCCGCCTCCGCGATCCCCGGACCCAATTTGATGTCGGTGCCGCGGCCGGCCATGTTGGTGGCGATGGTGACGGAACCGCGCTGGCCGGCCCGGGAGACGATCTCGGCTTCCTGCTGGTGATACTTGGCGTTCAGCACGGAGTGGACAATCCCTGCTTTCTTTAAGAGCCTGGAAAGCAGCTCGCTGGTTTCCACCGAGACGGTCCCGACCAGAATCGGGCGGCCTTGGCCGTGGATACCTTGGATCTCGCGCAGGACGGCCCCGAATTTCTCGCGCTTGGTTTTGTAGACCGTATCGTGAGCGTCCTTGCGCGCGACCGGGCGGTTGGTGGGGATGACCAGGACACCCAGTTTATAGATGTCGAAGAATTCCTGCGCTTCCGTTTCCGCCGTGCCGGTCATGCCGGCCAGCTTATGGTACAGGCGGAAATAATTCTGAATGGTGATGGTGGCGTAGGTTTGGGTCTCGCGTTCGACCTCGACGCTTTCCTTCGCTTCGACCGCCTGGTGCAGGCCGTCGCTCCAACGGCGGCCGGTCATGAGCCGGCCGGTGTTTTCGTCGACGATGATCACCTTGTTTTCCTGCACCACGTACTGCACGTCGCGCAGATAGAGGCAATAAGCCTTGAGCAGTTGCGAAATGGCATGGATTTGCTGCGCCTTGGCTTCCAGTTCCTGCTGCAGCCGCGTTTTTAACTCCAGCCGTTTGTGGACGTCCTTCTCCGGTCCCGTGTCGATCTCGTGGAATTTGGCGGCCAGATCCGGCAGCACGAAGGCGTCCGGGTCTTTCGGGCTCAGATAATTGCGCCCCTTTTCAGTGAGATCAGCTTCGTGACTTTTCTCTTCGATGGCAAAGAACAGTTCTTCTTTCTCCGCGTAGAGCTCCTTCTTGGATTGATCGGCGTGCAGTTGGAGTTCGGCCGTGTTCATGAGCCGAAGGTTGTCCGGGTTCTCCAACAGGCGCATCAGGCCTTCGGAGCGAGGCGTGCCCAGCTTGACGCGATAAAGCAACAAGCCAATCTCCCGTTCCAGTTCCACCACGCTGCTGGGGTTGGAGCCGTCCTCCGGGCGCAGCTTTTTCATCAGCTCCTCGGCTTCGCGCAGGAAGCGGCTGCACAACTTTTCCTGAGCATGAAAGAGATTTTCGACCTGGGGCCTGTACTTGTCGTAGATGCCGTGGTCGGAGGTCATCACCGCCGGCCCGCTGATGATGAGGGGCACGCGCGCTTCGTCGATGAGGATGGAATCGACCTCGTCGACGATGGCGAAGTAATGACCGCGTTGGACCTGTTCCTCGGCGCGACTGGCCATACCGTTGTCGCGAAGGTAATCGAAGCCGAACTCGGCATTGGTGCCGTAGGTGATGTCGCAGTTGTATTGCGCTCGCCGTTCGGCCGGCGATTGGTCATGAAGAATGCAACCGACCGTCAAACCCAGGAATTGGTAGACGGCGCCCATCCATTCGCCGTCGCGGGCGGCCAGGTAATCGTTGACGGTGACCACATGGACGCCCCGGCCGCTTAAGGCGTTCAGGTAGACGGGCAGGGTGGCGACCAGGGTTTTGCCCTCCCCGGTGGCCATTTCGGCGATTCGTCCGCTATGCAAGGCGTAACCGCCAATAAGTTGCACATCGAAGGGGATCATCTCCCATTTGATTGGATGCTCACGGACGACCACCTCGGTGCCCCAGAGCCGGCGGCAAGTGTTTTTGACCACGGCAAATGCCTCGGGCAGAATCTCATTGAGCGCCTGCTTGAGCTCCGCGTCGTTCTTGATCGCCGAACAACGCGCTTTCCATTCCGCCGTCTTTTGGCGCAACACCTCGTCCGGCTGACCTTGCAGCGCCGTTTCGAGCTCGTTAATCTTGGCGACCAAGGGCCGGAGGCGCTTGACCTCGCGCTCGTTCTTCGAGCCGATGATCTTCTTAATAATGAATCCAATCATGCCGATCTTTCTAAACCTAACGTGCCGGAAACGCTACGGGATGACCGTGGGTGCGTCAAAGCCATTTCCCGGCGGCCCGGCGGCTCCAGCTTGTCCCTCTCAAACCTCATCGCACCAAGCTCATTGGGCTTATTTCGCCGCCGGTGGCCCCTGAAGCCTGTGAGTTTGAGATTGCTTTGAACGCCTTGTGATTACCCAATCACCGGGATGATGGCGCCGCGCTGGCTCATGGTCACTTTGCTTTGGGTTGCCCCGCTTGGTCTGCTGCGGGGGGCGGCAGTCGACCCGGACGAACTCGCGCCGACCGGGGTGCTGCGCAAGGTTGCCATGCAATACGGGTCGGTGCTGACTTACACCGTGGGTTTGCCGGAGGCTCAGGATGTGCGCGTGCCCAACCTGACGAATCTGGCGCTCAAAGGCATGTGTATTCGCCTGGGCGATCCTGATCAGCCAGAGGCTACCGTTTGCTTCGATACGGACCTCCTTCGTTACTATGCGGGATGGACGGGCGGTTGGTTGGATCTTTCCAGAACGCATCTCACCTCTTCGAAAGGCAGTTTTCATGCACTGATCCAGGGCGAGGTCCGCTTTCGGAACCCGCTTGCTCCCGGCTGGGCCCGGCAGGAGCTTGGCCGTGACCCGCGGGCGCTGCCGGCTGGGCCGTTGCCGTTGGACGGGGGCCGCTACCTGGGCTTTTACCGGCACGGCGATCGGGTCGTGATCCGCTATCGAATTGGTGATGCGGAGATCCTGGAAACACCTGGATGCATTCGCACGAACGGAGTCACCGTGTTCATGCGGACGTTGTTCATCGAAAAGGCGCCCCCGCTGCTGGTCCAGGTTTGCGAAGCTCGCGACCCGCTTCCCCCGGCGGCCCCGGCATTGGGGTCCACGGTGGCGCTGGCGGATGGCACCCAGGTCCGCGTGATCGGGCCGGGGATCCGTGCCGAGGTGGTAGGGGCCAGGATCCAGGCGCGACTTTCTGCGGTCACGACGCCGACAACCTTCCAAATTCTGTTGAAGCAAGGAACGGAGGCTTGGCCGTCAGGGGTTGAGGGGTTGGGCAAGGCCGGGGACATCGGTGCTGGGCTTAACTTGAAGTCCCTTTGCCGTGGTGGCCCGGCGCGCTGGCCGCAACCCGTCGTCGTCGAGGGCCGAATGGCGGCGGCGCTGCCAGCCGGCGCCTATGTCGTCGACACGGTGCCGATGCCGGAGCCGAACCCGTGGAATTCCTGGATGCGTTTGGTGGCGTTCGATTTTTTGTCGGACGGCCGTGCGGTGGTGTCGACCTGGAGCGGGGACGTGTGGTTGGTCTCGGGATTGGAGGAGAAGCTTGGCCGGGTGAGCTGGAAGCGGTTTGCTGCGGGTTTATTCGAGCCGCTTGGGTTAAAAGTGGTCAACGATCAGATTTTTGTGCTTTGTCGGGATCAGCTGATGCGCCTGCACGACTTGAATGGTGATGGTGAAGCGGATTACTATGAATGCTTCAACAACGATACGTGGCTGAGTCCGAGTTATCACGGGTTCGCCTTTGACCTGCAGACGGATCGGGCCGGCAACTTCTATTACGCCCGGTGCGGGCAACGCGTCGATCCGGCTTTGCCCTTGAGCGGCGGGCTCGTCAGGGTGACGGCCGATGGGACGCGAGCGGAGTTGGTGGCCACCGGGCTGCGGGCAGCGAATGGGCTGGGCATTGGCGCGCATGACGAGATCCTCTGCGGCGATAACCAGGGCAATTGGATTCCGTCCAGCCGTCTCAATTGGATTCGGCCCGGGGGTTTTTATGGCTATCTGCCGCATGCCCATCGTGAACCGCCGCCGCTGGACTATGACAAGCCGGTCTGTTGGTTGCCGATGACGCTCGACAATTCGAGCGGCGGCCAGCTTTGGGTCGACAGCGATCGCTGGGGACCGCTCAGCGGCCACTGGCTGCACACTTCCTATGGCAAAAGCGCCCTGTTGCTGGTGCTGCTGGATGAAGTGAACGGCGTGAAGCAGGGCGGGGTGGTCCGGCTTCCGCTTAAATTTGATTCCGGGATCATGCGTGCGCGCATTCATCCGCGCGACGGGCAAGTCTGGGTGTGCGGCCTGCAAGGCTGGCAAACCAGCGGGGCGCATGACGGGGCATTGCAGCGGGTGCGTTACACCGGCAAACCAATTTGCCTGCCTTCGGCCCTCCACGTGGTGCCGCAGGGCCTGAACATCACATTCACCGCCCCGCTGGAAGCAGCCTCGGCGGCCGACGCCGGCAACTACGCGATCGAGCAATGGAATTATCTGTGGAGCGAGAAATACGGTTCTCCGGACTTCTCTGTGGCTAATCCCCAGCGTCAAGGACGCGATCCAGTGGACGTGCAATCCGTCTTGCTTTCGGCGGATGGCCGGACGATCTCCTTGCGCATTCCCTCCCTGCGCCCGGTCATGCAGATGAGAGTTCGCTTTCGGATCAAGGCGGCCGACGGAACGCCGGTGGAACAGGAGATCTATAACACGATCAACAAGCTCGCCCTCCGGTGAGTATCGTCAGGGCTACGCGTCCGGGGGTTGTCGCGTGCGCATGTAATGAAACAGATATTGCTGCGCGTAACCGGCATTGGGTCCGAAATAGGTGGCTACAAACTCGCGCAGCCGCTGCGGGCGTGGTCGACGTTTTGGAAAGTAAAGTTGGCGCAGCGCTTTCATCACCCAGACATCCACCGGAAAGGCCGCGGGAAAATGATAGGAAAAAAGCAGCACGCAATTGGCGATCTTCGGGCCAACTCCGCTCAGCTCGGTGAGTCGCGCCCGCGCCTCCTCCAGCGGTAAGGAGGGGAGAGCAGACAGGTCCAGCCGTCCATCCGTCACTCGCCGCGCTGCGGCCAGCAGGTGAGGCGCCCGGAAACCCATTTTGCAGGCCCGCAGATCGTTCTCGCCGGCCGACGCCAGCGCGGGCGCAGTCGGAAAGGTGCGCGCTTCGGCGCCCTGGGGCGCGACCACGGGCTCGCCGAAACGCTGGCAGAGCAAGCCGATGATTTGCCGGATCTGGACGATTTGTTTGGTCGACGACAGGATGAATGACGCCAGGCATTCCCAAGGCTCTTGGCGGAGCAAACGCAATCCGCGACAGGCAGCCACGCTTTGGCGCATCGGCGTGTCGGCTGGAAAACTGCGCACGATCGCATCCAGATCGATATCCGCCTGCAGATAGTGGCGAAGCCAATCCCAATCGGTCTGTGGCTCGGCGGTCTCGGCCTGCAAACCTTCTGGTCGAACGCGCAGCCGCACCCAACGCTTGCCGATCACGCTTTCCCAGGCCTCCTCCCGCGCCTGCCAGCGGAAAGCTTGTCCGCTGGTCAGAGTGGCGGCCAAATTGTAGTCGCGGACAGGCAGGAGGATCTCCCGCGGGTTCAAAGAAGATTCTTGCACGCAAAAATCTGGAGGCGATGAAGCACCTCATGGCCGGCCTTGATCTCGCGATAACCCAAGTCGGTCACCGACTCGAACTCGGCCAACAGATCCTGAGGCGGCGGCTCCGGTTTGTCGCTCAAGCGGATGAAGACAGCGTTTTGTCCTTTGCGCGTTTCGCGGTATCGATACTCCGGCCAGAAATAAAACTGGTTTTTGGGACCACGCGAGGTCTTCACGTAGACCAGAGGCGAGCCCGGCAGCCCCAGCCGCGCTTCCGGCAGGTAAAATGTAATTTGACCGGTCAACCCATAGTGCGACGCGATGATAAAGGTTTCTGTCCCACCGGCTTTCTCCAGGACCCGCCGTTCCTCGCCGGCGATCCGCGCGATTTCACTGATGCCACGCACGCGGGTCAGCGGATCCATCTTGGCCGGCAGACTGAGCCGCGTCACTTGGTGGATTAACGCCGTGTCGTGGCCGAGCAACACCAGCACTGTTCCCAACGCCAACCCGGCCCTCAGCCAGGGAACCACCGGCCGGCAGCCTTCCCGCCAGCGCCGTTCCCAGTAGAGCAACGTCAACCCCAGCAACGGCACCACCGCCGGCGCGATCCAGTTCGGATGCACGCGCGAATGCAACGTATATAGCCAATAACCAAAAAAGACCGGTGCGCCCATGGCGAAGAGATAATATTCGAAAGGGCGACGCGGCGCTTGCGGCCAAAACCTGACCACGGCGATGAGCATGCCGACGAAGAACACCGGATTGAGCAGCCCGAATTCTCCCACCAGGAACTCCAGAAAATACACGCCCGTCGGGTGCCAGCTTTTCCCCAGTTGCGCGTTCTCGGACACGTGCTGGATAGTGACCCAGCCGTGTTGGGTGTTCCAAATCACCACCGGCAACGTTGCGATCGCCAGTGGCAACAAAGCCACCCACGGCCCCGGCCGTTTCAGGTGGACGCGCGCCGGAGGCCACAAAACAAAAAACAGCGCCAAGGACGGTAGAAAGAAGAGCGCGCTATACTTGCTGAGAAAAGCCAAGCCCAGCCAGATCCCCATCCAGATCCACGGCGCGATCCTGTCCTGCTCTAGAATCCCGCGCCATCCCGCGCCCATGGCCGCGCACCAGAAAAGCACCAAGGGCGGATCGATGGTCAGAAGAATTGAGCCGGCGGCCAGCAGCGGCGTTGTGAACACCATCAGTACCATCAACAACCCGATCCGCCCGCCCGCTTCCTGGGCAAAGACCCGCAACAATAACGTCGCCACCACGGCCGAAATCAGTGGCGGAGTAAAGCGGACGCCGAAAGCCGTGTCACCAAACAACGCTGTCCCAAGATAGTGAAGCAAGGCAATCAACGGCGGCTTGCTGTAGTAGGACAAAGCAAGGTGCTTGGACCAGACCCATTGGTACGCTTCGTCTTCGCTCAGTTCAATGCGGCCACTGGTCAGATACCACAATCGGCCGACAAAAAACGCTGCGATCAGCACGTACCCGAGTCGCACCCACTGCCGATCCTGGATCGCCGCCTCGGCCGTCGCCTGGCGCTCGTTGCGCGTTGGAGCGGATGGCGACGAGGGCAGTGCCTGGTTCCCGACCTCCTGTGCTCTGGCGGCGGATGGTTCCGCCCCGAGACGGCCCGCGTCTGGTGCCCGTGGAATCCAGCCAGGCATTTGTTCGTACCAAAGCGGGAACCAACGGCGCCCGGCGAATTGCCAAAGCCGGTTCAGGAGCCAAAGCCCCGCTCCGGCGTAGGCCATGCCCAACAACGCGCCGAGCAGCACATCGCTGGGGTAATGCGCTCCCAGATAAACTCTGGAAAATCCGATGCTCAATGCCACCGGCAGCATGACCCGCCAGCTCCGTCGATAATAGGCCGCGGCTATCACCGTGGCGGCGAACCAAGTCGCAGTGTGCGAGCTGGGCAGGCTGCTGCTTCTTCCTCGGCCCACTAGCAGCTTGGCCTCCGAGACTTCCATAAAAGGGCGGGGACGTCCCACGGCCTTCTTGAGAGGATTGATCACCAGGGTGTCGCCGAGGCCGATGATCAGCGCCAGGCTCAACACCAGCAGCCGGCCGCGGGCGCCTCCTTTCCAAAGCAGCGCCAGTCCCAGGGCGAGCAGCACTGGAACATACCAACCATTGCTGCTGAACTGCGGCATGATCCGATCGCACACCCCATTGCTCAGCCTCAAGTTAATGAAGCGGAACAAAGCCAGATCAATGAGGTGCAGCCACGACACCGCCGCGAGTGTGGCGGGGTGTCGGAGAATGCCAAGGAAAACCCGAACCTTGTCTCGCGGCCTGCGCCGAGTTTTACTGCGTCCATGATGGACTGCATAACGGCACTCATTTGGATGGACGGCAAGTTGCTCGGCATCGACTGGCACGAATGGAAAGCGGTGGGTTGGCTGGGAAATGTGTTGTTCACGGGCCGCTTTTTTGTGCAGTGGTGGGCGACCGAACGAAGTAAACGGGTGGTTGTGCCCGACGCGTTTTGGTGGTTGAGCCTCGGTGGGTCAGGATGCCTGCTGGCCTACGGCCTGCACCGGCGGGATTCGGTGTTCATTTTTGCCTATCTCTTCACCTGGATCCCTTACATCAGAAACCTGATCATCGGTCATCGCGCGGTCCGAAGCGTCCAGGAATGCCCGACCTGCGGGCATCGCGGAACGCCCCACGCCAAATTCTGCTCTGAATGCGGCCTCCAGTTGGCGGGCGCAGTGCCGGTCCCCGGTGTTGAGCCTTCCCTGCCGCAGCGTTGATGACAGGCGCAGGTCTTGCTACAACAACGCCCGATGATGTGGTCGCTGAGAACCTTGCCGAGCGCCCTGCGCGGTTTGTTCCTGGTTTGCCTGGGGGTCTGGTTGGCCCTGATCAGAGTGATCCCGGCCGACGAGGTTCCCTTTGACGGCTCGCGGCCTGCTCCGGAATTTCCCCCGAACCTGGAGTGGCTGAATACCCAAAAGCCCATCGCCATGGCCGATCTCCGGGGCAAGTTGGTCCTGATCGATTTCTGGACCTATTGCTGCATCAACTGCATGCACGTCATTCCCGACCTCAAAAAGCTCGAAGCCAAATACCCGCGGGAACTCGTCGTCATCGGCGTGCACTCCGCGAAGTTCACCAACGAAAAGCAGACCGACAACATCCGCCAGGCCATCAAGCGCTATGAGATTGAGCACCCGGTCGTCAATGACCGGGACTTCGTAATCTGGCGGCTCTACGGCGCCCGCGCCTGGCCCTCGCTGGTCTTGATTAATCCTCAGGGCCGGATCATCGGCGCTCATTCCGGTGAAGGCGCTTTCGACTTGTTCGACTCCATCCTGGCCCAGGCCATCAGCCATTTCGACAACACCAAAGCCCTCGACCGGCGCCCGCTCGAGTTCGCCCTCGAACGCGTCCGCGGCCCCCGCAGCCTCCTGGCCTACCCCGGCAAAATCGTGGCCGACGAAAAGACCGGCCGGATCTTTTTCAGCGATTCCAACAATAACCGGATCATTGTTGCGACTCCGGACGGACATATTCTGGAGGCGATTGGAGGGCCGGACGCCGGCCTGCAGGACGGCGATTATGCCACCGCGCGTTTTTTCCGGCCGCAAGGGCTTTGTCATGATGCGACCAACGAACTGTTGTACGTGGCGGACACCGAGAACCACGTCCTTCGGCAGATCGATCTCAAAGGCAAGACAGTTTCGTTGATCGCGGGGGTGGGACGCCAGGCCCGCAAGCATAACGCGGAGGGCGACGCCCGTTTCACCGCTTTGAATAGCCCCTGGGACGTGTTGCAGCGGGGCGATGATCTGTTTGTGGCCATGGCGGGCGCCCACCAGATTTGGCGTCTGGACCTGCGGTCGCGGGACGTGAGTGTGTATGCCGGGACATCGCGGGAGTACATCACCGACGGTCCCTTGAAAGAAGCGACGCTCGCTCAGCCCAGCGGTCTGGCGACCGACGGCAGCAAGCTTTACTTCGCGGACAGCGAGGTGAGCGCGGTGCGGATGGCGGATCTTTCGCCGACTGGGCGGGTGGACACGTTGATCGGGACGGGGCTCTTCGATTTCGGGGACGTGGACGGCAAATATCCTTCGGCTCGCCTGCAACACTGCCTGGGAGTGGCTTGCCGTGACGGTCTGGTCTATGTGGCGGACACCTATAACCACAAGATCAAACGCGTCGACCCGCGCACGCGCGAGGTGTCGACCTTCGTGGGGACTGGGCAGCCTGGCTTTCTGGATGGGGATCGGCTAGCGGCCCAGTTGAACGAACCTGGCGGCCTCTGCTTCGTAAAGGACAAACTGTTAATCGCCGACTCCAACAATCATTTGATTCGATCCTGCGATCTCAAGAATGGACGAGTCAGCACGGTGGTCTTCAAAGAATTCGACCGGCTCGAACGCGGCAACACCAACCTGCTGGCGGGCGAGAAGATATTGCTGCGGGCCCTGCGCGTGTCTCCCAAAACTACCCGGCTGCAACTCAACCTGGTTTTGCCTGAGGGCACGCATCTCAATCCGCTGGCAGCTTCGCGCGTTCAGGCCACCGCAGTCGATGGTCGCGCGATCAAACTCAAGAGCCCGCCCCGAGAGTTAACGGAACCCAAAGTAACGATTCCGTGGGAAGTGCTGGATGGTCCAAGCGCGTTGCACCTGGATCTCGATGTCTACTATTGCGCGCAAAAGAACGCCGGTTTGTGTTATTTCAAGTCGGTCCGCCTCGTGCTCCCAGTGGAAGTAACCGCCTCAGGAACATCGGAACCTTCCGTCGATTTTCGTCTCGAAAACTAAAGTCAGCGGCTTTACGAAGTAGGTGGCAACCCAACGGATGGACGGAGAATCCGGCGGCATCCGCCAGACCGGTGGGCAGGCATGGAGAAACGTTTTGTGTTAGCGGGCGCATTGTTGAGATACTCGAGGTCATGAAAGTTGAATCCCTTCACATCGGCATGAAAGTCCAGCACCCGCAGTATGGGGTTGGGACGGTAAAGGCGATTTCAGAACACAGCGCCGAAATTCGTTTTGATGAAGGACAACGCGCTGTGGAGCCGGTCAGCGCCGGACTGGAACCGGCCGAACCGCAGGCGTCGATCAGCGGCCTGAACCAGCCACTGGCCAGTTTTGTTCGGGAAACCGCGGAAGCCGTCGTGCGCGCGCTGGGCTTGGAGAAGCCTGACGCGGTGGCGGACCAGATCCTGCCCCGTTGGCATAACGGGCGCGTCGTCATGCATCCGGGTGATCCCACCCTGCAGACCAAGGAACTGCCGCTCGAAGTCTGGTTCCACAAAATTGTCATGATGCGCAACAACCTGCGGGTGCTTGAGCAGAAGATCAATAGCCACGAAAAACTCAGCGACGCGGAAAAAGTGGAGATGCAGCAGTACATCACTCGTTGCTACGGATCGATGACGACATTCAACGTGTTGTTTCGTCACAAGGAAGATCAGTTCAACTCTTAGCCAGCGAAGTCTCGCCCCTTCCGGGACGCGCCAGGCCGCTCGGTTACGAGCCTGGCGGCGCGATGGTTTGAAGGATGGCGCAAAGCGCCGACAGGCGCGGGGTTGGGATCTTCAACCGGGTGGCGTGCCGGAGCGGTTCGAGAAACAAGCTCTGCAATTCAATGGGCTGACCGCGCTGGTAATCGATCAAGGTCGACGCCTGATAGGTTCCCATGGTGCGGGTGCGTTCGATCTGCGCGTCCGGCAGCGTCTCGGAAACCGAAAAGCCCAGAGCTTGCGCGACCCGCACCACCTCCATCATCAGTTCGCGCACGATCTTTTCCCAGGCCGGATCCGCCAACAGTTGGTCGGTGGCCAGGCACGGACCGCGCGGTCCGGCCGGGTCGACTTGGCCCCGGTGAAAGGCTTCGGGCCCCGCCACGCTCGCCACACCGAGACCGTTAAAGGGAATGTTCCAAACCAGTTTCTCCCAATGCGCCCGTGCCAGGTTGTCCGTAACTTTACAGGGGATGCCGGCATGGCGGAACATCCCAGCCAGGTCGTGCGTGCGCGGCTCGGGCCAACGGTTGAATTCACCCAGGACGACGCGCCCGTGGTCAAGGTGATGGATTAAGCCGGGTTCCAACCGGTTGAGACAGACAAAGCAGAGCCCGCCGAGGATCTGGGAGGGAGCAAAGAGCCGGGCCAAGGCGTCCTCATTGCCGAGGCCGTTCTGGAGCGTGAGCACCGCGGTGTGAGTATCCACCAACGGGGGGATGAGCGCTGCGAACTGATCATTGGCCGTCGTCTTTAGTCCCACCAACACCAGATCGCAGATCCCGATCGCGGCCGGGGTAAGGGCGCAACGCGGTCGGGCGTTGAAGTCGCCATCGCGGCTTCGGATGGTGACTCCGTGTTGGCGGACGACTTCGTAATCAGAGCGGAGGAGGAAGTGCACCTCCTGTGCGTCGCGGCAGAGTTTGGCGCCGTAAAAGCTGCCGAGTGCTCCACAGCCAACGACGCCTATTTTCATGCAAAGGCTTGCGAAAGAGGGGGTCGTGAGGCGGGGCCGAAGGCGGCGCCGGCTGGACGGGCCGGCCGGCGCACGGACGAAAAAGGCACTCTGCCTGCAGGCCAGAGTGCCTGAGGGGATAGGGGCGGCTTACTTGGCGCCGAGGATGGCTTCCTTGGCAGCCTTGGCGACGCGGAACTTCACGACGCGCTTGGCTGGGATCTGGATGGTTTCGCCCGTCATGGGATTGCGCCCCTGGCGCGCCTTGCGATTGACGAGGACGAGTTTGCCCAGACCGGGGAGGGTGAAAGTGTTCTTGGCATTCTTGTAAGCCAGCTGGGCAATGTGCTCGAGGATCTCCGAAGCGAGCTTCTTGGAGATGCCGGCCTTGTCAGCGACGGCGGTGGCGATTTGGGACTTGGAGAGGGCTTTTGCCATAGAGGTAGTTAGTGTTTGTTTGGTTTGAGCGTTAGTGCATTAAGGTGCATTTGGGTCTTGCGACTTGCGCGTATTAAAACCATTCACTCCGCTGCTGCAAGGAGAAAAATAGCGAAAAATCAAAGAATTTAGCAGGTTTCTGACTCCTCCCCCCGGCTCCGAGCCCTGCACCAAAATCGACTCTCCGCTGAACTGCTTGACTTGCCTCCCCATTTTCTGAACATCGCAGCCGATGGCGTCACTCTTTACTATCCACAGCGAAGTCCGCTACGAGATCGTGCGCAAGATCTTCGAAGGCGGCATGGGCATCATTTACGAAGCCGAACAACACGGCGCCCGCAACTTCGTCAAACGGATCGCCATCAAGGTCATCCGCCAGAACTACGCCAGCCAAAAACAGTTTATCGAAAATTTTATTGGCGAAGCCAAGTTGGTGGCCGACCTGATCCACACCAATATTGTGCAGACCTATCACCTCGGCGAAGCCAAAGGCATCTTCTATATCGCCATGGAATTGATCCGCGGCGTTAACCTCGAGCAATTCGCCGATCAGTTGCGTGATAAAAATCGCATCCTGCCGGCGGACCTCGCCGTGTTTATCGCCAGTCGCGTCTGCCGCGGCCTGGCTTATGCCCATTCCAAAACCGATCGCGACGGCAAACCCCTCGGCATCGTCCATCGCGACGTCAGCTTCAAAAACATCATGGTGGCCTTCGAAGGCGACGTGAAGCTCACCGACTTCGGCATCGCCAAAGCCCGCGGCTTCCTCATCGACAATGAAGGCGAGGTGGTCGCCGGCAAAGCCGACTACATGAGCCCCGAGCAGGCGAACTTCCAGATCACCGACAAACGCTCCGATCTGTTCTCCGTCGGTGTGGTCCTCGCTCATCTCCTGCTCGGCCATAACGTCTTTAAGGGCACTTCCCCGGAAGAATCCCGCAAGCTGGTCATGACCATGCCCATCCCCGACTTCCGCGCCCGCGACGGGCGCATCGATGATCGCCTGGATGAAATTCTGCAAAAGGCGCTGTCCCGCGATCTGAATAAACGTTATGGCAGCGCAGACCAAATGCTTTTCGATCTCGAACACTACATCTACCACTCCGGCTACGGCCCCACCAACGAGACCCTCGGCAAGATGATCCGCGAACTGTTCGGGCACAGCGCGGCTTTGGCTTCCAACGACGCCAAAGGCAGCACCCAGATGCTCGAACGCACCGCGCGTTCCACCTCGGTGCTAAAGAAACGATGACATCCAAATCTTCGACGGTTCGGATCGGCTTGCTGCAGTGCGCTTGTTCCCCTGACCCGCGCGCCAATTTGAAGCATGTGCTGGCTTTGACCGAGCGCGCCGCCCGCCAAGGCGCCCAGATCGTTTGCACCCCGGAACTGTTTCGGTCCCACTACTTCTGTCAAAGCGAGGACCACGCCAATTTCAAGCTCGCCGAACCCATCCCCGGCCCAAGCACGGCTGCTTTCCAAAAGCTGGCCCGCCAACGGCGGATCGTGGTGGTCGCTTCGCTCTTCGAAAAGCGCGCGCCTGGCGTCTATCATAACACCGCCGTGATCATCGACGCGGACGGCTCGTTGCTGGGCCTCTACCGCAAGATGCACATCCCGGACGATCCTCTTTTCTACGAAAAGTTCTACTTCACCCCGGGGGACCTCGGATTCCGCGCCTGGCGGACCCGCTTCGGAACCGTTGGGGTGTTGATTTGCTGGGACCAATGGTATCCGGAAGGGGCCCGCTTAACTGCGCTCCAGGGCGCTGATATTCTTTTCTACCCCACTGCCATCGGCTGGCACCCAAAGGAAAAGGCCCAGCACGGCGCTGACCAACATGACGCCTGGGAACTTATCCAGCGCAGCCACGCCGTCGCTAACGGATGTTATGTCGCCGCCGTCAATCGCATCGGTTGGGAACGCCCGATCGGCGGCGATGGCTTGGAATTCTGGGGGCAGAGTTTTGTCGCCGGCACGTCAGGCCAAATCCTCGCTCGCGCCAGCGCCCATCAAGAAGAAATGTTGGTCGTGCCCATCGACTTGGCCAAGGTGGACGTCACCCGCACGCATTGGCCTTTCCTGCGCGACCGGCGCATCGACGCCTATGGCGGGTTGACCCAACGATTGTTGGACTAGGCCAGTGCGCAATGCGGAAGGCGGAAGGCGGAAGGCAGGCGGGGACATCATGAGTGTGCGCGTGGTCTGGATTACCGGGGCAGGGGGATTCATCGGGAGTCATCTGCTGCGAGCGGTGCCGAAACTTGAGAGCGGCTGGCGCCCGGTAGCTTGGACTCGGGAGCGGCTCGACTTGACCGACGCGCTCACCCTGGAGCGCGCCTTCGCCGCGGATCCACCCGATGCGGTCATCCATGCGGCCGCCTTGAGCCGCGCGTCGCTTTGCCAGGCAGACCCGGCCCGCGCCGAGTTGCTCAACGTTGAAGTGACTCGACAGCTTACCGATTTGGCGGCGGAGATTCCCTTGCTCTTTCTTTCCACGGACGTGGTGTTTGACGGACGCAAGGGCGGTTATGTGGAGGCGGACCCGATCCATCCGCTGTCGGTCTATGCGGAGACGAAGGCGCGGGCGGAGGCTCATGTCCTGGCGCATCCGCGGCATGCGGTGGTGCGTCTGGCTTTGACGGCGGGCGTGTCGCCCACCGGGGATCGCAGTTTCAGCGAAGAGTTGCGGCGCGCCTGGGCTCGTGGAGACACCCTGACCTTTTTCCGGGACGAGTTCCGTTCGCCCTTGCCGGCTTCGGTTGCGGCCCGGGCCATCTGGGAATTGCTGGTAGGCGGACACTGTGGACTGTTTCACCTGGGGGGAAGCGAACGATTGTCGCGTTGGGAGATCGGCCAGTTGTTGGCCCAGCGCTGGCGAATCGAGCCGCGCCTGTTGCGGGAAGGCTCGCGGGAGGCTTATACCGGACCCCCTCGGCCGGCGGACACGTCGATGTGCTGCGCGCGTCTCCAGGGATTGTTGAGTTTTCCCTTGCCCGGCTTGCGGCAGTGGGCGGCGGAGAATCCGGCCGAACCGCTTTAACCCAACCGGCTAAGGAGGAGACCCGAGCAGGTCTCAGGAAGTTTTGAGAGCTTCAGCAAACTTGCGGAAGAACTCGTCCATCATCTTCCTGGCCGTGACCTCAATGAGGCGGGAACCTACGGCAGCGATGAGGCCACCCACCTGCGCTTCGGCCTCGCAGGACAATTCGGTGCCGGCGCCTTGTTCGGTCAGTTGAACGCGGGCGGTGCCCTTCACGAAACCGGGCCCGCCTTTGCCTTCAATGATGAGGGTGTAGCGTTCCGGGGGAATCAGATCCCTGATTTGAACCTTCCCGACATAGCTGCCTTTCAAGCCGGCCACACCGATTTTGAGGTGAGCGTCGTAGGTGTTGTCGGCGGTCTTGACCATCTTCTCGCAGCCATCGATGACCCGCTGAAGGATGGCGGGGTCGTTGAGGGCCTGGAAAACTTTTTCCCGCGGTGCGGGGATCGAATAGCTGGCGGAGAGTTTCACTTCGATTTGAAGGTCTCGAGCATCTTGTTGTAATCGGGCAAGGCGCGGAGCGACGCAAAACGGGTATCGGTAAGAGCGTTGCTCAACAGGTTGGGCGCGTTGGGATCTTTGACCAGGCGTTGGGAGTTTTGTTCGAGGGCGGTGCGGAGCGTTTGCATGGCCTCGGTGGTTTTGTTGAGCAACGCCTGCACCGCAGCGAGGTCATAACGGCCTTCGGGGTTGGCGGGGGCGACGCGGATCAGGCCCACCAGGGCCTGTTCGACTTTAGTGATCTGGCCCAGTTGCGCGTAGATGTTAGCAGCGAAGGTGAACGCGCTGGCATCGGCGGTGGGACTGTTCATGATTTGGTCGACGACCTCGGCCACCTTGGCATTTTGCTGGCTTTGGAGATAGGCGCTGGCCAGTTGGATGCCGATTTGGGTGTTCTTCGGATCCGCATTGAACTGTTGTTCCAGCATGCTGAGTTGGGCTGGCGGCGGCAGGGCGGGCAGGCCGGTGGCTTGCTGGGCCTTAATCTTTTTCAGTTCAAAGATGAGATTCTCGATTTGCGCATTGAACGGGTCGAGCTTTTGGGAGGTGTTGGCCAGCATGAGGGCGTCTTCGATCCGGCCGGTGCTGAGCAGCAGGTTGATGTAGCGAAAGAGCGCCTCCGGGCTGTAGGGACAGAACGCGTAAGCCTGTTTGAAGGCGAATTCAGCTTCCTTGATCATCCGGCGCTGTTCCTCGGGAGTTTTGGAGTTGGTAATGCGCCAGTTGTAAACGCCGGCGATGGAGCTGCGCAGCTTGGAGAACGCCTTCTGGCCGTCGTTGTCGCGGATAAACGCCGGATCACCCTTAAAATCCTTGGGCCGGCTGCGCCGGTAATAAGCTTGATTGGCAAAATCGCAGATGTTGGACACCGACGTTTCGTAGGTGATCCAATTCCCGATCAGCCGGGTGGAGAATTGCGTCCAGAATTCATGATCCCGCTCCACCATCTCCTGGGTGATTTCCGGCAAGGGGTTGCGGTTGATCTTCATGATGATGCCGTAGGGCGAGAGATGAGGATACATCCAGTCGAGCGGGAAACTTTCCTCCACGTAAAACTCGTGATTGGTGTTCTTGTCGAACATCACCTTGGTGAGCAGCGCGTTGATGGCCATGACCGCGACCTGGCCGGAGACGGTGACGCGATTGTCGACGATGCGCACATCTTCGCCGGGCTTGATTTGCCTCTGTTCGTTGGGGAAACGCCGGTCGTGATCCAGCCGGCGCTGGGCGTCATCGAGGTACTCCTTGAAGCAGCGCTGGCTGTCGTCGTTGGTGGCCGTCACGATCTCCATGTCCGGATAGACCCCGCCGAGGCTTTTGGCGATTTCCTTGGGATACGCTTCTTCCAGCAGGATGCGGTTGAGCCGGATGCGGGTGTGACTTTGGGGATTCTGGGCCAGGAACCATTGCGTGCGCGGGGTGAGCGGGATGGAAGCGAAACGCTCGGGCGTATGGAGCAGTCCGGCTTCGAGGATTCGATTCAGATCCTTGGCCAGCGCTTTGCGCAGGCCGGCCTCCTTGCCGCCGGCGCTGCTGGACAACATCTGCCGGGTCGCGGGGGACAGCGAATCCAACAGGTGCTTGGACAAAGGATCGGCGCCCCCGCTGATCTTGCGAGCCAGGCCGGGTAGATCCGTGAAATCGGACGCGGTGAAGAACGACGAGCCCGCCCGCCGTTTCTTTTCGATATCATCGCCGAGATTGAGGAAGAAGTGATCGAGTGGCCGCATCATGCAGGCGATGATGTTGGTGGATTCGCCGGCTTCGACTTCTTTCGGCCCGCGCAAAAGCTGCGAAAAGAAGGCCGGATCGATCTGCGCACTGCGGTTGTAGTGGGCCCGGATGTACTCGAGGTAGGTTCCATCGGCCAGAGCGTTCTGCGTAATCAGATAAACATCGCGCCGATCGAACTTCGGATCGTGCGGCTTCTTGCTCGAAGGAATGAAACTCTCGCAGAAAATCATGTAGGTCGGATTAAAGCGCCCGGGATCCGTTCCCCCGTAAAGGACAGTGTCCCGTTCCATTTCCGGATAAAGCGGTTGGCCGGTCTTGGGATCCTTAAACGGCGGCGTGAACATGTCATGCCCGAACCAGTAGCCAAACAGATGGCCCCGCTGCTCGTTCTCTTCCCAATGCGACACCATGGAACGGAACGGCAGGATGGCGAAAAGGGCCAGCAACGGCACGATCGCCACCTTGGGACGTGGAAACAGAAACAACAAAATGCCCGCGACCGCCAGGACCAGGCTAAATACAACCGTAAACCGGACGATCGGCGAGGAATTGGGCACCAAATCGAACAGCTGATGGTGCCAATTGATGAAGGCGTTGTCGCCTTGAAAGGTGACCCCCACGATGAACAGAGCGACACCGGCCGCGGCCAGACATCCATAAAGGCAATAGCGGCGCCACTTCTCGTATTGCACCAGCAGGTAGGCTGAGATCAACGTCAGGCCATAGCCGATGCTCATCGCCACCATCACATGAGACGCCGTGAAAAAGACCCGGTTCAGATCGCGGCTCTGGCGGTCTGGCTGCGGGTTGAGCAGCAGCAACAGGAAACCGCTCAAAGTCAGGTAGATCGCCGTCAACCCGAGGAGCCACGCCCGTTCCCGCTTCTGGACCTTGGCCAGGAAGAAAAACGGGATCAACCCGATCAAAATGTAACCAACGTTGAATTCCTCAAACGCGCCCCCGATGTACATCCCGATCTGATCGAAGTAACGGCCCAACTCGGTGGTAGGATGAATGCGTTCATATTGGCCGCGCGTGAACGCATGAAAAAAGCCGGTAACCGTGCGCGGGTAACCCCAGTTGAGCGGCGGATTGCTCATGGAGGCCAGCGGCAGGTAAAGATAGAAAGCCGCTCCCACCACCCAGGCCAGACCACAGGCCAGCGTCGAGGCCCACTCGGTGCCCAGACGCCGGGTCTCGCGGATGAAATAAACGAACGCGCCCCACACGCAGAACGAAAACAAAATGAACAACACAAACAGGCTGGTCTTGTCCTGGAAAAAGGTGGTGTAGTTGGTGATCGATCCCAGGATGGCCACCAGGCAAAGGCCGCTCAGGGCCAGCAGGGCGTCCCGGATCAATTCACGCGGGTCAAACTTCACCATCACCAGAAGCGCGATAAAACCAGCCAGGGACACCACCCCCACGCCATTGTAGATGTAAAGCACGGGCAGGTTGTCAGTCAGCATGCTGACCAGGTTCATCGACTTGGCCACCAGACCGGCCAGCCAGATCAAAACGTTCCACATCAAAAAGCTGCGCCCCAGCTTCGGAGAAACGGCGATGATCGCCACCTCCAGGCCCAATGCGATCACCAGCAGCGACTGGTGATTGTTGAAACAGATGCCGAACCAGAAGAAAGCCATGTATAGGTACCGACGCTGGTGCGGCGCGTAAATCCAGCGCAGTAGGCACGCCAACACGCCCGTCAGGGAAAGCACGCTCAGGGTGTAGACCTCCACGATCACCGCTTGGCTCCACATGAAACCATTGAACCCAATCAACATCCCGGCCACGTAACCCGCCACGATGCAGATGGCGTTCTCCCATTTGCGCTCCACCGATTTCAACTCGGCAATCCCCTCGATGATCATGCTGCTGCCCCGGGAAACCATCAGCGCGACCAGTCCGCAGCCCAGCGCCCCGGCTACCGCCGAAGACAAAGCCACCCGATACGCGATGTTCGAAATCGGCAACAGCGTGAAGAACCAGGAATAAATCGTCCAAACCGGATAACCCGGCGGATGCGGGACCCCCGCGTAAAAGGAACCGACCGCCAGTTCCCCGCAGTCTTCCAGGGTCAAGTCCGGAGCTAGCGTCCACCAATAACCCAGGAACACCAAAAGGGTGGTGATCCCGAGGGAAATCCAATCGATGCGCCGAAAGAGCGGAGGAACATGCACAGGGGGGGCGGGCGTCGCGGCCGGCGTAACGCTGGAGGTCTTGGCGCCGGTAACTCCGGACTTGGGGTCCGGGCTTTTGGAACCAAAACCGGCCGGGCCGGGTCCGCCTTTGGGGCCTTGGTTCCTTGGTTGATTATTGCTCATCTACAATTTCGTTGGCTGATCGGCCAGCGGTCATGCTGGCCGGAGATCGGTGTGGGTTCATGGGGCGTCTGACAGTAATTCGATCGTTAATAAGCAAATAGGAGGTTATGGACGGAAAAAGCGGAAGGATAGCCGGGAAATCGCGAGGGCTCCAGTGGACGCACTGGGGGCGCGCCGCAACGGGTCCGCCTAGTCCATTAGCAATCCGGGTCTCAGTGCATCACACGGTTGGTTTGGGCCATGGGCGGGGCAGTTGACAGTGAACCGTTGCCGTTTGTCCACTCAAAAGTATTGCGCAAGGCGTTGTTCTCGCTATGCCGGACGGAGGCGTAATAGGTGGAGAACTCGGGCTGTTTTAGCGAGGCCGTGGCCAGCAGACTGGGCACGGGCGCCGGATGCAACCCGGCGTGGCCGCCCGAGAGGAACACGCCGAACAGAAAGAGCGCCATGGACGGAGCCAGCCAATGCCACGGAGGGGTGAAGCGGGTGGGCGCGGGCGAGGCTGCGCTCCCTTCGTTGTGGGCCGTGGGTTGAGCCAGGCCAAACAGGGCGGCCTTAAGCTTCGGTGAGGGTGTCCGCGGCGTCCAGGATCGGAGTTGTTTCTCCGTCAGATTCCAGTGACTCATAATCTTCTCCAGTTAAACAGGCTCGCAGCTTTTCCAACCCGTAACGGTAACGGCCGGCGGCGGTATTGGGCGAAAGCTCGAGCAACTTGCCGATCTCATCAAAGGTGTAGTCGTGCCAGAGTTTGAGCACGATCACCTCGCGCTGTTCCGCCGGAAGCCGAGCCAGGCAACGCATGGCCACCCGTTCCTGCGGAGTTTCCACAGGTCCGCGCTCAAACCAGCGCAGCGACTCCAACTCCCGAGCCAGCCGCCGCCACATTCCCCGACGATAATTCAGGGCGCGGTTACGGAAGCTCCGCAGGCAATAGTAACGCGGTTCATCCGGAGCCGTCTCCTTTTGCATCAGGGCCAAAAATGTTTCCTGAAGCACGTCTTCCGATTCGCTATGGCTCAAGCCCAACGCCCGGCCGTAGATTAAAATCTGCGGCGCGTGCTCTTCGTAGAGCTTTTGGCACCAATGCGACATCGAGCTTTCGACTTTTCCCTTCGCTGCGTCCGCCCCATAGACACCGGGGCCAGGCGGGTTTGTATAAACAAATTTCGGGCCGAAGGGAAGCCCGTGAGGCGGAAAAGCGGCTCCGGCCAAGCCGGCGATTGTGGTTCGGTAACTGCTCCTGTCGTAGGGCCGGATTAGATGTCTCCCTGTCCCAGCACGCCCCAAGGCCCTGGGCAGGGCCCATTAAACCCCCACAAGTAATGGTGGTTTAGCGCGAAGACACCCAGAAATAAACGTTGTGTCCTAAGACGGGTTTTCGTACCATCTGGAGTGCTCGTTTTCGAGCAAAAATGGCCGTCTGCGGATGCGTTTCTTATGCCCAATACAACAGAGCTGATGGAAGACGAAACCCTATTGTCCACCTCTGCCACCGCTCCCACTGCCGGGGTCGTTTACGACGCCTCCAAGCTCGGCAAACTGGAGGGGTTGGAGGCCGTGCGCAAGAAGCCCGGCATGTATATCGGCGGCACGGACGAACGGGCGTTGCATCATTGCGTCTCCGAGGTCCTGGATAATTCGGTCGATGAACATCTGGCCGGGCATTGTGATCGGATCGATGTGACCGTCCATCTCGACGGCTCCATTTCCATCGGTGACAACGGCCGCGGGATCCCGGTGGACATCCATCCTCAATATAAAATTCCCGGAGTCGAGATGGTGCTCACCACCTTGCACTCGGGCGGCAAATACGGGCAGGGCGGTTACAAATTCTCCGGCGGAACTCATGGCGTCGGCGCCAAGTGTGTCAACGCCGTGTCGGAATGCTTTGAAGTCGAAGTGTCGCGCGATGGACTACTGTATCGCATGGAATTTGAGCGGGGAAAAACCATCAAGAAACTCGAAGTGATCGGCAAATCCAAATGCACCGGCACTCTCATCACCTTCAAGCCGGACCCGGAGATCTTCCGTGAAACCGTCGAGTTCAAAGCCGACCGAATTGGGCAGCGCTTGCGCGAACTGGCTTTCCTCAACTCCGGACTGGAGATCATTTTCGTCGACGAACGCCAGCCCGAGGCCGAGAAGGAACGTTACTTTTACCCGGATGGCGTGGAGGAGTTCGTCAAACAGCTGAACAAAAGCAAGGAAGTCATCCATCCTAAGCCCATCAGTGTTCGCAAAGAAACCCGCATGCTGACCCCGGAGAAAGAAGTCGAAGTGCATGTGGAAGTCGTATTGCAATACAACGACAGCTACAACGATCAGGTCCTTTGTTACACTAACACCGTCAATAATCCGGACGGCGGCGCCCACCTGAGCGGCTTCCGCAACGCGCTCACTCGCTCCATCAATCAATACGCCAAGTCCAACAACCTGCTCAAAGAGAAAGACCCCCAGATCACCGGTGACGACGTGCGCGAAGGATTGACCGCTGTCATCTCCATCAAACACAGCGATCCCAAATTCGAATCTCAGACCAAGGTCAAACTGCTCTCGCCCGAGGTCGAAGGAATCGTGCAGTCCGCCACCTACGACGGGCTCATGTCCTACTTCGATTCCAACCCAGGCGTCGCCAAAAAGGTGATCGAAAAGGGCCTCAATGCCGCCCGCGCCCGCGAAGCCGCCCGCAAAGCCCGCGAAGCCGTTCGCAAATCCGCCCTCACCGGCGGCGGCCTGCCCGGTAAACTAGCCGATTGCTCCGATCGCGATCCCGAAAACACCGAGCTCTACATCGTCGAGGGCGACTCGGCCGGCGGCTCGGCCAAACAAGGGCGCGACCGGAAATTCCAGGCCATCCTCCCCATCCGCGGCAAACTGATCAATGTCGAGAAGGCGCGCCTGGACAAGGTGCTTCAGAACAACGAAATCCGCACCATGATCACCGCCATTGGCACGGGCATCGGGGACGGCGAAGGCGAGGGCGCTTTCGACCTCAACAAACTGCGTTACCACAAGATCATCATCATGACCGATGCCGATGTGGACGGCTCCCATATTCGGACCTTGTTGCTGACGTTTTTTTACCGGCAGATGCCCCGGCTGGTCAAAGACGGGTTCGTCTACATCGCCCAACCGCCCCTCTACAGCATCACCCGCAAAAAGCGCACGGAGTATGTCGATGACGATGTGCAATACAACCGGATCCTGATCCAGATTGGGACCGAAGAAGTGCGGCTGAAAAACCTGGCGGATGGGCGCGAGTTCACCCAGAAACAGTTGGAGGAAATCCTGGAACTGCTGGAGTCACTCGACAAACACGCCAACTTGATTCGACGGCAGGGCGGGGACTTCGCCGATTACGTGGACAAACGATCGCCGGAAGGAGTGTTTCCCATGCATCTGGTGAAAGTGCGGGAAGGCAACCACGAGGCCGTCCATTATTTCACGCGCAACGATGAATTGGAACAGTTCAAGGCTGAGCACCCGGATCTGTTCGGCGGCACTGATACGGAGGAACGGCGCCGCGATGGTCCCACGCGCCGGGCCAAACATGCTGACCTGCATCACGAAAGCAAGTCGGTCGCCGAATTGTTGACTAAACTCAGCCGCAAAGGCCTGAGCGTGGCCCATTATGCCGCGCAGGATCATCCTCTTTTCGAGCTGATCGAAGGCGAAGGCGAGAAGGCGCATGTCACCCCCCTCTTCAGCATCCCCGAGATTCTTCGCAGCGTTATGGCTGTCGGCAAAAAGGGAATCCAAGTGACCCGATTCAAGGGGCTGGGTGAAATGGACGCCAAGGAATTGTTCGAGACCACCATGAATCCCGCCAAACGCAAGCTGCTGCGCATCGACCTGACCGACGCGGTGGAAGCCGAGGAAATGTTCACCCGGCTGATGGGCGACGAGGTCGAGCCCCGCCGTCAGTTCATCGAAGACAACGCCCTCAACGTGCGCAATCTGGATGTCTGACCCGCGCTCCGAAGCTCAATGATTAACTGACCTAGCACGCACCTCATGCCCGACGAGACCAACGGAAAGGGAAACGGCAATTCAAACGGAAGTGACCCGGGCAATAATCAGCCCCCGCCGGGCACGCCCCTGTTTGCCGCCCACGAAAAGATTACCAAGATCAATGTCGCCGACGAGATCAAGAACTCGTTTCTTGATTATTCGATGTCGGTGATTATCTCGCGCGCGTTGCCGGACGTGCGCGACGGCCTCAAGCCGTCCCAGCGCCGCATTCTCTACGCCATGCACGAGCTGTCCCTGTATCCGGGACGCAAGCCTTACAAGTGCGCGAAGATCTGCGGCGATACCAGCGGCAACTATCATCCGCACGGCGAGGCGGTGATCTATCCGACCCTCGTGCATATGGCTCAGCCCTGGGCCATGCGGGAACGATTGGTGGAAGGAAAGGGCAACTTTGGCTCGGTGGAGGACGATCCGCCCGCCGCCATGCGTTATACGGAGGCCCGCCTGACGCACCTGGGCGCCGCCCTCATGCACGACATGGACAAGGACACGGTCGACTTTGTCCCCAACTACGATGAGCGGATGACCGAACCAACGGTCTTTCCATCAGCGTTTCCAAACCTGATCGTCAATGGTGGCACTGGTATCGCCGTCGGCATGGCCACCAACATGCCGCCCCATAACCTGGGCGAAGTCATCGACGGCATCTGCGCCCAGATCGATGACCCGACAATCACCGTGGTCGGGTTGATGAAACACATCAAGGGCCCTGACTTTCCCACCGGGGGCGTGATCTGCGGGATCGAAGGGATCCAGAATTACTTTCACTCCGGCCGCGGCAGCTTGAAGCTTAGGGGCCGGGTTGGC
>DATLUX010000263.1:0-6003 GCA_035577805.1 Verrucomicrobiia bacterium
ACAACCTCAAAGTTCAGCTGCGGGTCAGCCACCCCACCGTGCCGGTCAATGATTCGTGTGCCGGAGCCGAAGTGATTCCTGCTTCCATTCCGGCGACCGGTCACCTCACGGCCGTGACGGACACCTCACTGGCCACCACGACCGCCGGGCTCACGCCGAGTTGTGTTCCCACTGATCCGGATCGAATCCCTTCGCGCGATACCTGGTATCGCTTCACCCCAGCCGGGTCGGGCGCTTACACTTTTTCGACCAAACCAAACGAGACCCAAACGACCGTCGACGACACGCTCATCTCGATTTACACGAGCGCGGCCGATTGCGACTCCTTTGTGGAAGTGGGCGGCGGCTGCAATGACAATGATGTGAACCGAGCCGCGTTTGTGTTGAACCTGGTCGGCGGGACTCCTTATTACATCGTGGTCTGGGACAACTCACCTGACATCATCCCGGGAGAAACCTTGGTGCAACTGCGGGTCACACCGGCGTCGGCTCCCACGGTGATCACTCTTCCCGTGGTGAGCATCGCGTCCACCGGGGCGGTCTTGAGCGGATCAATCAATGCCAATGGGTTGCGTTCGAGCTTTTGGTTTGAGTGGGGGCCCACCTCCGGGTTGGGCAGCACCTCGCGGGTCCGTTTTGTCTTTGGCACCGCAGCGTCTGCGATTGTGACCAACCTGGTGGTGCAGCCGCCGTTCCTGCAGACATTCCAACCCAACAGCACCTATTTTTACCGGTTCGTCGCGACCAACGACAGCGGCATGGGCCGCGGAGAGGAGCAACAGTTCGTCTGGTCCAACCTCCCTCCGCACCTGGAAACCCCGGTTCGCACCGGCACGGATGTGCGTCTTCAGTTTAACGGCAATCCGGCGCAGCTCTATCTCATCCAGTCGGCCACCAATTTAACTGGCACCTCGGCGTGGGCCGATCTCGGTCTGGCCACGAACACTTCAGGCAACGCATTTCAATACCTGCATCGGCGCGGTGGCACGGACACCAACCGGCTTTATCGCCTCATCTTGCCGTAGCCATACCTCACCACGCAGGGAAGCGCGAGTTCCGCATGAGCCAGCTAAACCATGAGCTAGCGGTGAAAGGTCGGGGAAGGTTGCGGTGGCCGATGGGCAAGGTGACGCAGGAACGATCGGGTCTTTTGACGCCGGAGCGCGCTGTTCCGATCATGATGACGCGGCTGATTTTAATCTCTGGTTTGCTCGTCGGATACGGGCTCAGAGCGCAAGAGCCCCCGACTATTGTCACTCAACCGGTCAACCGCACCAACGTGATGGGGACGCCGGCGGCGTTCGCGGTCGAGGCGCTCGGCACGGAACCGCTGTATTACCAATGGTTCTTTAACCGGACGAATCCTGTGGAGCATGGCACCAATGCCGCCTTGGACTTGCCTTTCGTTCAACCAGCCCAGGCCGGCTTATACCACGCCACCATCACCAACACTGCGGGAGCCGCCACCAGCACGCCCGCGTTGCTGGTCGTCCGCCAGCCGCCTCGAATTGTGCGGCAACCAGCGGACGTGCTGACCACACCAGGCAGCACCGTGACGTTCTCGGTGGTGGCCACCGGCGACCTGCCGATCTCCTACATCTGGTATCATGACCTGCTCTTTACCGTGAAGGGCGCCACGAGTGACACGCTCACGCTGACCAACGTCCAAATCGCGGACGCCGGCACCTATCAAGTATCCTTGGAGAACGAGTTCGGCGCGTTTAACAGCATCGAAGCCATGCTGGCCGTGGAAGTGCCTCCAAGCATTGTGACCCAACCCGCCAGCCTCGTCGTGACCCAGGGCCAATCCGCCATGTTCGCAGCCGGCGTATCCGGAGATCCTCCGCTGCATTTTCAATGGTATTTCAATGAAACCAATCAATTAAATGGCGCTACGAACTCCACGCTGCTCCTCCCGGAAGTCGAGCCCGTCCAAGCGGGCAGCTATTTGATGCGCGTCACCAATCGGGTCGGCGCCGCCGCCAGCATGTCCGCCTTCCTCCAAGTCCGGGTCGGTCCACACCTCGTGGGCAATCCCACCAATGTCAACGCTGTGGTGGGCTCCACGGCTACCTTTCAGGTCACGGCCGAAGGGGATCCCCCGCTGTTCTATCAATGGTTTTGGAATGAAACAAACGCACTGCCTGACGCCACCAACGCGGCCCTCGTTTTGGAAAACGTCCAACCGATTCAAGCCGGCCTTTATTCCGTCGGCGTCTCCAATGCCGTCGGCCGCGTCCTGAGCGCGGGCGCGGTGCTGGCCATTTTGATTCCGCCCCAGATCACTCAGCAGCCCGTCAGTCTGGTGGTGACGCAGGGTGCTCCCGCCCAATTTACGGTGACGAGCATTGGATCTGAACCGTTGGTTTATCAGTGGTTTCTCCACGCCACCACTGCGCTGGCTCAAGCCACCCAACCGACGCTCAATCTGCCGAGCGCCCAGCCCCTCGATGCGGGCGATTATACTGTCCGGATTGCCAATCCAGCCGGCGCAGTCACCAGCGAAGTAGCCACGCTCACGGTCCGGATCCCGCCGGCCATCCTACAACAACCAGGCGATCAGATTGCGGCCCCTGGCGGCACGGCCTTGTTCAGCGTCAGCGCGCTGGGCGATATGCCGTTGCTCTACCAATGGTTCTACAACGTCACCAACCTCCTTTCCGGATCCACCGGCGCAACGTTGAACGTGACGAACGTTGGCGCCGCCAATATTGGGAGCTACTCCGTTCTGATCAGCAATACGGTCGGCGCCGCCCGCAGCCGGGAAGCCGCGCTGGTCATCAAGATGCCGCCTACCATCGTCATACCGCCCGCCAGCTTGGTGGTCACGCAAGGCGCCCCGGCCACGTTTCGGGTGACACCGGGAGGCGATGGCCCGTTTAGTTACCAATGGTTCTTCAATGAAACCAATCCGATCCCGGGCGCATTCGGATCTCTCTATACCATTCCCCTAACCCAATCTCCCAATGCGGGGACATACTCGGTGGAAGTCTCCAACGACGCCGGCAGCATCCGAAGCGCGAGCGCCACGCTTTCCGTGCGTGTCCCACCCATGATCGTGCAGCAACCGCGGGCCGTCACTGCGGCGCCCGGCGCGGACGTTCTTTTCACCGTCGGGGCCATTGGGGATCCGCCGCGGAGCTACCAATGGTTTTTTAACAACACCAACCAACTGTTGAACGAAACCAACGCCAGCCTGGCCCTAACCAACGTGCAGCTCTCCAGCGACGGCAATTACTCGGTTCTGGTGTCCAACTCCGTCGGCACCACCCTGAGCGCCGCGGTCCCATTGCGCATCCGCCGGCCGCCGATCATCACTCAGCCGCCCTTGAGCCAAGCCGTCACTCAGGGCCAGTCCGCGCTGTTCACCGTGCAAATCGGCGGAGACGGTCCGTTCAGTTATCAATGGTTCTTTAGCACCAACCCCATTGCCGGCGCGCGCGCCTCGACGCTGAGTTTGTCCAACGTTCAGGCCCCTCAGGGCGGCGCCTATTCCGTGCGCGTCACCAATCTGGTCGGATTCGCCATCAGCAGCGACGCTCTCTTGACCGTGCGTTTGTTGCCGGCCATCACCGAGCAACCGCTCAGCCAGGCACTCCGGCCCGACAGCACCGCCGTATTCCACGTGCAAGTGATCGGGGATCCACCATTTTCCTATCAATGGTTCTTTAATGGGAGCACGGCCTTGACCGGACAAACCAGCGACACCCTGACGCTGGCGCATGTGCAAGCGAATGAGTCCGGGAGCTACTCCGTGGCGGTGACCAACCCCGTTGGCGTCGTGTTCAGTTCCAACGCGCAACTGTCAGTTATTCTGCCGCCCGCGATCGCGGAACAACCCTCCAGCCTGGTGACGACCCAAGGTTGGCCGGCGCTGTTCCGGGTGGTCGCCGGCGGCGATGCCCCTTTCTCCTATCAATGGTTCTTCAACGACACCAACTCGATCACTGGTGCCACCAACGATTCGCTGCTCTTGCCAGCAGTTCAACTGTCCGATGCCGGAGCTTATGCCGTGCTGGTCAGCAACCCAGTGGGCTCGATCCAAAGCCAAAAAGCTAATCTCGCCATTCGACTGTTGCCGCTCCTGGTCGAACAACCTTCCAGCCAAACCGCCACTCAAAGCCAATCGCTAATCCTCCACGTCCAAGCTACCAGCGAATCGCCCATCAGTTATCAGTGGCGCTGGCACGGGACCAATCTCGCGGACGCCGTCGTCCCCACACTTGCCTTCGATCACATCAGTCCTGACCGAGCCGGTCCTTACGATGTGATTCTGGCCAACGATTGGGGAGCCGTCACCAGTGCCGTCGCGGTCCTCACCGTTTTGGGCTTGGATTTCGGAGACGCGCCGGAGCCTGCCTATCCAACCCTGTTGGCGAACAACGGCGCGCGCCACGTGTTGCTGCCGGGCGTTTACCTGGGCACCGGAGTGAACGCCGAACCCGATGGGCAACCCGACGCCAATGCCGCCGGAGACAACAGCCTGGCCTCGGAAGAGGATGGCGTCGTTTTCCAAGGGACGCTGTATCCCGGTCAACCGGCCAGCGTCCTGGTCGTGGCCTCAACCAACGGGTTGCTCAATGCCTGGATCGATTTTGACGGCGTGAACGCTTGGGGTCAGGCCGGTGAGCAGATCTTGACTAACCGCGCTCTGGTCGCAGGAACCAATGAGGTACCCTTTCTCGTCCCGCCGACTGCCATGGCGGGAACAACGTTCGCCCGCTTCCGCTTCAGCACAGTGCCTGGACTCGGCTTTGGCGGAACGCTGGGTGGGCAAATCCCGGATGGTGAAGTTGAAGACTACGCCGTCTCCATCGTTCCGGCTGCGAATCTCGCGCTCGCTCCATCCGCCGCCGCCATCCGCGTCAACGCCGGCGCCAACGCAACCCTGACGCTCGCCGTCACAAATTTCGGACCGTCGACCGCCACCGCCGTGGTTCTGAGCAATGTGCTCTCCAGTCGATCAACTTTTGTGTCCGCCACCGCCAGCCAGGGATCCTGCAACCACACCAACGACATGGTGCTATGCTCGCTCGGCTCGCTGGCCGCCGGTCAACGGGCCGTCATCACCATCACCGCGCGGATCGGTTTGGGCACCAATACCACGCGGACGACCGTGTTTGCCAACGAGTTCGATCCCTTGCCCGCCAACAATACTGCCCTGCGTGCCTTGGTCGGCACGATCACCCTGCCGGGTTTGGCCAACCCCGACACCATCCTGCTGCCCTTGGAGCAGGAGGGGCCGGGCTCCGTCTACCCGGCCAACATCTTCGTTTCCGGCGTAACCGACTCCGTGTTCAAAGTCACGGTCGGCGTGCGCGGCATTAATCATGATTTCCCTGATGACATCGATATCCTGCTGGTCGGGCCGGGCGGCCAGAAGGTTTTGCTGATGTCGGACTGTGGATTGAACAACGCGCTGGTGGACGTGTCACTGACCTTCGATGATGATGCCACGCAGGCTTTGCCCGACTCGGATCTCATCACTTCGGGGACATATCGCCCGACCAACTTTGGGACTCGCTCCGACGCCTTCCCCACGCCCGCCCCGCTGGCGCCTTACCTGACCAATCTCTCTGTGTTTCGCGGCACCAATCCCAATGGGACCTGGTCGCTTTATGTCATGGACGACCAACCGGAGAATGCCACGCCGCAAAGTGCCCCCGGCTATATCGCCGATGGGTGGGACCTCAACATCGTGACCGCCGATCCGATGGCGGACCTTTCCATCACGCAATCGGCCGATCCCAATCCCGTCCTGGTCGGCAGTGTGTTGACGTATTCGTTGCTAATCAGCAACCGCGGTCCCGGCGCAGCCACCGCCACGGTTATGGACCTGCTCCCGCCGGAGGTGAGTTTTGTCTCCGCTCTGAGCAGTCGCGGCCTGTGCGCTGAGCAAGACGGGTTGGTGAGCTGCACCTTGAGCAACCTCTTCAGTGGCGCGAGCGCGACGGTGGATATCCAGGTCGTTGCCGTGCACAGCGGGAACCCAACCAACCTCGT
>DATLUX010000264.1:0-4975 GCA_035577805.1 Verrucomicrobiia bacterium
GGATCACCGTCCGCATCGGAAGCGGTCCAGTTCAGGTCCAAGGTCTCGGCAACGGCGTTGACCACCGGAGAGCCGAGCGCAAGAACGGGCGCATGCGGGCTGGCCAATCGGTCGGCCAGCACAATGTTGTTGCTGGTGACCAGTTGAACCCGGTGGGTGGAGGGATGAAACCAGACGAACTGGGCGAAGCCGGAGAGCGGCCCGTCCGTCGGTGGGGAGAGGACTAGAGGCGTTTGCAGAAGTGTTGTGCCGCCGGCATCAACCAACCGGACTAGATAGGGGGGGCTACTCTGCTGGGCGGCGGCGTTCATTGAAGCGAGTATTTTGTCGCCGTCGAATGCGTCGCTGGGCAATTGATAGAGCGGAAGGAATTCTGCCGCGCCGGTCGCCGGGTTGAGCGCTCCATGGATCAACAACACCGGCAACGGAGAGCCGGCCTGGGCGTTGCCCGTTAACAGTTGCGGGAGTTGAAGACCATTGGCAAAAGAAAATCCCGGAATCCTGCCGAAGAGAAGATCAATCGTGTATTTAGACATCCATCTCTGACTCTGGTAGGACATCAAGTCGCCGGGACCGGAAGGCGTGGGGATGATCACGGAGCCACTGATCGGGTCGTAGCCATAGGTGGTCGCGTCCCCTGAGTCGATTGGACCCATGGTGCACTCGAAGTAGGGATAATTTTCAAAAGGCTCGAGAGGAACCTGGCCATCCAGACCACACGAAGCTGGATTATAAACATGCTTTTCACTGAAATTATGGGCGAGTTCATGGGCGAGAGAGAATCCGCCCTGAGGTAGCTGCCACGAGGGCGAGCCCCCTGACCTCATCGTGACCAGCAATGAACTGCCGGGTCGCGTGCCCACTCCGTTGAAGTGCGGCAGACTGGTCGGACACATCCCTACAAAGTGCGTGTCCCCGCAGCCAGCGGGGTTCTTATCGAAGGTGTTGTAAATCGACAGCCAATCCAAGGCCGAGCCTATCCCATCGGTTAAGTCGCCTTCTGTAAACGACCGATAAACCACATCCGGGTAGGGAAGGATGTAGAACACCGGCTTGCGAAGCACGTCCTTTCCCAACGTGATTTGAAAATCCTCAACCGGCAACAACGTTCGGGCGCGGTTGATGATGCCGCCAAAGTTGTCGGCGTCGTCTTGGGGCCAGTAAACCGGACCGGTCGTGACGTCGATCGGCAGCATGACCAGGCAGGGGGAACCCATCTTAATGAGCTGCATGGATTGACTCGAAGCGGTGTTATTCAGGTTGCCCGTTTCGTGAAGCAGACCGTTGGGGTTGACCGTCATCTGCACGACGAGGTTCCCGGAGTTTTCCACCCATCTTTCGGGCAATTGAAACAGAAAACTTCGATTGAGATTCCCGCGCCTCGTGGGCAAATCGCTCACGCTATCAATCATCGTATTGTTGATGGCGTAGGGCGGCGGGTCGTCCAGCAATTCCCGGCCGTCCAACCAGGCGCGAAGCGACGCCTGCGGGAAGAATGTAGTCGGGCCGGTGTTATTAGTTGCCAAATAGGCATACCCCCGGACGAAGGTCGGCTTCTTCGTCACCAGCCGAACGTCATTCAAAAGATCCTGCGAGGTCTGCACAACCTCGATGTGATCGGCATACAAGTCGAAGGCGAAACGGACGCCGGCAATATTCCTTGTTATCCGGCTGATCTGTTTGTCCTGGCGACAATAGAGCCACCATTGATCATCGCTCCGCAGGTTGTCTCCCCCGGCGGGTTGCCCGTCCAGACCCGCTATGATTTCCCACGGATTGGAATTCCCGTTGCGATCGGGGGGGCGCGACTGGCGCAGGATGCGATACGGACCAAAGGAGCAAAGCGCGGCAGGATCGCTACAGATCGCGGGAGCTTCCGTAAAAAAGACATACTGGCTGTCCACGGTCACGCTGGATAATTGGTTCATCGTGTTAAAGTCGCTGCTGTTGTAGATGGCAGTGGTTGCTCCGGTGTCCGCATCAATGGTCAGGAGCTGGCCCGGGGAGGTTTGTGCGACGGCAGGGTCCCGGGTTCCGACGGCGGCATACACGGTGGTAAAATTAAACGACTGCTGAGGGCCCACGACCGATTCGTTGCGGATGGCGAAGTCTGAAATCCCGCTCGCCATTTGCCACGCGCCTCCCGGAATGAGGGTGAAACGGATGAGGTTGCCATTGGCCAGGATAAACAGCGCATCAACAAACGACGTCCCGGAGCGATAGCTGAAGCCGACCATCTTCGTGATCGCAGTGCCTGGCCCGACGCCGTAAAACTGCCTGTTGCCGCCATCGGTATCCATGCTCGAGAGCCAAAACAGACCGCCTCGGTATTCCGTCCAATAGAGCGTTTCTTTCCACAGAGCAATGGGACCCAGGGCGCCGGGTGGGAACGGGCTGAATGGGGTCACGATTTCGATGGGAAGCTCCGTGGCTGGACGATTGACCGCCTTCTTGTAGATGCGCCCTTGATTGCTATCTGCGAAATAAACGTAGTTGTCGTCCCGCACGACGTTCGGGAGGGAGGCCTGGCAGTTTGTGAAGACCGAAAGAACAGGCGAGGCGACGACCGGGGCGCTCGGCGAGACATAATTGCACACCCCAATGTCCACGAATTGGTAAAACTCTGGCGGCGAGCATCGCCCGATTCCGCCCGACCAATAGAGGCCATTTCGAAGCAAGTCGAAACCGTTGATGGTTTGGGCATCTGTCGCCACTGTTTCGGCAACGACGTCGGCCAACGCCGTTGTGATAGGTAGCATGAGGCCGCAACAAATCAGAATGCCCCGGCACGTGTTCCAACACTGCTTGATAAGAACGTAAGCACTGATGGCACAGGTTCTTTTGCCGAGAATTCGTCTGTCTTCCGCACTGAACACCGTGGCCACTCCAGCCACGGCGGGTATTGAGGACAACAGCAGGCCGCCCAGAGCCGCGAGATTACGGACTAATTTCTGCATAGCTTGTTAGGTTGTTTTTCCAGGGCCCTCCCGGCCACCGGGATGTCCTGTCATCTTCCAATGCGGATCCGGAGGAGACAAAAGGGACAGGGATGTGAAAATATTTTGGCCATCGGGATGTGCGGAGTGTCCACGTTGATTGATGGTTGAAGGATCAATGCGATTGAAGAATGTAAAACTGTTGTGGGACGGAATTCACGGCGTTGCTTAACAGCCCGTTGAAAAACTATGAATGCTGCCGTTTTGTCAGAAAGGGCCCGCCGACCAGGACCTCGGCGAGCTCGGTCGAGCCGCGCGAGGAAGGAGCATCCCCGCCGGTGGGCTGTGACTGACGAGCAACGCCGTCGCCGGGCCCTTTCTGACGAAACCCTACGGGCGGAGGTTCTTTTGCTTCTGTTCTTTGTCGCTCCTCAGTTACAGACCCCTGCGGGTATGCGCCTTCGTCGCTCCTCGAACAGAAGCAAAACTCCTCTCCACGGCAGCGTTCAGAGTTTTTTAACGGGCTGCTAATTCGAATGTCGACGCCGCGATCGCCCAGGTCACCCCTGGAATGGTCCGAACGGACGGGACAATTCTCGAGATCGGCATGCTTTCAGCCAAGTTCTTCCGGGTGATGGGTGGAGATCGTGGTGGAAAGTGAAGCTGGCAAAGGCTCAGTCTTCACGGTTACTCTTCCGGCTCAAGTCCAGGAACCGCGCCTCGGGGCAATGCGTGAATGCGTTCATCATGACCCGCCGAGGATTCCTCCGGCTGACGGGTGGCGCCGTGGTGGGCAGTCTTGTCGGATCGGCACTGGCATCTCCGTCGCCGTCGGCCGCTGCACGAGTGCAGGCGATTGCTTTCGATGCTTTTGCCATCTTTGATCCGCGTCCGGTGTTTGCGCTCGCGGAGGAACTTTTCGCAGGAAAAGGAACTGCGTTGAGCCAAGCGTGGCGGACCCGGCAATTCGAATACACCTGGTGGCGCACCACGGCAAAACTTGCATTGAAGCTGCGTCCGTTTCAGAACCTTTCGCGCGGTCGAGTCGAGTTGCGGGTGACTGCTATTCCATCAGCAATGTCTTCACATCAGCCAGCACGAGGCGAACGTCCAGCGTGCCGGAGCTGTAGATATTGCGGATGTTGCCGGCCCGATCGATGACGAAGACACGGAGAGTGTGATTGAGAGGCCCGGTCGGGTCGGCTGGGTTTTGCTTTCGATCCACCACTTGGCCATAGGCGTCGAGGATAGGACGCAACTCGCCTGGAGAACGCGTGGTGAGAAACCGCCACGGGGCGGCATTGGTTCGTCCGCGGGCCCAGGAAGCATAAGACGCCATGCGCTCCGGGGTGTCATGAGCTGGGTCGAAGCTCAGACTGAGCAGGCGCATATTGTTCTCCAACACGGGGTCTTGCTGGCTGAGACGATGCAGTTGGTTCAACACGCCGGTGGCGTAAGGACACGCCTTGGCCGAGCCACAACGTGTGTAGATAAAACTCAGGACCGTGACACGCCCGCGCACCAGTTCCTCCAGACGGCAGGAGCGCCCCTCGGAATCCAGCACCTGGCCATCCCCTGCCGCCTTGACGACAGGCAAGAGGTAAGTACCAGGCTCGGGAGCATCGTAGTCATACTCCGCCGTGCGCGGCAGTGTGCTCGCGAATGCCCCAGCACCTAAGGCAGCGCAGAAACCCGCGACGGCCAACGTGAGACTTATCACCACCCGCCAGGCCTTTGACCGCGCCAGCCCTGCAGGCGGCAGGAATGGAAATCGACGGCCGCCTGCCGGTATCCAAAAGCTCACTGAACTCCTGGTCCGGATCGACTTGATCCTGGCAAGTTTATCGAACAACGAAGGATAAGGACAGAACATGAGGGCAGATGGTTGTGAAGCCAGTCACGGTTACCGGCCGACTTTGGTCGACCCAAAGAGCATCTGGTGCGGTCGGCCCAGTTTGAGCGCGGTGAAATCGAGATCGAACTTTGGCTTCAGTTCCCTGCCATCCCAAGTGTAGCCGCGGAGGAACTGTTCGTTGTCC
>DATLUX010000265.1:0-5230 GCA_035577805.1 Verrucomicrobiia bacterium
CTTGGCAAAATCAGTTCCCCCCAAGACCAACCCGCCCACCAATCCAGCCCAGGGACTGTCCAATCGTCCCTGGCGCACCGGCCCCTCCGTGTAGGTTCGCAACGCCTCCCGCCGCTGGCCCCGGCTGCGACCCCCACGACCCGCCGCGATGGTTCCCACCTCCAGCCAGCCCGGCTCAGGTTCGACCCCACATTGAGCCAACGGATGGCATGACTGAGGTTGGGCTCGGGGGTGCGCACCACCAAGCGATAATGGTTGTCCATGAGCACGAAGGCATGGATCTCCAACTCGACGAAAAGTCACGCGTTCAGACAAATCGCAAACCGCCCGATAACGGATCGTGGAGCCTCTGGCAGGAGCTGGTCCTGGGTGAGCAGTAAGCCATGTTCCCGGCTAGGCAACGTTCCAGGCAGACGACGGAAAGCATGCAACAGATCCTGATCATCGACGACGTGTTCCGCGATCGACTGCAAGGTGTTCTCCGGGTCCTGGGCTAGCCAACGGAAACCATATGCAGCACAAAGGCATTCTCAACGGACACTCCGGGAAACCATTGCGGATTCTCCACCTTGAAGACAATCGTTGGGACGCCGAGCTGATCCAAAAGATGCTGAAAGATGAGGGGATCCCTGTTGAAATCTCGCGCGTTGATTCATGCCATGAATTCGAGGCCGCCTTGGAACTGGGCTGCTTCGACCTGATCTTTTCGGACTACACGCTCCCCGGCTTCGATGGCAGGGCGGCCTTGGAGCTGGCAGCGGGAAGTCAGCCGGACACGCCGTTTATCTTCATTTCAGGCACGATGGGAGAGGAGGTAGCCATCGAATGCCTCAAGCAAGGCGCTGCTGACTATGTCCTCAAGGATCGGCTCGGGCGGCTCGGCCCGGCCGTGGGGCGAGCCTTCCGTGAAGTCGAGGAACGCCAGGGGCGGAGACGCGCCCTGGAGGAAATCCAGCGGCTCAATGCGGATTTGGAACGACTGGTCAGGTCCATTGCGGAGATGCGGGAAGGGATCCAGATCGTCGACCATCAATGGCGGTACGTCTATGTGAACGCGGCGGCAGCCCGGCAGGGCCAGTACTCTGCTGCCGGGCTGGTGGGTCGAACGATGATGGAGTGCTATCCCGGGATCGCTGACACCCCCCAGTTCACAGCAATGATGGCCGTCATGGAGACACGATCCTCACGCCAGGTGCGATGTGAGACCGTCGTTGTGGGCGGCAGCAAGCGCTGGTTTGAGCTGTCGATCGAACCCGATCCGAACGGAATACTGGTTCGGTCAGTGGACATCACTGAACACCGACGGGCGGAAGAGGCACTGAGAACGTCCGAAGCCAGCTACCGGCGCCTTTTCGAGGCGGCCAAGGACGGCATCCTCATTCTGGACGGCCAAACCGGCAAGATAAAGGACGTCAACCCAATTCTAGCCGAGACCTTGGGTTATTCGCACACCGAACTCCTGGATAGGCACCTCTGGGACATCGGCGCATTCAAGGACATCATTGCGAACAAGGCGGCGTTCGAGGAGTTGCGGCAAAGAGGCTATGCGCGCTACGACGATCTGCCTCTTGAAACCAAGAGAGGCGGCCAGAGATTCGTAGAGTTCATCAGCAATGTCTACGATGTCGACGGCAAGCAGATCATCCAATGTGGTATCCGTGACATCACCGACCGCAAGCGCGCCGATGAGCAGGCTGCTGATGCCCTGCGCGAACTCAAAGACGTCAAGGCCGCGATCGACGAACATGCCATCGTCGCGATCACCGATCCAAAGGGGAAGATCACCTACGTCAACGACAAATTCTGCAGGATTTCGAAATACTCGCGCGAAGAGCTGCTCGGCCAGGACCACCGGCTCATCAATTCTGGATCTCATCCGAAGGAGTTTATTCGGGACATCTGGCAGACGATTGGCGCTGGCCGGGTGTGGAAAGGCGAGATCAAGAATAAGGCTAAGGACGGCACCTTTTACTGGGTGGACACTACCATCGTGCCTTACCTGGGCGAGGACGGTAAACCCATCCAGTACATCGCAATCCGGGCTGACATCACGGAGCGCAAATGCTTCGAGGAGGCGCTGGAAACAGCCAGCCGGATGAAGAGCGCGTTCCTTGCAAACATGTCCCACGAGTTGCGCACGCCGCTCAACGGCATCATCGGCTTCAGCGAATTCCTCATCGACCAGAAGCCGGGTCCGATCAATCCCAAGCAGCAGGAATATCTCAACGACATTCTCAATTGCAGCAAGCATCTCTTGCAACTCATCAACGATGTCCTCGATCTGGCCAAAGTCGAAGCGGGCCGCATGGAGTTGAATCTCGAGACGTTCCCGCTGGCCAAGTCCCTGGACGAGGTCTGCGCAGTGGCCAAGGCCATCGCCCAGAAGAAACACATCGTTCTTCAGACACAGATCGCGCCAGGCCTGGACGCCGTCACGCTCGACCAGCAGAAATTCAAGCAGGTGATTTACAACCTTCTTTCCAATGCCGTTAAGTTCACCCGCGAGGGCGGACGGGTGGACATCGCCGCCAGCCCCGCGGCTTCCGGCCGCTTTCGCGTGGCGGTCAAGGACAACGGCATCGGCATCAAGCCAGAGGACGTGCAGCGGCTGTTCAAGGAATTTGAACAATTGGAATCCGGGGCAGCGCGCCGCTTTGAAGGGAGCGGGCTGGGGCTGGCGCTGACGAAGAAAATCGTTGAACTTCACTCTGGCGCCATCAGCGTGGAAAGTGAACCGGGGAGAGGAAGCACGTTTTCGGTCATCTTACCGCTGGTCGCGGAGGAGAAGAGGCCATGAACTCCGCTCGAATCCTGGTGGTCGATGACAACGCCACCAACCGGAAGCTCGTCAGCGATGTGCTTGCATTCGACGGCTATGCTGTCCTTCAGGCGGCCGACGCCGAAGAGGCCCAGAGGGTGATCGAACACACACCGCCGGACCTCATTCTCATGGACATTGCCTTGCCGGGCATGGATGGCCTGACCTTGACCCGCAAGCTCAAAGCGACGAACGCCACTCGCGGCATCCACATCGTCGCCTTGACCGCGTTTGCCATGAAAGGTGATGACCAAAAGGCCCTGGCCGCCGGTTGCGACGGGTACATCCCCAAGCCGATTGACACACGCAAACTCTCCGAGCGAGTCGCAGCCTGGTTGAACCGAGGAGCCAAGACATGAACGTCTTGCTGGTGGATGACAACGCGACCAACCGGAAGCTACTGGGCGCGGTGCTCCAGGGTGAAGGCCTGCAGACCTGCGAGGCGGCAGACGGCGTGGAAGCGCTGGCCATCCTGAAGTCTCAACCCTTTGACGCCATCATCTCGGATATTCTCATGCCGAAGATGGACGGTTACCGGTTTTGCTTCGAAGTGCGCCGACACGCGGAGTTCGCAGAGATCCCCTTCATTTTCTACACGGCCACCTACACGTCTCTGGCCGATGAGAAGCTCGGGTTGCAGGCCGGCGCCAGCGCGTTCCTCCGCAAGCCTGCCAGCGCGAAGGAAATTCTCGACGCACTGAGTGATTTGCTGAACCAGGCTCCGCGTCCACCCCTCCAGAGGAGGGAGCTACCGGAGGAGCTGACGCTGATGCAGGAGTACAGCGAGCAGCTCGTGGCGAAGCTGGAGGAGAAAAACGCAGAGCTGCAGGGGCGAACGCAGGAGTTGCAGGAGCTTTCGCGGCGGTTGCTGGCTGTCCAAGAGTCTGAAAAGCACCACTTGGCCCGCGAGCTTCACGACGAAATCGGCCAGACTCTCAGCGTCCTTAAGCTTCATCTGGCTGCGATCGAGGTCTCCGATTCTGAAGGGCGGCCAGGGCGGGTGACGGACTGCATCCGCCTCGCGGACCAGATGCTCCAACAGGTGCGGGGCATGGCGCTGAACTTGCGGCCATCGATCCTGGACGATCTGGGGTTGGTACCAGCCTTGCGATGGTACATCAGCCACCACCCGAAACAAGCCGGCTTGACCGTCGTGCTCGAAGCCGCGGACGAGGACTGCCGCTACCACCCAGCGGTGGAGACAGCCTGCTTTCGGGTCGCTCAGGAAGCTTTGACGAATGTCGTGCGCCACGCGGGAGCGAAGGCCGTCACCATCTCATTGGGAGAGGCGGGCGGCGCTTTGCAATTGCGCGTGCATGATGACGGTGCCGGCTTCGATGTGGCGGCGGCGCGCAAATGCGCGCAGCGCGGAACCAGTTTCGGACTGGTGGGAATGCTGGAGAGGGCGACTCTCGCGGGTGGCCAGCTCCATATTGAATCCAGTCCGGTTCACGGGACGGCGGTGTTCGCCCAATTTCCCTTCGCCGGTGCGGCTGCGGCTGCGGCTGGTTCGCGGAGTCTGCAGCCATGAAAATTGCGCGCGTGCTGCTGGCCGATGATCACACGTTGATGCGCGCGGGCATTCGCGCGTTGCTGGAAAAAGTGCCGGGCGTGGAAGTCGTGGGCGAAGCCGACGACGGACGCCAGGTCCTGAGCCTGGTCGAATCAGTCGAGCCCCACGTCGTGCTGATGGACATCGCGATGGCGAAGCTCAACGGCCTTGAAGCGGCGGCGCGACTAGCCAGGGAATTTCCGGCCGTGAAGGTAATCATCCTTTCCATGCACACGAGCGAGGAATACGTCGTCCGCGCGCTGCGGGCCGGGGCGGCGGGCTATCTGTTGAAGGATTCCGCCACCGCCGAAGTGCCGCTGGCTCTTCAAGCCGTCCTCCGCGGCCAGAGGTATCTCAGCCGGGCCATCTCCGCTCAGGCTATCGACTCTCGCCTGGCCGCGTCCTCCGGTTCGGGCCACCCGCTGGAGTTGTTGACTCCACGCCAACGCGAGATTCTGCAACTCATTGCCGAGGGCAAATCAACCAAGGAAATTGCCTTCGAGTTGAAGGTCAGCGCCAAGACCATCGAGACGCACCGCGCCCAATTGATGAGGCGGCTGAACCTGCACGACGTAGCCAGTCTGGTGCGGTACGCGATCCGTGCAGGACTGGTGATCCTCGACAGTTGACCCGGCAATCCCGAGTCAAGCCACCCAGCCTGCTGGGACTCACGCAGCGGCGTTGCAGGCCCAGTCCACTCACGCAGCGGGGCTGCGCCCATTTCATCAGCGCGTGAAATATCCGGCCAGGCCTGTCGCTCAGGGGCCGTGCCTTCTGCCGAATCAATTCAAGCCACGACTCAGGAATTCCCTGATGCATAACTCTTGTCCGGCTGCCGACACCTCTTGTAGCGCCTATCG
>DATLUX010000266.1:0-3473 GCA_035577805.1 Verrucomicrobiia bacterium
CAGTCATGACGCCTTGTGGGGTCGTTACCTGCAAGGTCTTTGGTCTCCCAAGACCATCGCTGACGAACCGTATGAGTGAGTTGCTCAAGTACGGGTCCGTGGGGGGCGTCGGGCGCAAGCCCGGCCCCTACCCGGCAGCGAGGTTGAAAGGGAATGAGAGCGTGGCCCAACCAGACGCTGGAGACGAATCCCGACTCCGCTTCGCTGCGTCGGCAGCGCTGAGCTCCGTTAGCGGTACTACGTGCATCGACGAAAGGACGTGGCCAAGTGGAATGGCCACAAGACTTCTGGGAACAGTTGCGAAAGAAATCCGACGAGCGGTTGCATGACATGCTCGCCCATCCCGACGATTACCTATGAGCCAACTCTTTCGACTCTCCAATTCGGCTCGGCGAGATCCATCCATCGATACCTGGCTGCGACAGCTTACGGGCGAATTGGGCGAAATTGCCGAGTATTGGTTTGAGGCCATGCGTAAGTGCGGGGACGACGTACGAGAGTGCTTGCACGATGGTCATCCGACGGCGTGCGTCGCCGACGCGGCGTTTGGATACGTCAACGCCTTTACGGCTCACGTAAATGTCGGATTCTTTCGAGCTACTGAGATTGCCGACCCGAAGGGTATTTTGGAAGGTACCGGCAAGTTTATGAGCCATGTGAAGCTTCGTCCCGGACGTGATTGTGATCCCGCGGCTCTTTCGAGGTTGGTCAGTGCAGCATACTCCGATATGAAGGCCCGCGTGCAGGCAGAGTCGCGAAGCACAAGCTCTCGCCACTTGAATGGGAAAAAGGCCTAAGACTTATGACGACACCCAATCCTGATTCCAGCCAGCGCGATTATTCATTCATAGCGCCCTACAAGTTTGCCTCGAAGCCAGAGCAAACCGCAGCGAGCTTCTTTGACGAAGAGCCGTGGTGGAGAACAGTGCTTGCGAGGAGTTGGAAAGGTATCTATCGCGACACACGTAAGGCCGGTCTGACGGAAGCTGAAGCCAGGCAACTCACCACAAGACTGCTGAGAAATGCAGCACGCGGATTGGCCCATAGACCTCAGCAACCCGCGATCTTCAAGAGGTGGTTGTTGCGTATCGCCCGGGTGCTGATTGCCCACAAATTCCAAGCGAAACGCCCTGAGCGCAAGCCGGGGCCTTGTGATGTCAGCATAGCCTGGAGGCAGAAATATATTGAACATAACGACGCCTCCTAACCCCAAGGGTAGAACCCCGCTGCAGGGCAAGTCCGTTCTCTCTCCCCGATGGCGGCTGCGGTTACGCCAATCCACCACCCGTGTTGATCCAAGGTGGGGCCGGGAGTGGTGCCCTGGCCGAGGCCATCGTGGCCAACGGGGAGGTGACGGGAATCCGGATTCTTGATCCGGGCTCGGGCTATACCAGCCTGCCCAGCGGCCTCCCTGATCAAATGCATCCTAGTGGCATTTGTGCCGATAATAATAATTAGAGGCGCCAGTATGATTGGTATAGCCCAACAGAAGCGGGATTGGTCATCGCGGTCTCGCCGGAGCAAGTGTCACGCGGCCAAGGCCTTGGGGCCCGTGCAAAACCAACTTCTTTTGCACAATCCCTTAGACATCTCGGCCGGCACCCTTGAGTTGTCCAGTTCCCGTCTGGGAGCGGAAGAAAGTCGTCGCCTCTGTTAATGAAGAAAGTGCTCATTATCGACGGTGACCCGATTGTGGCCCAGCTCTATCGGTCGAGCCTGGAGAAGCAGGGCTACGCAGCCGAGACCTGCAACGACGGGCAGACAGGCCTGGAGCGGGCCCAGGCCTGTCAGCCCGATGCGATACTCCTGGAACTAATGCTGGCGAAACTGAACGGCATCGAGTTGCTCAAGAGATTGCGCGCTCTGAATGGTTCCCTTCCCCTCCTGGTTCTCACCAACGCCTACTTGCCGGATATGATCCAGGAGGCCACTGCTGCCGGAGCCGCTCGGGTTTTCGACAAGTCCAACACTACGCCAAAGAACATCATCGACGTGCTGGACCAGCTGCTTCAGGTGGTCAGAAATGTTGCTCCGCCGCATCCGCCGCCCACCCGCCCCCCGCCTCAAGTCGCGATGGAACATCCCGGAAGCCCACCGCCGCCCGCCAATTACGGGTATAATGCCGATAATCGAGGCTCGGCTTCTCCGCCAGGTCCTTCAACCGACGCGGCACCGACGGTTGAGGCGGATAACTCGGCTTTTGAAGAAGTTCGCAAAGCGTTTGTCGAGACCAACGCGCAGAGTCTTGCCGAGTTGCGCAAACTTGTTCAGGGGGTCATGCAAACCCCTGATGCCGCCGCGCGGGAACCATTGCTGATGGATCTCTACTGTAAGATCTATGCGCTGGCGGGCAATTCGGCCCTGATCGGGTTTGCCCAGATCGCGCAGATGGCGTCCCTAATGGAAGGTCTGATCAAGGAAATGGTTGAAAAGCAACAGACCATGAACGACGCGAGCCTGCGCACGGTCGCTTGCTGCATCGACTTTATCGGTGAACTCTCCAGGGTTTCCCAACCTAGTTCCGACAAGCCGCAGCGGGCGACGATCCTGATTGTCGATGAGGACGCTGTCTCCCGGCGGGCGATCGCCGATGGGTTAACCCAGATGCAGCTCAACTCCGAAGTGGCCGAAGCTGGTGACGCAGCAATTGCCTTGGAACTGGCGGCTAAAACAGGGTTTAATTTGATCTTCTTGGAGGTGCAAATGCCGGAGATCAACGGCTTTGATCTCTGTAAGAAAATCAAGGCCCTTCCGTGGAACCAATCGACACCGATTATCTTTGTCAGCCGTCTTGCCGATTTTAAGACTCGGGCAAAATCAACGTTAAGTGGTGGCTCAGATCTGATTGCCAAGCCGTTCCTCCTTCGGGAACTCGGGCTGAAGGCCATGATGGTCCTGCTGCGTCATCGGCTTGCCCCAGCACGCAAGGCCGCCTGAGGGAGGGAAAAGCGCGCATACAGGAAGGCTGCAGCCGGCGCATCACAGAACGGACAATGCGTTTCCAAAATCAATTCCGGGTTTCAAGGGGTGAATCTGGTGGATGGACGATGGTCGTTTCCACCCGGAGCACACTGCCTTGCTTATCGTAGACTTTGATCGAATTGCCGTTGACAGTATGGCGCAGTCGAACTCCCTCTGGGCGTTGCTTGAAAGTGGTGGTCACCTCACCGCGAAAGCGTTTGGGATTTGCCTCCAAGTGCGGACAATGATTTCCGAGCATTCCAGTCATCCTGCGTCCGTCGAGAGTCACGCTGCTTCTCACGCGAATTCGTGACCCATTCCTGTAACACCGCAACGCCGAGGACAGCGGACAACCAGAGCACATCGTCTGGCGGCACCTAGCGGACGAATCCGGTGGGAACGGTGCGCGCCTACTTCACGGCTTCGAACCGGGTCCAGGGCTGACGAGGCCGGTCCTTGATCAAACCATGAAGCCAGTCGAACTGCGGATGGTTGGCGAGGAATCGTTTCGC
>DATLUX010000267.1:0-16290 GCA_035577805.1 Verrucomicrobiia bacterium
CCTCGACGAGCCGATACCTCCCAGCATGGGGCAATACAGTAAGCCCCACACCAAAGCATGGGCCGCCAGGATCGGTTCTTTCGATGGTTTTGTCTTCGTCACGCCGGAGTATAATCATGGCATCCCCGGCGCGCTCAAGAACGCGATTGATTTTCTGTTCCGCGAATGGAACGACAAGGCGGCTGGCTTCGTCAGCTACGGCGGCGCTGGCGGGGCGCGCGCTGTCGAGCAACTGCGCCTAGTGTTGGCCGAGGTGCAAACGGCCACGGTGCGCAACCAGGTCTTGCTCTCCATGTTTACCGACTTTGAAAACTACAGCGTCTTCAAGCCAGATGCCCGTCATGAAAACTCCGTCAATGCGATGTTCGACCAAATCATCGCTTGGAGCGGCGCGTTGAAGGCGCTGCGGGAAACGAGCCTAAGACGCTGAGAACAACCAATCACTGCAAAGGAGAAATTTATGAAAAAGGCGGAGCATCAGCGATCTGGCAGACTGGTTTCAGGCAGTGCTTACGCAACGAATCATTGCTTTCGATCCGATCGCCCGATCGCCTGAAATCAGCCTTATTCAAGCATTCCCCCGAGTAGCGCACCGATGCATCGATTCTCCGAAACGAAGCGTCCGGAAATGCGACGGCAGGACGTTCCTCGCGCGACACGCCTCCTCGAGCGCGCGCAATGGTGCGTCGATGCCCTCGGTTGTCAGTTGGAAGGTGCCGAAATGCATGCCGATAGTCTCGGACGCTTCTAGATCAAGGTGGGCCTGCACCGCCTCCGCCGGGTTCATGTGAACGGATTGCATGAACCAGCGCGGCTCGTAAGCGCCGATGGGCAGGAGCGCCAGATCAATCGGACCGAGCCGCCGCCGAACGTCGTGGAAGAAACCCGCGTACGCGGTGTCACCGGCGAAAAAGATGCGGACGCCGCTTACCGCCAGCATGAACCCGCCCCACAGAGCGCGGTTTCGATCCAGCGGACCCCGCGCAGAGAAATGCTGCGCCGGCGTCAATGTGATCGGCAGCGCGGAGGTCTTTGCCTCCTGCCACCAATCAAGCTCCTCGACGTGGCGGATACCAGATGACCGCACGAGCGGTCCGTTCCCCAAGGGCGTCACAACGACAGGATCGAAGCGATGCGCGAGCATGCCCAGCGTACGCAGATCGCAGTGATCGTAATGGTTGTGGCTCAGCAACACGATTGAGATAGGCGGCAAGTCATCGAATGCCACGGCCGGTTGGCGAATTCGCCGCGGACCAAGAAAATTTAGCGGGCTAGCACGCTCTGAATACATGGGATCAGTCAGAATGTTTCCTGCCGCGGTTTGGATCAGAAACGTCGAGTGCCCGATAAACGTGATGACGGCGGCGGCGCCGTCCAGCCCTGGCGGCCGTTGCGGCGGTTCGTCGATACGCGTCGGCCACCGTGATCGCCGCTCAAGAAGCATCCGCGCAACGGCAGAGAATGGCTGTCCCGCCGCGCCAGCGGGATTGACGAATCGCTTTCCATCGAAATGATCGCTCTTCTCTTGATACGGACTGCGCAGGCCTTCAACTTTCATTGGCGAAAGGATTTAGCAGGAAGCTGTCATCGATGAAACAATGCTTTCGGTTGTCACGCTCGCCGTGACAATCCAAACTCCAAGCGCATGTCTGCACTATGAAACCGACCAAAGACTCATTTTACTTGGCCGAGCTTTTGGATTTTCTTGAGGACGTGCTGGCGTGGGTGAAAGATCGCCAGGGCCGTTATTGTTGGGTGAATCGCACTTTTCTGATTAAATTTGCCCTCGACCATCCGGGCGCGGACGGTCTGGTCAGTGCAGAAAAGATTCTGGGCAAGACCGATTACGATTTATCCCCGGCGTTCATAGCCGATCAGTTCCGTCTGGATGACGAACAGGTTTTGTCCGGCCATCGCATCATCAACCGGATTGAGCGAGTAGGTGAGTTTGAAGGCATGACGGCCTGGAATATCACCAACAAGATTCCCGTGTTCGATGCGAAAGGCGCCATCATCGGCACGGCCGGGATCACGCGCGCGTTGAGTCATGACGGCCTTCCGGGCGGGACGGTCTCTGGATTCGAGCCCGCACTCGCCTACATGCGCGACCACTACCATCGCGGGATCACCAACGAGCAACTGGCTTCCATTTCCAAAATGTCGCTGCGGGCGTTCGAGCGGCAGTTCCTGGCCAGCTTTCATCTCACGCCGCAAAAATATCTGCGGAAGCTCCGCCTGCGCATCGCCAGCCGCGCGTTGGTTTACACGAACGAAGCACTATCCGAGGTCGCGTTAAACTGCGGTTTCGCGGATCAAAGCCATTTCACCCGCGAATTCCGGCGGCAATTCGCACGAACGCCTCGCGAATATCGCGAACACTACAAACTGTCCGCTGGCGTTCCTGTCACAAAGTCTGCCGCTCGTAAGCAATAGATTCTTGCGGGCGAACTGCTAGGATTGGCGTATGAAATCCGCGATTCAATGTGCCGCCGTCCTTTTGTCGGGCGTGCTGGCCTTGCTGCACACGACGGATTCTCTGGCGCAACCCGGCGCGCCCGCAACCAATCAAGCGCCGCTACGCGTACTGATCATCACCGGCGGTCACGATCACGAGGCCGCCTTTTACGGTTTGTTTGACGGCTATCAGGACATCGGCTGGCCGGCCGTCACTGATAGCACGCTGGCCTTCAAGCAGGACATCCGCGCGAAATACGATGTGCTGGTGTTCTACAATTTCACCCGCGACCTCGACGACGGCGGAAAGAAAAACCTGCGCGATTTTGTCGAGAGCGGCAAAGGCATCGTTGTCCTGCACCATGGCATTTTGAATTTCCAGAAGTGGCCGTGGTGGTATGAGGAAGTGGTGGGCGGGCTTTATCGGCTGGAGAGCAAAAATGGCATTCCGAACTCAACGGTGAAATTTGGCGAGCAACACTTGATCACTGCCGCCGGCAAGCACCCGATCACGGATGGCCTCACTCCGTTCCACATCACGGACGAAACCTACAAGGGTCTTTTTATCTCCACGAACATCCAACCGCTGCTCTTGACGGACAATCCCACCAGCGACCGCACCGTCGCGTGGATTGGCCCCTGCACGACTTCCAAAGTGGTTTTCATTCAACTCGGCCACGATCACACTCCGTTCCGGCATCCGTCGTACCGCGCGCTCGTTCACAACTCGATTCTCTGGACCGGCGGGAAACTTAAGTAACTCAAACTGCCTTATGAAAATTGGACTCTATAGCATCACCTACCTCGGCTGTTGGTATCTCGGCGAGGCGCTCACGCTGCCGGAACTCATCCGCACGGCGAAACAATTCGGCTACGACGGCGTGGAATTTGATGGCAAACGCCCGCACGCCAACCCGCTCGACTGGCCGAAGCACAAATGCCAGGAACTGCTGCGCGTCGCTGAGGGTGAAGGCGTCGAAATCCTCGGTGTCGCCGCCAACAACGATTTCAGCAATCCCGTTCCTGAAGTGCGCGAGACTCAGATTTGCTACATGCGCGAACTGATTCGCATGACTGCGGACATGGGCGCAAAGAATCTACGTGTGTTTCTCGCGTGGTGGGGTATCACACGCCATCCGAAACTCGCCAGCTACGACATCCCGGAAAACTACTGGCCCATCGTGCATGAGAAATTCTCCGAGGAGGAAATCTGGAGCTGGTGCCGCGAGGCGCTGATCGAATGCGCTGGTTACGCGACGGACATGGGGGTGACGCTCGCATTGCAGAATCACAAACCACTCATTAAAGATCACCGCGACGTGCTGCGCATGGTGCACGAAGTGAATTCACCGCATTTGAAAATCTGCCTCGACGCTCCCTTGATGCCAGACAAGAGCGCCGCGGCGATACGCGAGGCCGCGCAGGCCGTCGGTTCCCTGCAGGTCATGTCGCACTTTGGCGGCGAGTTCGACCGCAATCCGGGCGGCAGCATCACCGGTGTCGATCGGATCGACGGAATCATCACGGGCGAGACAAACCAATACTATCGCGACTTCGCGCGAGCCATGCACGAGATCGGCTACCACGGCTACATCAGCTACGAACTCTGCCATCAACTTCCAGTCGTGAATGGTGAAACCGTCGGGATCGAATTCGCACACAAAAACGCCCAACTCGCGGCGGAGTTTATGCGTGAAATCATTAAGGCGGAATACCCTAAAAAGCCGGCCCGGCAGACGTCGGAGGAATTGAGTGTCGCGGCGCGCTGATGCACCGACCGTGAACGCTGTTCAAACGTATGTTCGAGGAGGTCGCCGACCTCAAATGAACCCTATCCGACCAAGCATCGCACTTCGTTTGTCGTTGCTGATCATTTTCGTATTCAGCGCAACGCTGCTTGCACAAACGCCCGATAAGCCGAAGCACAATCTCTTGTTTATCGGACAGGCCAAGGGTTATCAGCACGAAGCCATTTCCACCGCGATGGCGACGCTCTACAATCTCGGACGCAGCTCCGGACTTTGGAACACAGTGTTGCGCACCGATTGCACGGCCATCACCAAGAAGCCGCTCAAATGGGAAGCGAAGAACCTGGACGCCTTCGACGCGATTGTCTTTTTCACGGACGGCGATCTCGATATGGACGCGCCGCAAAAAGCGGATCTGCTCTCCTTTGTTCGCGACGATGGAAGAGGTTTCATCGGCATTCACAGCGCCGCTATCACGTTCACCGGCTGGCCCGAGTACGGGCAAATGCTCGGCGGCTATTTCGATGGTCATCCGTGGGGGCAATTCAACGCGCCCCTCGTCGTCGAAGATTCAGAGTTTCCCGGCATGAAAACTTTCCCGGCGGCGTTCACGCTGTTCGACGAGATTTATCAAATCAAAGATTTCTCGCGCAGGAACGCGCGTGTGCTGCTCAGCCTCGACGCCGACAAGCTTGATCTCACTCGCAAAGGCGTGAAGCGCACCGACAAAGATTTTCCCGTCATCTGGTCGAAAAATTATGGCAAGGGCCGCGTGCTCTACAACGGCCTCGGCCACGTTCAAGCTGTCTGGGAGCGTCCTGACTTTCAGAAGATGTGGCTGGAGATGGTGCAGTGGTCCATGGGCCTGATTCCGGGCGATGCCACGCCGCTGCGCTCGAAGCCGGAGAAATGAACTATGCATCACTGCAAAACCATAAAGTCTCATGCTCTATTGAAATGCTCTCTCGGTCTCGCGGTTGGAATGTTTCTCACGAGCGCTCAGGCCGCGCGGTCGCCGATCGGCGGAGAGTATCGTGTCGGCGGATTCGTTCTGGGTTGCCAAGCTTACACCTTTCATCGCTTCACCGCGTTTGAAGCCATCGAGAAAACTGCCGCGGCGGGAGGCAAGGCGATTGAGTTTTATCCCGGTCAGTCGCTGAGTCCCGATGACAAGCAAACGAAAGTTGATGCGAACGCGTCGGACGAAACCATCGAGAAACTAAAGTCCAAAGCGAAACAGCATGGTTTGCTCATCGTGAACTTTGGTGTCGTGGGAATCCCCAAGGACGAAGCCGGGGCGCGGCGCGTCTTTGATTTCGCGAAGAAACTTGGCGCTCGCGCCATCACGATCGAGCCTTCCCCCGACCAAATTGATTTGATCGAGAAGCTGATCAAGGAATACGGCATCGCGGCTGGGATTCATTGTCACCCAAAGCGCGCTTCGCATCCCGATTACAAACTCTGGGATCCCAATTACGTCTTCTCGCTCGTCAAGAATCGTGACTCGCGTTTCGGTGTCTGCGCCGATGTCGGGCATTGGACGCGCTCCGGCGTGGATGCGGTCGCTGCGCTGAAGGTTTTTGAAGGCCGTGTCATCAGCGTGCATTTGAAAGACATCGTCGAGTCCGGCAATCCTGACGCGACTGACCTTCCGCTCGGCTTGGGCGTCACCAACGTGAAAGGAATTCTGCGCGAACTACGCCGGCAGAAGTTCGACGGGAACATCTCCATCGAATACGAGCGCGATTGGGAAAACACCGTCCCGGACATCGCTCAATGCGTCGGCTATGTCCGCGGCTTCGCCGACGCGGAGGAAAAGCCATGACTCGATCTCGAAAGACCGCGAGCGGTTTGAGCCGCCGAACATTCATTCGTGGCACGGCATCAGCGGTTGCCGGTTTCACCATCCTTCCCCGCCATGTGTTGGGTGGCGCTGGATTCGTCCCGCCCAGTGAGAAGGTGAACATCGCCATCATCGGCTGCGGCGGCCAAGGTCGAACGAATGTGCGCGCTCTCTTCGAGCAAGCCGATGCACAAATTGTCGCCGTCGCTGATCCTATCGAGTCGCAGAACCTTGAAGCGTTTTATTACAAGGGCGCCGCAGGCCGCTTGCCGGTGAAGGCCGAAATCGAAAAACGCTTCTCCGAGAAAACGCCGAACTACAAAGTCGCCGCTTACGAAGATTTTCGTCACTTGTTGGAGAAGGAGAAGGAAGTCGATGCGATTCTCTGCGCCACGCCGGATCATCTGCACGCGTACGTGAGCATCACCGCGATGCGTTTGAAGAAACACGTCTATTGCGAGAAACCGCTCACGCATAACGTGTGGGAGGCGCGGCAAGTGGCGAGGATCGCCAAAGAAACCGGCGTGGCCACCCAGATGGGCAATCAGGGTCACTCCGGCGATTTCATCCGCCAGACTTGCGAATTCATCTGGGATGGCGCGATCGGTGACGTGCGCGAAGTCCACGCCTGGACGAGCGCTACTCGTTGGAACAAAACTCTGACGGCACGCCCGCAGGATGAGCCGACTCCCAGCGGCATGAATTGGGATCTGTGGCTCGGCCCTCGCGAGCCGCGCGGTTACAGTGCCGCGCTGAATCCGGTTCGGTGGCGCGACTTCTGGGACTTCGGCACCGCGCCCATCGGAGATTTTTTCTGCCACAACTTTGACCCCGCCATGTGGGCGCTGAACTTGCGCGAGCCGCTGAGCATCGAAGCTTCGGCGGTTGGGCCGGTGGATTCCTACATTGCGCCGCCCGCAGGTCTTTACACCTACCACTTCGGGCCGCGCGACAAACAGCCAGCGGTGAAATTCACCTGGTACGAAGGCGGTCTCAAACCGCCACGCCCTGACGCGATGGAAGGCGGAGATCAATTCGACGGCAACGGCATCTTGTTCATTGGCGACAAGGGCGCGCTTTCGAGTCCGGGCTGGGGCGGTCGGCCCAAACTACTTCCCAGCTCCAAAGACAAAGCCTATCAGCGACCAGCACCAAGCCTGACGCGTTCGAAAGGCCACCACCGCGAATGGCTCGACGCGTGCAAAGGCGAGCCGTCGCCCAGTTCTGATTTCCAATACGGCGCGGCATTGACGGAAGTTGGATTGCTCGGCCTCGTCGCGATGCGCGTCGGGAAAAGGATTTCCTGGGACGCCAAAGCGATAAAATGCCCCAACGTTCCTGAAGCGGATCGGTTCCTCAAAGAATCCTATCGCGCGGGTTGGGAACTTCCTGTCTGAGCGGCGCGTCCAGTGTGCGCGGCAAATGGATAATGGACCTTACGGTGATCGAGCGGAAGGCTCCGACCTCAACCCCACGCTGTTCACGGTGATGATCGAATAAGTGTGCGTCTCGCCCGGTTTGGCGGAAGCGTCAACGTAACGCATCTCCGGCATCGGCTGGCTCGGCGTGTCGTGATACGTCATGGATTGAAATAATGGGCGGCCGAATTTGCCGACTGGCTTCTCCGGCACTTTCGCCAGTTCCTGTCCGTCGCGCATCACGATGAACTGTTGAATGCCGCTCTCGAAATCAGCTTCGGCGTTCCAGGTAATTTCCATTCCTTGATCACTTTTGGACGAAGCCTTCACGTTGAACGGCGTGGACGGCGGTGTGGTGTCGCTGGTCGCGCCGGTCCTCACGTATTCCATCCATGCATTGGCGACCGCTTCGTTCGCCAGCCAAACCGCTTCGTCACGATTGCCTGTGAATTCAAACCTTTTCCGAGCCGCGCCGCGGATCGAACCACAACTCCGACGCGCCCGGCGAAGTACCGATCTTCTCGTTCTGCACCTGATAGCTCGAACCCCACAATGCGCAGTCCCATTTCCTCGCGAGCGCCTGCCAGTGCAAATCGTGTGTCAGCCGCCCTCCTACAGGTCAATTTGCGAATCACGACATCGCTTCGCGAAGTTCAACGCCACAATAACTGTGGGCACGCGGATGGCGCCGCGCACAGTATGCACCGCGTTGTCGCCATCGCGGATGGGCAGCGTGATCCACTCGTCCCAGGTCACCGGACGGATGTGGTTCTCGCCGTCAATCTCCAGCGCAGTCGCAACGTTCGTTGCCATTTGGCAGAATGCCTCTTGGGCGTGCGAATGTTGATCGCCTGCCAGTTGCGGTTCAGCACCAGCACAATCGTCTTGTCAGTATGTCGGTCATAAAAGCATTTGCACACGGCCTGCGCTTCAGGCGAATGAGGTGTTTGTTCTTTGTTGATGCTTGCGCATGGCCATGAAAGTTGGCTGCCTCCCCTGGTTTTGCTCCAGGTCCTGGCCGTCTCATGGACCGGAGCCTTGACCAGACCCGCTCTCACGAATGGTTCGAGCTATTGGCCGTAACCGGCTCCTTCCATTTCCTCTACGGGAATGAATTTCAGCGCCGCCGAATTGATGCAATAGCGCAAGCCGCCTTTCTCAGCTGGATCGTCATCAAACACGTGGCCGAGATGTGAATCCGCCGCCTTGGACCGCACCTCTGTCCGCACCATGCCGAACGCCGAATCCTTTTTCTCTAGGTCCTGCGTTGTCGGCTTCATCAGCGTCTCAAAGCTGCGCGACTTCGAGGAACGATTTCCGGTCCGTCGCTTACGGGATGATTTCCAACGACGCAATCTTGTCCTCTTCGAGTTCGAAAAAGAATCGAAGGTCAACGGGGCTGCCCGGAAAGTTTCCAACCAGATGGCTCGTGACGACCGTCTTCCCGTCCTTCTCTTCGCACGCGAAAGGTTCGCATGTGTATTCATACTTTGCCGAGGCATCCGTCTTCCACGCTTTGATTGCGGCCCGGCCTTTGTGAGTGTGCCCCTCGTCCTTCACGACGGCATTTTCAGTGAAGCATTGTGAAACGGCCTCGCCGTCACCTTTGTCTGCGGCGAAGTAGTCGGCGACGGGTTTCGGAAGGTCGAGCGATTTTGTTGCTGGTTTCATGTTCGTGTCCTTTCTCGTTGATGTGTTTTCCCTTTCAAACCGTTGGAATTGTCCCGCCATCAATCACAAATTCGCTGCCGGTGATGGCGGAAGCCTTGTCCGATGCGAGAAACGCGACGAGTTCCGCGACTTCATCCGGCCTGTTCGGACGACCCAAGGGAATACCGCCGAGCATGCTCATCAGCTTTTGCCGGGCCAGTGTGTATTCGCTTTTGTCTTTGTCCGCCATTCGTTGAATCATTCTCGCGGCGGCATCGGTTTCAATGAAGCCGGGCGAAACGCTCACGACGCGAATTCCTTTGCGACTGACCTCGTTCGATAGACCTTTGCTGTAATTAGTGAGCGCGGCTTTAGCGGCGGCGTAGGCCAGCGTTGAATCGTAGAGGGGCAGCGATCTCTGAATGGAGGAAATGTGAATGATGACGCCCGAACCTCGCTCAATCATGGACGGTAACAGGCCGCGATCCAGACGAACTGCCGGAAATAGATTCTCATTCAGGTTTTGCTGCCAGATTTCGTCCGTGACCGTGATGAATCCACCGCTCGGCGCTGATGACCCACCGACGTTGTGAATCATGATGTCAATTCCCTGAAAGCGATTCAGGATTTCGTTGATCACTTTCGATGTGCCTTCAGCAGTCGAGACATCCGCCCGGATAAAGTGGTTGTCCGTCTTTTCCGTCGGGGCGGAGCGCGCGGTGATGATGACGGTTGCTCCGCCGTGCTGGAAACGGTCGGCAATCGCCTTGCCCGTCCCTTTTGTGCCACCCGTTACAAGAACCCGCCTGCCATTAAATTCATCTGCGGTTGGAGTGTTCATAAGAGTCACGGTTATACTTGTGCTTTTGAGTTGCCGTCACCGCTCCCAGGCAGCAGGCAGAGGCGCCACCGACTTTGATTTCCAAACGGGCTTTGATCTGCGCCAGCCGCGTGCATTCGCTTTCGTCTGCTTCCTGTTCGTTCTGCTCTTTCGTTTCAGTGCGCCACTTTCCCAGAGAATCGCCGATGCGTCTAAAACATCTTCATTATCAAACCAATAGCAGTAAGGTATCGAAATGGAACTGCGCCATCTGCGCTACTTCGTGGCGGTTGGAGAGGAGCAACATTACAATCGAGCCGCGCAACGCCTGCGCGTGGCTCAACCCGCCCTTTCGCGCCAGATTCAGGATTTGGAAGAGGAGATTGGTTTCAAACTCTTTGACCGCCTGCCGCGTGGAGTGAAGATCAGCGCGGCGGGCAAATGTTTACTGGAGGATGCGCGGCGCATTCTTCAGCAAATCAATGACGCCACCGCACGCGCGAAGCGTGTGGCCTCCGGTCAGTCGAGCAGGCTGCGAGTGGGTTTCGTTGAAAGCATCTCCTGGCACGGCGTGGTTCCGGATTCGTTCCGAATGTTTGGCGAGCGACAATCCGATGCGGAATTGCAACTCAAGCCAATGAGTTCTTAAGTAACCGTTGTTGCCGAGTTTCGAAGGGCCACCTGATTGGCGAAGTTTCGATCTTCACCGTTCGACGCCATCGTCGCGGCGGCTAATTAACACTACGACTGAACGCGGTCCGGCGCGATACGTTTGCCCCGGAACGGCAGGAGCGGAAGGCCAATCCTGGATATCGTTCGGCGAGTCACGCGACGTATCAATCCATCTGCGCCAGGGTTGGTCGCCAGCGAACGGCAACTCGAATTCGAGGGGCTCCCAGTATGCATTGAAAATCATGTAAAGAGAGAGGTTTTCTTCCGGTACTTCCGCGCTGAACGCCAGGCTGTGCGATTGCTCGCTCCAGTCAGGTTGGCAAACCTTGATGCCATGCCAAGCCTTCGTCGCGCCCCGCAGGAGCTGGTTCAAACTCCGCCTTGGACGCTCCGTGTCCATTTTGCGCAAGGCGCGGCGCGTAGCCAGAAGCTGGACGAACCGGTGGAGGCCCGCGTGCTGTCGCACGAGGTTCCAGTCGAACCAACTGGTTTCATTGTCCTGGCAGTAGGCGTTGTTGTTCCCGCGCTGGCTCCCCCGCACTTCGTCGCCCATCAAGAGCATGGGCACGCCCAAAGAAAGGAAGGTCACGGCCAGAAGGTTCTTAATCTGGCGCTCGCGCAGCTTTTCGATGGCGGGGTCGTTGCTGGGGCCTTCCACACCGCAATTCCAACTTCGGTTCTCGTTCGCGCCGTCGCGATTGTCCTCACCGTTGGGCTCATTGTGCTTCTGGTTATAGGACACCAGGTCATTTAAGGTGAACCCGTCGTGGCAGGTGACGAAGTTGACGCTTTGCTCGGCCTCTCGCTCTTTGTGCCCGTAAATCTCGGGGCTGCCGAGGAACCGGTCGGCCAACCGCCCGACAAAGCCGTCTTCCCCGCGGAAAAAACTGCGCACATCATCGCGGAAGCGCCCGTTCCATTCCTTCCAACTGTCGCCAACGAAACTGCCGACCTGGTAAAGGCCGGCGGCATCCCAAGCTTCCGCAATCAGTTTGGTGGGCGCCAAAACCGGGTCAGACTCGATGTCCCACAACACAGGAGGGTTCGGCAAAACCTTGCCCGAAGGGTCGCGCGCGAGGATGGAGGCGAGATCGAAGCGAAAGCCGTCCACGTGCATCGTTCCCACCCAGTAGCGAAGGCTGTCCACGATGAGCCGCCGAACGATGGGGTGGTTGGCGTTGAGCGTGTTTCCCGTGCCGCTGAAATTCGCGTAACGAGCTGGGTCGGCTTCGAGCAAGTAATAAATGGAATTATCCAGTCCGCGCAGGCTGAGGGTGGGGCCGGTGTGGTCCACTTCGGCGGTGTGGTTGAAGACGACATCCAGAATGACCTCCAACCCTTCCCGGTGCAGCGCCTTGACCATGTCCCGAAACTCGTCTATCGGACCGAGCGGGTCGCGCCGCGAGCTGTAAGCGTGATGCGGTGCAAAAAATGAAACCGGCGCGTAGCCCCAATAGTTCACCTTGCCCGGAGGAGAGTCTTGCGGATCGAACTGGAAAACTGGCAGCAACTCGACCGCCGTAACTCCGAGTTGTTTCAAATAAGGAATCTTCTCGATCAGCCCGGCGTAAGTTCCACGAAGGTTCTCCTTCACGCCGGAACTCGGATGCCGGGTGAAACCCCGAACGTGCATCTCATAGATGATGGTCCTCGAAGATGGCCGTCCTAGCGGCATGTCGCCTTCCCAATCGTAGGCGGAAGTATCCACCACCACGCTTTTCATCGCAGTGGCGCAGTTGTCCCCGGCTCTGCGAGCGGCTTCGCGGGAGTAGCCCCGCGGGACCGCGACGCCGCGTCCATAGGGGTCGAGCAGGACCTTGCTGGGATCAAAGCGCCTGCCGCTGGCGGGGTCGAACCGCCCGTGCACTCGGTAGCCGTAAAGCTGGCCCGGCCGTATCACCGGGACGAAGGCGTGCCAATAGTGATAGCTTCGGCTGGTAGTGGGGTCCAACGGGATCACGCACGATGGCCGCGCGTCATCTTCGGTGTCGAAAAACAACAACTCGATGGCAGTGGCGTTGCGCGAGAAAACACTGAAGTTGGCACCGCCATCAAGTATTGTGGCGCCGAGCGGCGAACTTCGCCCGGGATTCACGTTGGGAGGTATCGCCGTGCTGACCATATGAACTTAGTTCGAGCGATGCGCCACTTCTCCGGCAAGTTACTCGTTCAGTCCCCAATGCCGATATCCCGCGAAGCCGGAATTACCCGACGCGGTGATAGGCAACTGGGTTTCCGGCCACCATTGTTCGCCGTCTGCATTCGGCTGAGCGGACGTGGCCACTTTAGGCTCAATCAATTCGCGAGAAAGATTGGCCGGGGATTCAGGAATGATTTGCTGTTTCATAGGATAGGGATTCGGCTGTCTTGCTGGAACACTTCTCGACGGGGCTCGGTCGGTCGTGTTGCCACATCCAGTTGGCCCCAAAGGCAGAGCCTGCCACCACGACTGGCCGGCATCGTGGAGCCGGTCCACCCACGCAAAAGCCGCCGGCCCCACCTCCCCGATGCCGTAAAATGAAGGCCGCGAGGTGACATGCGTCAACACGCCGGACGTACGGCGCCCGGTAAATGGCGGAAGCGCAAGTTGATGTTCGAGGTTGTTCATGACACCGGGCACGATTGCGCTTTCCAGATTTGGGCTGCGTACTGCGAGATGGTCCGGTCGCTGGAAAACTTCCCTGAACTGGCCACGTTCAATATCCCCTTGCTCGCCCAGGCCCTGGGTTCGCCATACAGACACACCAGGTTCTGGTCTGCCTCCAGGTACGATTTCAAGTCCGCGAGGTGCAGGTAATGATCGCCGTGGGCCAGGAGCGTGTCCACAATCGGGGTGAAGATCCCGTGCTCTTTTGGGCTGAAGTGATTGGCGGAAATCAAATCGAGAGCAAACCGCGTTTCCAGTTCGTTTTCGTAGTGCCAGCGCGGATTGTACCACCCGCGCGTATTGGCGACTTGCTCGGCCGTCAGTCCGAAGAGGAAAAAGTTCTCCTCACCCGCCTCTTGCACCATTTCAATCGTGGCGCCGTCCCGCGTGCCGATCGTCAGGGCGCCGTTCATCATGAATTTCATGTTGCTCGTGCCGCTGGCTTCGTAACCGGCGGTCGAGATTTGATTCGACACGTCGCTGGCTGGAATCAGCCGTTCAGCGAGGCTCACACAATAGTCCGGCAGGAACACCACCTTGAGGCGTCCGCGCACCGCCGGGTCACCGTCGATCACGGCCGCCAGATTATTGATGAACTTAATGATGAGCTTGGCCAGGTGATAGGCGGGCGCCGCCTTGCCGGCGAAGAAAAACGTCCGCGCTGGGTGGTCGAGATTGGGATCGGCACGCAGGCGGTTGTAGAGCACGACCACGCGCAGTGCGTTGAGCAATTGCCGCTTGTATTCATGGATGCGCTTGATCTGGCAATCGAAGATGGTGTCTGGATCAACCGCCTGACCGGTGGTTGTGTTCAGCCAATCGGTGAACTTCAGTTTGGCCTGGCGTTTGGCACCACGGAAAGATTCCTGAAGGCCCGAATCGCTGGCCAACGGTTTGAGCCGCTGCAACTCGTCCAGATCGACAGTCCAGCGGTCCCCAATGGCCTCGGTGATGACCCGCGCGAGCGGCGGGTTGGCCAACAACAACCAACGCCGTGGCGTGACGCCATTGGTCTTGTTGTTGAAACGTTCCGGGAACATGGCCGCGAAATCTGGAACGAGCTGCTTTTTGATCAAATCAGAATGCAATGCCGCGACACCGTTCGTGCTGTGCGAGCCGACGATGGCCAAATGCGCCATGCGCACTTGCCGAACCGGCCCTTCTTGAATCAGGCTAACGCGCGCGACGCGGGCATCGTCTGCGGGATATTGGGCGCGGACGTCGTCCAGAAACCGCCGATTGATTTCGTAGATGATTGCCAGATGGCGCGGCAGCAAATCCTGAAACCACGCGACCGGCCATTTCTCCAGCGCTTCCGGCAGCAGGGTATGATTGGTGTAGGCCAAAGTTTTCCTGGTTAGTTCCCAAGCCTGGTCCCACCCGAGATGCGCCTCATCCAGCAATAGCCGCATTAACTCTGGCACCGCCAAAGTTGGGTGAGTATCGTTGAGTTGAATCGCGACTTTCTCGGCCAACTGATTCCAGTCTTGGTTAGCGCGCCGGAACCGACGCACGAGATCCCCGAGGGAACAGGCGACCAGGAAATATTCCTGAATAAAGCGCAGGCCCTGTCCGAAGCTCGTCGAATCGTCGGGATACAGCACCCGCGTGAGCGATTCGGCAGCCAAAGTCTCCGCGACAGCCCCGACGAAATCACCGTGGCTGAACTCTTGGAAATCGAAGAAATCGGAAGTCGTCGCCGCCCAGAGACGGAGCGTGTTAATGGTCTTGCCGCCAAAGCCGACGACGGGCCGGTCATAGGGGATCCCGATCAATTTCGAGGGTTTTCCAGGAATCGGATGCAAGCTGCCGCCACGCACTTCAAACGAGCAGTTCAAAGGCACTTCGATTCTCTCCCGAGGCCGAGCGACTTCCCACGGATCCGGGCTGCGCAACCAATTGTCGGGTTGCTCCTGTTGCCAGCCGTTGTTGATGGTCTGTTTGAAGATGCCGTATTCATAGCGAAGCCCATAGCCCATGGCCGGCAGCGCCAGCGTGGCCATGGAATCCAGGAAGCACGCCGCCAAACGTCCCAGCCCGCCATTGCCCAGCCCGGCGTCCGGCTCTTGTTCGAGAAGCTCGAGGAGATCAATATGTTCCTGCTTTGCCGCTTGCCGGACAAAGGGGTCGAGCAGGAGGTTGGTGATATTATTGGCGAGCGAACGCCCAACCAGGTACTCCATCGAGAGATAGTAAATACGCTTGGGGTTTTTCGTGGTGTAGTGTTCTTCGGTGCGGACCCAGCGTTGAGACAGGAGGTCGCGGACCGAGCGGGCCAGAGCCTCGAAACGTTCGCGCGGGACGGCGGTGCCGGGCGTGATGATGTTGTCAAAAATCAGGTGGCGCTCATAGGAAGCATTGCCGGACCCCGAAAATTGGACGGGGCCACAGCCGTACTGCTCGAGAAGTTTCTCCAAGCGGTTATCCTCTATTACAGTTTCGATCGTTCTCATCTTTGTGCTTTCTTGCTAGCAGTCCTGATCATTGACCCAGGCTAGCGGTTTTGGTCGTTAACGTTTGGCTGTGACTGTTATTCCGTGCGTGAGCACATTCTTTTGTGTTTTGATTCCGAGCGGAGCAGCCGCCGAATTTCGCGCACAATCGTCGCCTCTTTCCTTCAGTTCGACCCCGAGCTTCCGTGAGAGCATTTCCAGCAAGCCGGCTGCAGTTCTCCTGAACTGCGCATCGGCCTGCTTGAGCTGCCCGGCGATCTGCACCAGCGCTTGGCGATAGTCCTCGGACTCTGCCTGAACCGAAGCGTCCTTGGTTTTGAGAAAGGTGCTTTGCAAATAGTGGAAACGCTCGAGGTAAAGCCGGTTCATGTTCACAGTGTCCAGGACCGCTTTCGCGCGCGTGTAGGTTTGAATGATGCTTCGGCGCAAGTCGGCATCAGCGATCTGCATCACCAACGCGGCGTTTGCGTGATAAACGATGAAGTAATCCTGACTGGCGGTGAACAGACCTTCGTACGGTTTTCCTTCTGCAACGGCCTGGATGGGGCGCACTGGGCTCGTTTCCGCCATTTCAAGCAACCCACC
>DATLUX010000268.1:0-25069 GCA_035577805.1 Verrucomicrobiia bacterium
CCAGCAACCAGCAACCAGCAACTAGCTAGGAACCAGGAAAGGCGGCGCGGCAGGCCGCTTCCGCTTCCGCCGCGCTGAAGAAACGTTGCGGCTGCCAAGAACAGCCTCCACTATAACGCTTGTGAAATCAGTATCCGCGCCCATCACACCGCCGGAAAGTTTGAGCGGCTTGATCGAGCGCGTGACTTTCTTCAACGAGGAGAGCGGGTTTGCGGTGCTGAAGATTAAGGTCAAAGGACACCGCGATCTCGTGACGCTGGTGGGCCCGCTTCCGTCGGTGCACGCGGGCGAATGGGTCAACGCGCAAGGACGCTGGGTCCAGGACAAGGAATTCGGGCGCCAATTCAAAGCGGACCTTCTCACCAGCACCGCGCCCACCACACCGGAAGGCATCGAGAAATATCTCGGGAGCGGCATGGTTAAAGGCATCGGCCCCGTCTACGCCCAGAAGTTGGTCAACCGTTTCGGCGAACGCATCTTCGAGATTATCGAGCGCGAATCCGCGCGGCTCGAAGAAGTGGACGGGATCGGGCCGAAGCGGCGGCGCGTCATCAAGGACGCCTGGGCGGAGCAAAAGATTGTCCGCGAGATCATGGTCTTCCTCCATTCGCATGGAGTGAGCACCAGTCGGGCCGTGCGCATTTATAAGACTTACGGAGAGGCCGCCATCGCCCAAGTGCAGGCCAATCCTTACACCCTGGCCAGGGACATTCCCGGGATCGGATTCAAGACCGCCGACCAGATCGCTCAAAAGGTCGGCATCCCGGCCGATTCTCTGGTTCGGGCCTGTGCCGGCCTGAGTCATGTGTTGTTGGAAGCTACCGGCGAAGGCCATTGCGCCTTGCCGGTGGCCGCGTTGAAGGAGACGGCCGTCCAACTCCTTCAAGTCGACGAGAAGATCGTCGAGCTCGCTCTGCAACGGACTTTGGCCGAAGGCCAACTGGTTCAGGAATCCATCGCGGATCAGTCGTTGATCTTTACGCCCGCATTGCAACGCGCGGAGATCCTGATCGCGTCACGGATCCGAGCGCTCGCCGCCGCGCCTTCCAATTATCCGGCGATCCACTTGGACAAAGCCTTGGAATGGTGTGAGACGAAGACGGGCAAGTCCCTGGCTCCGAGCCAGCGTCAGGCGGTTCGACAAGCTTTGCAATGCCGCGGACTCATTATCACGGGCGGTCCCGGGGTCGGGAAGACGACGTTAGTCAACGCCATTCTGCTTATCCTGCGGGCGAAGAAGGTGCGTTGCGCCCTCTGCGCGCCCACGGGTCGCGCGGCCAAACGCCTGGCCGAATCGACCGGACTGGAAGCGAAAACCATCCATCGCTTGCTGGAAGTCCAACCTCCCTCGGGCTTCAAGCGTCACGAATCCAATCCGCTGGACTGCGATCTGCTCGTGGTCGATGAATGTTCGATGGTGGACGTGCCTTTAATGAGCCAGTTGCTGCGAGCGTTGCCCGGCCAGGCCAGCCTTCTGCTCGTGGGCGATGTCGATCAATTGCCTTCCGTTGGTCCGGGCATGGTTCTCCGCAATCTTATCGATAGCGCCGTGCTGCCGGTCATGCGCTTGACGGAGGTATTTCGTCAGGCCGCCCACAGCCGGATCATCACCACCTCCCACCGAATCAATGAAGGGCTGATGCCCGAGTTGCCCCACGCTGCCGGCGACTCGGACTTTTACCTGGTCGAACGCGAGGATCCCGCCGCCATCGCGCAAGTCTTGCTGGAGTTGGTCAAGACGCGCATTCCGGCCAAGTTCGGTTTCGACTCCATCCGAGACATCCAAGTCTTGTGTCCGATGAATCGGGGGTCGCTCGGGATCCGCGAGTTGAATGTGCGCCTGCAAAACGAATTAAACCCAACTCGCCCGGAGGAACCGGTGGTGCAAAAATTTGGGTGGACGTTCCGAGCCCGCGACAAGGTGATCCAAACTGAGAACGATTACGATAAAGAGGTTTTTAACGGGGATATCGGCCAGATCCTCAAGATTGACCCGATGGAACGCGAGGTGGTCATCCGGTTCGATCAACGCGAGGTCCCTTACGATTTTGGTGAACTCGACGAGATCTCCCTGGCTTACGCCATCACCATTCACAAGTCACAAGGCTCCGAATTCCCGGTCGTAGTCATCCCGCTGGCCACACAGCATTATCTTCTGCTGCAACGCAACCTGATCTATACCGGCCTGACTCGTGGCAAGAAACTCGTGATGTTGGTAGGCCAAAAGAAAGCTCTCGCCATGGCGGTGAAAAACAACCGGACGGAACAGAGGTTCTCGGGACTCGGAGCCCGCCTCCGGGACGGCACGGGATAAAAGCGGAAAGCGGAAATCGAAAAATGGCAGTCCGGCCCGCGGCGCGCGGTCAATGATTAAACAGGAACTCTTTCGTGTTGATCAAAGCCCACACGATATCCTCGTAGGCCAGACGCTTGCCATTCACGGCGTTGCCCTTCTCGTCGCTGGTTTTGTTGGCGCCCTTTTCCAGGTGTGCCTGGGCTGTGGCCAGTTCTGAGGAACTTGGGTCACGCGAGTAGGCCCAGCGATAAACTTCGCGCAGTTTCTCATCGTCATCGCGAGTCGAGTCTTTTGTCAGCAAGGCAGCGCGACCCTTGTCATCCGAGATCTTGGCCTGGACATCCTTCGAATTGAGCAAATGCAGGCTCTGGGCGAGGCTGGCGTCCTGACTGCGCTCGCATTCGCAGGCGGAAGCCGATTCGGGTCGACCGAAGACCTGGAGGAAATAGGCGCTGGAGTTAAAGCTGTTGTCAGGCAAACAGACCGCCCGAGTGCCGGCGGGGAGTCCATCCCATTTGGAGTCGGATTTGGTGACTTGATTGACCGCGTCGAAGAGCACCTCGGCGCTGAGACGTTTAGGATAATATCGCGAGTAATTCTGTTTATCGACGGCGTTGTATTGGTTGGGCAGGGCGCTCAGCTGGTAGGTGTGAGAGCGGGTGATGGTCCGGACCAGTTCCTTCAGATCAAAACCGGAATCCGTGAAACGGGCCGCCAGGGCATCGAGCAACTCCGGGTTGGTCGGCGGATTGGTTTCGCGCATGTCATCCTCAGGTTCAACCAGGCCGCGGTTAAAGAAATGTTTCCAGTAGCGGTTGACGAGGGCCTTGGCGAAGTAACGATTGTTCTTGCTCGTCATCCAGTCGACTAAAGCGAACCGCGGATCATCGTCGGGGGCCAACGCCACCGGGGCGCTGCCCAGTCCGGCGGGTTTCTCGGGCTGCTTGGTCTTCTTGTTGGTGCTCTCCGCCAGGCCCCGTTTATGGAAGATGACTTCTTCGCCCGGTTGTGAACCCGGTTTGCGCCCGACCCGACTGAAGAACGCCGAGAAACTGTAATAATCGCGCTGACTCCATTTTTCGTAGGGATGATGATGGCACTGCGCGCATTGGAGCCGTTGACCGAGCAGGAGCTGGGCCGTGTCCTCCATCTGGCTGGTGGTGGTGTTGACCTGGCGATACCAGGCCACCGGCGGGTTTTGGCCGATATCGCCAGAGGCGCCCAGGATTTCGCGTACAAACTGATCGAATGGTTTGTTGACCAGGAGACTGTCCCGGATCCAATCGTGGAACGCGTAGGTGCCGCGCGCCTGGTTGTTATCGTTGCGTTTGTTTCGAAACAGCGCACTCCATTTATTGGCGAAGTAATCCGCGTAATCCGGGCTGTCGACCAAAGCATCGATCAGTTTGTCCCGTTTGGATGGCTCGCGATCGGCCAGGAATCGCTGGGTCTCCTCGGGAGTGGGGAGGCGGCCGGCGATATCAATGCTGGCTCGGCGGATAAACGTGGCATCGTCACAAACCGGGCTCGCCGGCATGCCAATGGTCTGCAGCTTTTTGAAAACCAAATCGTCGATGAAATTCTTTGGCGCCGGCAAGTTCTCGACCGGAGCACCCAGCGGGATGGTGGCCCGGAAGGTAGTCACCTTGCCCTGATAGCGGACCATGACGGCGACATCGCCGGGTTGCTGATAGAGTTGCACGTGGCCATGGTCGTCGGCCTTGGCCATGTCTTTGTCGTTGGGCTCAAAGAGGGCGCTGCGGGTGACATCCTGGATCGAACCATCGGTGTAATGGGCCAGGACGACCAGCTGTTGAGCCCCCTGCAGCGGCATGACTCGTTCCTTCGGCAACACTTCAATCCGGGCGACCGTGGGATCATTGGTGCTGCCATATGGCATTCCCTGCGTCATCCAACGGACTAGTAGCCGATAATCATCCGAATCCACGTCCAGTCGTTTGCCACCTCCATGAGGCAGCGTGGCCGCCGCCTTCAAAAGAAGCAAACTGCGCGATGGCGCCGCCGGGAAAAGTCGTCGGCTGCGCGCTTCCTTGACCAGATGCTCGTAGTCCTCCTCCGGCTCGAATCCCAGCAAAGAGAGCCGAAACCCATTTTGGCCGGCTGACTTTCCATGGCAACCGCCCCCGTTGCAGCCGTTCTTGGTGAAGATCGGCACGATTTGATTTGGAAAATTGATCGGCGTCGGTTGATGAAACCGTTCCACGCGAACCGGGATGGAAGCCGAAAGTCCCTGAATGGTCTTGGCGGTAATGGTGGCCTGGCCGTCCGCAAGGGGCACCGTCAAGCCATCGGACTCCACTTTCACCACGCCGGCCGGCGACGCCTCATACGTCACGAGTCGGGTTACGTCACGCAAGGCGCCGTTGGTCAGTCTGGCCGTGGCCAATAGTTGCTGACGTCCGTCCGCCCCGCGGAAGATCAAGCTGTTGGTATTCGGAACAACTGGATCTTCAGCTGCCCGAAAATCCAGGCGGAGACTCAACAGCGCCATCTTCTCGACGGACTCGGTGGAGTCAGGTCCGGCCCAGGCAGCCGGGGCCACCAGCCAAACCAACGTGGCCATCACAAAACGAAGGCGAAAGAGCGGGATGAGTTTGGTCATGAAATTTGGACGTTGTTCATTCGTCAAGTGCCTGCCGGCAAGCCTGTCACACAGAGCCATCGCGCCAGGGCCAGGGTTCCTGGGCCAGCCCCAACCCACCACGTCTTGTAGCTGTTTAGCAACGCGCCGGACCGGCAGAGCAGATTGGCCACCAGCCGCGTCGCCTGTGCGACCTCCATCTCTAACAGAAGGTTGGGAGGTCGACAATGATGAATACGGCTTGGCTCCGGGGGGTCAGGACGGGTATTGGTGGAGGGTCGCATGTCGGACTTTGTCAATTTTCGAAAGCGCGGCGTTAGCTTACCGGCTGGATGCAAGGATTTAATCGATGTTCTGCGCCCGGCTTCCGCGCCCGCGGCCGGAGCCACCGTTCTTTCAGGGCCAGTCCGTCCCTTGGCCTGGGAACGTCCAACCGTGACCCATGGCCATCGTTCCAGCGGCGGACTCCACCAAGTGGCCGGTTTTCTGGCTCGGTTGTTCGAGTCGCGCTCCGAGTTGTCCACGCTGATGATCAGTTCCGCGGCGGAGGATTTGACAGCGATGTTTTACCTGCGTGGGGCGGAGCGAGTGTTTGTTCTCATCCTCATCGCCAATAACCCGAAGCTGGAACGAGCCGTGCGCAGCTTTTACGGCGAACGCGGCATCCTGCCGGTGCACAGTTACCCTATTCCCAAGCAAGAAGGCGGCGGATTGGGCTGGGGCCTGGTCTTTCCCATGCCAGCGCTTCCGATCGAAACAGCGCGCTTAACCAGCGATTTGCTGCGCACCACCAGCAGCGCGGGCGAGGAAGCCGAGCTCCGGTTTCGTTATTATCAACCCGTCCCCGGGAGCGGCCGCAAGCTCACCTAGACCCACCTAGACCACGCCAAGTACATGTTTGGCACCACAACCGCTGCGCGCATGCTGAGGGAAAGATGCAAAGGCTGCAGCGGCGGTCTATGACCGCTGACCCCTGCACATGGAGAACGAACGGCGGTCACAGACCGCCGCTACAGTTAGGCGGTGTATTTTGGAAGCACCACAAACGCTGCTATCTGGCGGGCACGATTCGTTGGCGGGCCCAGGCTTTGCCGAGTTTAATCAGCGTTTCTTCGCGAAGAATCTCCTCCGCCAGCCGGAAGATAACGCGGTCTTCGAGGTCGAACTCCTTGCGCGTGAGGTGCACGACGTTGAGCAGACGCCGCTGGGCATCTTGACGCGAGCGCGCGTGGCGAACCAATTCCAGTCCTTTGCAGATGGCATCGTGCTCATGCTGGACTTTTTCGAGTTTGCCCATTTGATCCAGGCCTGGTTCGAGTCCGTTGAACAGCAGCTCATCTTCGAGATCGGCGTGCGTGCGCAAGGCCGCTTCCAATAAGCCGGCCATGGCTTTGATTTCACCGACGGTGCGCGCCATGGGAACAGCTTGTTCGAGGTGATCGAGTTGGGCGTAAAGCACCGCATGTTCCGCGATAAAAGCGTCGGTAATTTTCATGCTCAAAGCCAGGGCTGCACTATGTCATGTAACATGTCCAAGTCTCAATCATCGGAACAAATGCCAAAGGCTAAAGCCAACCCGGACTGGACAATCTCTAACCTTATTTTTGTCTAACGAGGCAGAGCTTCAGACCAGCAAGGCGAGGACGATTCTTTGCAAGATTGAGCGCCTTGGGGTGCCTTGCCGCTCTGAGGCCCCGCCTGGTTAGACAGCAGGGAAATGGGTGGTCAGAAATTCGCAATTTTGGTGTATGCGTAAGCGCGCATTTGGTGAATTGTATGCCTCGCTTGTTTCCAGACCTGGATGCAAGCAGGCGACATGACTTTGAAACGGAACAGGCGCGAGTCTGTGTGAAAGTGTGTAAACGTGTAAGTATTACGTAGATGAAGAACTTGAAGGGATGCTCGAAGCGGCTGGCGGCTGGATGCCTGGCCCTGATCTGGACGCTGGCGGCCGGTCACGCCTGGGCCCAGGCCGACTTTCAAGGGGCGACGCACCTGATGCCATTCGATGAGGATACCATTCGCTACAGCAAGACCCAAGACACCACCGCGGTGGCCCGGCTCCAGGAACGCCTGGATCGGGGGCAGGTCAATCTGACGCACGATGATCGCTTTGGGTACTTGCTGGGCGTGCTGCGAGAGCTGGGCGTCTCGACGAATTCACAGATGCTCGTGTTTTCCAAAACCTCGTTCCAGCGCGAACGCATCAGCCCGAAGAATCCGCGGGCGGTCTTTTTCAATGATTCGGTGTATGTGGGGTATGTGCCGGGGGCGCCCGTGCTGGAAGTCAGCGCAGCCGATTCGAAGTTGGGAGGAGTGTTCTACACTCTGAGTCAGAGCGTCGCCGAGAAACCTCGATTCACGCGCAATGATCAGTGCCTGGAATGCCATGCCTCGGCCAAGACCATGGGCGTGCCGGGGCATCTGGTGCGATCCTTCAGCACGGACGAAAGCGGCGTGGTGGATCTGTCCAGCGGCATCTCGCTGGTCAACCATCGAACACCCTTCGAAGAACGCTGGGGCGGCTGGTACGTGACCGGGCAGCATGGCCGTCAAAAACATCGCGGCAATCTCTTCGGGCCAGAGGCCTTGGATCGCGAAGCCAAGGAACCCAATCACCTGGGCAACCTCGCTGCGCTCGATCAGTTTATTGATCCATCCCGTTACCCGGTGCCGACCAGCGACATCGTGGCCTCGATGGTCCTTGCACACGAAACGCATATGCACAATTTCCTGACCCGTCTCCACTACGAATCGACGCTGGCGTTGCAGCAGTACGGGCACATCCGTTATCTCAAGACTATTTTGGAGGCGTTCGTGAAGTATCTGTTGTTTACGGAGGAAGCGCCCTTGACGGCCACGGTGCGCGGCGTGCCGGACTTTTCGCAGCGCTTTGCGGCGCTTGGGCCCGCCGATCGGCAAGGCCGTTCGCTCCGCCAATTCGATCTGGAAACGCGCCTGTTCAAGTACCCCTGCAGTTATTTGATCTATTCGGAGGCCTTCAGCGCCTTGCCGGAACCCGTCCGAGCCCAGGTTTACCAGCGGCTTCATGATATTCTTACCGGAAAAGAGACCAGCGCGGATTATGCCGGGCTCACGGCCGAGACGCGCCAAGCCATCCTGGAGATCCTTCGCGACACCAAACCAGACTTGCCGGAATACTGGAAGTCTGCCAAAGGCTAAGGGATCAACAACAGTTGTTTGCCCGAAGGTTCGGCCAGGTTGCTGACCCCCAACCCCAACAGGCGCAATGGCCGGTGCACCAGCTTTTCGCGCCCGAGCAGGTAACATCCCAGCCGATAGATCTCCTGGGCGTCCGTGAGCGGGTCCTCGACGCTGATCTGCCGGGTCAAAGTGGTGAAATCTCCGTAGCGCACCTTCACCTGGACCGTGTGCGCCCCGAGCCGCCGGCGTTTCAGGCGGCCGGCGATGTCCGCGGCTTGCTCGCGCAGGCAGGCGCGCAGTTGCTGACGATCAGCCGTGTCCCGTTCGAACGTTTCTTCACAACTGATGCTTTTGATTTCACCGCCCAATTCCAGCGGCCGATCGTCCTCCCCGAAGGCGAATTGACGCAGACCTGGCCCCCAGGAGCCGACCAGAGCCCGGAGATCGCCCCGATAATCCTGCAGATCTCCCACCGTCTGCAATCCGGCTTGGTGCAGGATCTGTTCGGTAACCCGGCCGACGCCGTGGATCGCCCGCACGGGCATCGGACGCAGAAACAAGACCTTGTCGCGCTCCGGAATCAGCGTCAGGCCGTCCGGCTTTTGAAAATCGCTGGCCAACTTGGCCAGGAGTTTGTTCGAAGCGATCCCGATGCTCGCGGTCAACTCCCGTTCGCGGTGGATTCGGCTCTTGAGCTGGCGCGCGACCGGCAGCCCGCGCAGCAAACTCTCATCCGCATTGGCGCCCTGGCAGAGCGCGCTCAAATCCAGGTACGCTTCATCAATCGACATGGGTTCAACGTCCGCCCCGGTGGCGCCAAGAATCCCCATGATGTGCCGCGATTCTTCCCGATAATGATCCATCCGCGGGGCAACAAAGACGCCATTCGGACACAACCGTCCGGCGGTGGCACTAGGCATGGCCGATCGAACACCAAACCGGCGGGCTTCATAGCTGGCCGCTGACACCACCCCGCGTTTGGACGGCGGACTGCCCACGATGACCGGTTGGCCGCGCAGAGCCGGTTGGTCGCGTTGCTCGATCGCCGCATAAAAGGCGTCCATGTCCAGGTGGAAGATAACCCGATGCATCAGCGAGACGTCTGTGACACTCGGTGGTCAGTTCCGGCAGATGAAAAATGCGAACGACCGGGCTGCGGGCACCGGCCAGCGCCATCTACAGTAGTAAGCCGCAACCAGGCGCGGTTTATCAAGAAAAGGTTCCGCTTTCCGCTTTCCGCTTTCCGCTTTCCGCTTTCCGCTTTTCTCCACCTCTGTTCGCGGGTAACACTGTGGCCAGACATCATCATGAACGCGTGCATGCGATTTTTTGCTTCTTTTCCTGCGGCGATGGTCTTCCTGGCAGGCTGCTGGAACGTATCGGCGGCAGAACTCGCGGTCCCGCCCAACGTGATCTTCGAGCGCGGACTGGAGTTCAACAACCCGGATCATGAACCGCTGCTGCTCGACCTGGCGCGTCCCAAGGAGGGCACGGGGCCCTTTCCAGCGGTGGTTTGCATCCACGGCGGAGGATTTCGCGCCGGCACGCGGGAAGGGTACGATCCGTTATGCGTAAAACTGGCGGGCCAAGGTTATGTGGCGGTGACGATCACGTATCGATTGTCGCCGGCCTACACGTTTCCGGCGGCCGTCCACGATTGCAAGGCGGCGGTGCGCTGGCTGCGGGCCAACGCGTCGCGCTATCAGGTCGACCCCAATCGCATCGGCGCAACGGGCGGCTCGGCCGGCGGGCATCTGGCGCTTTTTCTGGGCGTCACCGCCGGGATCAAAGAATTCGAAGGCCCTGGCCATGCCGAACAATCCAGCGCGGTATCCTGCGTGGTGAGTTATTCCGGCCCGAGCGACTTCACTAAGTCTTACGGTAAAAGTGTGGATGCCCAGGTGGTGCTGCCCCTGTTCTTTGGCGGCAACCTGGAACAGAAACCGCGCGAACATATCCGCGGCAGCCCGCTGTTTTGGGTCACCCCAAATGCCGCCCCCACCTTATGCATTCATGGGACCAAGGACGACTATGTCGCCTACGAACAAGCGACGTGGATGGTGGACCGTTTGAAAGCGGCCGCGGTCACTGCCGAACTGCTGACCCTGGAAGGGGCCGGTCACGGCTTTAAGGGTCCGGAGAGCGAGCGAGCGGACCAAGCGATGTTGGCTTTCTTTGCTCGCTATCTTAAGCCGGCGGCCTCGTCGCGTTAATCAGATGCATGAGCCTCCTGGCATTGCCGGATCATTTACCGGAGGAAAAACCTGTGGATCTGCTCCTGGCCCTGGGCGTGGGGTTGCGTCGCGACGGAACTCCCGGCCCGCCCACCACCGCCGTCGCCCAAAGGACTGCCGAATTGGCGGAGCGCGGGTTCGCTCGCACGATCTTGCTTAGTGGCGGCTATCGGCAAAACGGCGTGGCGGAAGCGGAAGCCATGCAATCAATTCTCAGCGGCCGGGCGATTCTGACGCCCATTCTGCTCGATTGTTCTCCGGCACATATTGGCGGCACACCGTTTCAGCCGCCTTCAGCGGCGGCGCTTTTTCAGTCTGAACTGGGCCGCACGCCGGACCAGATATTACTGGTGGCGCATCGGATGCATCTGCCGCGAGCGCTTTGGCTTTTTCGTCGGTTCTTTAGGAAGGTGGAGTTTTACTGGGCTGGCGCAGAGGAGGTATACGATCCGTGTTCGGAGCAACGCCGCCTGCGCGCGAGGTGGCGGTTTGCGATCTGGAATCTTATGGCTTGGACCCACCACCGGCTCTGGTGCCGGTGAGGACCGGTTGGCTTAAACCTCCTCGAGCGGGGTCATGGCGTCGCCGAACTTCGGCAGACGCACATTCATCTTATCCATCAGAGAGAGATAAAGACGGCACATCTGGCGTTCGGGTTTTTCGCGGTAATCGAGGATGCGCCCGCCCTGAATGCGTCCGCCGCCTCCGCCCAGGAGAAGGACGGGCAACTGCGAAGCGTCGTGGCTGCCGGTCAACATGCTGGAGCAGAACAGCAGCATACAGTTGTCGAGGGCGGTGCGTTCACCTTCCTGGATGCCGGCGAGTTGGCGGGCGATGTAACCCACTTGCGACAGGAAAAACTGGTTTATCTTCAGCCAATCGGCGGTGTCTGAGTGCGAGAGCAGATGATGGATCATATAATCCACGCCCAGATTCGGGAACCGGAGTGAGGAATGATCATTGTTCAGCTTGAGGGTGCACAGACGGGTGGTATCGGTCTGGAACGCCAGCACGAGGATGTCACACATCAAACGCATGTGCTCGGCGATGTCTTGCGGAATGCCCTCGGGCGGTCGGGGGATGTTGGGCTGGGTCAAGGTCGGACGCCAACCCTGCAATTCCCCCTTTTTGCCGGCGTGTTGGATGCGCAACTCGATCTCGCGCACCGACTCCAAGTACTCGTCCAGTTTGCGTTGATCGGTGGAACTGATTTGCCGGCGGAAATCCTTGGCATCAGCCAGAACGGCGTCCAGCACACTTTGGTCGCCGCGATCGGCCTGATCCTTGAAGAGCCGGTCGAAGGCCAGAGCCGGATAAATCTCCAGGGGCGTGGGCGTGGTGGGCGAGCTCCAGGAGATGTGCGAGCTGTAAAGCATCGAGTAATTCTTGTGCACCGACGGGTTTGCTTTCTCGCAGCCAAGCACCAGGCTGGGCACCTTGGTCGATTGCCCGCAACGCTGAGCCAGCAACTGATCCACGCTCGTGCCAGAACGGATCTCTCCGCCCGAGGCCAAGGGCGCCCCGGAAAGCAGGTTGCCCGTCTGCGAGCTGTGAATGTTACCCTTGAGCGCTTCGGCGTTGTACAGGCCGCGGATGAACAGCAGGTTTTGCCGAAAATCCTGCAGCGGCGCCAGGACCTGGCCCAGTTCCATCCCCTGGCCTTCGCCTTTGGCCCACCATTCTTTCGAGTGAAATCCGTTGCCTGCGAACAACACCGCCAAACGGACCGGCGCCGTGCTGGCCGGTTTGGTGGCCGGTGCTTCGTCACCCCACACCGGGATCGATTCCAGCCAGGGCAACGCCATCGTGACACCAAGCCCGCGCAACATCGCGCGCCGCGAAAGTCTGTGGGTGACCATAACTGTCGACAGCCTAGCGATTTCAATGCCAGCGCGAAAGGGTTAAAAGTCAAAAAATGCCGGGCACGCCGGGCACTGCCCCCGATGCATCAACTGGAGCGGCGGTCTATGATCGCCGCTCCCGCCGTTTCCAGTCCCCCACGATGCGCAGGCGCCCTGATCTCTCTGAGTCTCTGATGGACGCATCGGCGATCACAATTCTAAGATGCGGACGTGAACGGAACGAATCTGCGCGCTTGGATTTGGATCGCCGCCGGGCTCTTGGTCGGCGGATCACTGCACGCGCAGCCGTTCGATACCCTCATCCGGCACGGCCGCGTGATTGATGGGACGGGAAATCCCGCCGCCCAAATGGACTTGGGTTTGCGCCAGGGACGGATCGTCGCCATCGGCCGGCTGACCGGAGACGCCCCGCTGGAAATCGACGCCCGGGGCTTGGTGGTGGCGCCCGGGTTCATCGACGTTCACACGCACGCCGAGGAGATCGACGAATTGCCGCGTGCCGAAAACTTTGTGCGCATGGGCGTGACGACGGCGATTCTGGGCAATTGCGGGTCTTCGGTGGCGGACGTGGCGGCATTTTTTCAGAGGTTGGAGGCCACGCCTATCTCGATCAACATCGCCACGCTCATCGGCCATGGCACCGTCCGCGGCAAGGCCATGGGGGGCTCGTTCATGAGACCGCCCAGCTCCAATGAGCTTGTCGAAATGAGCCGGCAAGTGGACCAGGCCATGCGCGATGGGGCCGTGGGCATGTCGACCGGTTTGATTTATCTTCCCGGCACGTTCGCCAAGACTGAGGAACTCATCGAACTGACCAAGATCATCGCTCCTTACGACGGGATTTACGCCAGCCACATGCGCAGTGAAGGGCAGGAAATCGATGCCGCCTTGGCCGAGTTGTTTCGCATCGCCCGAGAAGCAGGGGTGCGCGCGCATGTGTCGCATCTCAAACTTTCCGGCAAATCCAGTTGGGGACAGGCCTCTCGGATCCTGGGCTTGATTGAGCACGCTCGCGCCGAAGGACTCGATATCACTCAGGACCAATACGTTTATACCGCCTCCAGCACCGGTCTCAGCCAGCTCATCCCGGACGAATATCGCGAAGCCAACCGCTTTTCGGACACCCTCGCGGATCCCGAAAAAAAGGCCAGCCTGGTCCGAGCCATGAAGGACAACCTGCGGGCGGGCCGGAGGACGGACTACAGTTATGCCGTGATTGCGGACTGGTCATACAACCCGCGCCTCAACGGGCTCAATCTGGTAGAAGCCGCCCGGCAACATCGCGGAACGAGTTCGGTCGATGATCAGATCGAGTTGATCTTTGAGATTCATCGTCAGGGCGGAGCCGGCGGCGTGTTCCATGGGATCAGTGAGGAGGATCTGCAGGAGTTCCTGCGCTCGCCCAACACCATGTTCGCTTCCGACAGCGGGGTGCGAAAATTTGGCGAAGGAGTGCCACATCCGCGCGGTTACGGAAACAATGCGCGGGTCTTGGCGCGGTATGTGCGCGAGCTCAAGTTGCTGCGCCTGGAAGACGCCATCCGGCGCATGACTTCGCTGCCCGCGGCTGCTTTCCATCTCAAGGACCGAGGGTTGATTCGGGAACACGCCTGGGCCGATCTGGTGATCTTCGACCCGGCGCGCGTGCAGGATCAGGCGACCTTCGGCGATCCGCATCATTACGCCACCGGCTTTGCCTGGGTCCTGGTCAATGGAGTGCCGGTAGTTAAGCAGGATGCTCACAGTGGGGCGACCCCGGGCCGCGTCTTGCGACATGGAATAGCCAGTGCGCCAGCTGCAACTGAGCGCGAACACTAGAACCCATTCCCTATTTATGAGATGGGTTCTAACGCGCCTGTCCGGGCTCAAAACAGGTGCGCCAATCGTTCGAGGATGCCCCCGGTTTCCTCAGCCCACCAGCCCAGGACGCTCAAGATCGTGACGCGCGCGGTCAACATCGGCAGGCCGAGCAGGAGCACGCTGATGTTGCCCAGATAAATCACCACGCAGGAAAATAAATAACCCTGGCTGGTGATATCCGATTGGCGCGTCTGGAGGATGTGCCAGGTCAGCGTGATATGGAACGCATAAGCGGCGCCCACCAGAAAATGCAGCCACACCCAGTGCCGGGTCCACCCGAGCAGCACATGGCCCAAGGCAAACACCATGACCACCGCGACGACATAGAGCGGAAAGAAATAAGGGGCGAGCACGATGAGAAAATTGCTCTTCGTAATCACCACATGACCGCCTTTGGCAGTGACTTTGAACTTCTTCACGCGCCCTCCGAACAGCCAGGCCCAGAGCGCGTGCGTCAATTCATGGCCGAAAACATAAACCCACATCGGCTTCGGCAAGAGCAGGAAGATCGTCAGCCAACAGCCGGCCCCGCCCAGGAAGGCCACCCAGAACGTGTCCGCATTGCCCGTCACGCGCAGCAGGCGAGCCAAGGCCAGGGCGGCTCCTGCGCCCACCGGCAACAGCACCAACGCAAGCAGCCTCTTGATCCATTTCGGCACCCGCGAGGTTTTAGAAACGTGCCTTCCAAATAGCGACACAATTGCCGCCGAAATTCGGCCGCGCATTGGGACCATGAACCCAACCCAATCTCACGTAGCAGCCGAGGTAACGAGGTACACCCTGAGCCTGTCGAATGGCTCTGATCTTTTTCCCGGAGAACGCGTTGGGGTAGAGTGAGCCCCTTCGACAAGCTCAGGGCGGGCTTCCTGACGTCGGCTGCTACCTGAGGGTCGATTCATGGGTCAAGGAAAGGCTAAGCCCAGCTAAGAACCCGGATTTGTCTATGCCGTAGCGGGCCAGCCTCTGAGGGGGCTGGCCCGCCTTGATGGCCCCGGACACCTCATCGCCACTTGCAGCGCGGCCACTAAGCAACTCAAGCGGCGAAACGTGGTCGGGGTGCCAGCCGGGCCGATCCCATCACGGGAACGGCCCGGTTTAGGGTTGGCATGTTTAGGATTGGCCTAGTCCATTGTTAATGATTAATGATGCGATCCCCTCCGTGGGTTGTGGAAACTGCCTGTCCTCGCGCTTAAGGCGTTTTGTACAGCGCAGGGCTTGTTGTCAATCTTGCTCGAGGCGGCTGAGGGTTGCTCATCCATGACACCATTACACAGCCCGCCTGCATGGGTTCCTTCGACTCCGCGATAACCCTTCGTTTTTCTGAGCTTCCGAGCCTGTCATCATCTATCATGCCATTCAGCGGTAGCGGTGTTTCAGGGATTTTGCGGCGTACGCGGCAAAAACGGTCGGGCAAAATGCAAGAATAGCGCGTGCAAAATGCATTTTCCCCTTTGCAACGATCTGACCAAACGCCTGCCCAGTAAGGGTCCTCTCTGCGGCCGTGTTTTCCGCTTTCCGCTTTCCGCTTTCCGCTTTCGCTTTCCCCCCTTTTCCCCCTGGCTTTCCGGGGCAGTTGCGGCATTCTCCGGCCATGAAATCCAATGTCTGGCGGTGTGTGTGCCTCTGTTTTGTTCCGGCCTTTTTCTGCGCGGAATCCGGTCGGGCGGCCTCATTTCAAGAGCCGGTTGGGCTACAGCTCTACAGTTTACGCGCGGAATTCACGCGCAACGTTCCGGCCACGCTGGAAAAGGTGCACGGATTGGGCATCAAATACGTGGAATTGGCGAGCACCTACAATATGAGTCCGGCGAAATTCCGCCAGATGCTCGAGCAGAACCAACTCAAAGCGATTAGCAGCCATTTTCCGTTCGAACGGTTCCGGGATGACGCGGAGGGCATTGCGCGCGACGCCAAGGAACTTGGGCTGAGCTATGCCGGCTGCGCCTGGATCCCGCACGAGGGCGCGTTCGACGAGAAGGAATGCCAGAACGCGGCCGCCGTCTTCAACAAGGCCGGGGCGGTCCTGGCCAAGGCCGGAGTTCAGCTCTTTTATCATGTGCACGGCTTCGAGTTTCAACCCTATGCACAAGGCACACTGTTGGATCTGCTCATGTCCGAGACCAACCCCAAGCACGTGGCCTATCAGATGGACGTGTTCTGGATTGTCTTTCCCGGCCAGGATCCGGTGAAGCTGCTGGAGAAATACAAGGGCCGCTGGGTGTTGATGCACCTGAAGGATCTCAAGAAAGGCGTCGCCACCGGTTCCTTGAGTGGTGGCACGGACGTCGCCAATGATGTCGCCTTGGGCACCGGGCAGATGGACTGGCCCGCCATCCTGGCCGCTGCCAAAAAAGCCGGGATCAAACATTATTTCATCGAAGACGAATCTCCCACCGCAGCGGAGCAGATTCCGCTCAGCAAGAAGTATCTGGAAACGCTCAAGTGGTGATTCCAATGCGGAGTGCGGAGTGCGGAGTGTAAATGCGGAATGGGGAAACGGAAAGCGGCCTGCCGCGGCGCCTGCCACGCCGGAGCCCAACGGCGAAGGCTGGTAGCCCGCCTGGGTGAAGGCGGGACGTCAGGAGGCCCACTCAATCGCCGATTGCTGAATTGCTGAACGGTAATTGTCGAATGCCGAGTGTCGAGTGGTGCAGTAGCAGCCGACGTTAATTGGAGGGCATTCCGCATTCCGCACTCCGCACTCCGCACTCCGCATTGGAATCATTCTTCCGGCCCCAACTGATCGCCGTCCATCTGGTAGATGCCGGTGAGATAACCGTTCTCGCGCATCTCACCGACGTGCAGGGTTCCTTGCAGGCTGACGGGTTGGTCCATCACCGGTTTCACGCCTTTGCCGGTCATCTTGACGCTCACCCATTCGTGGATCTTGGGCACCGTGCCGTAACAGCACATGGACTGATCTTTCATGATCAACAGCTCCGTGACCAGGCCGCCCTCGACTTTCAGAGGCAACATGAAGCCGCGCAACGAAACGCGCTTCTTGCTGTAGGCCTTCACGGCATCGGGGATGAGGGCTTCGGTCTTGGTCTTGATCGCCGCCAGATCATTCGTCACCGGGCCCAGCAATTCGTCTGAAATCTCGATGCCATATCCGGACAACTTATCAAAGCCCACCAGCGGATAGGATGAGCCGGCCACATTTGAAGCAGAACCGGGCCCGGCGACGGCCAACGCAAGAACTTTCTCACGTGAAGTTTGCGGCGCGGTGCCGATGTTCGTCTCCGTCGCAACCGCCAGCGTTGATCCAGACGTCGCGGTCGCGGGTGCAGCCGCGACATTCGTGGTCTTGCTGGGACTCAAGATAGGCTGGCCGCGGACTTCCCCCACGGCGAACGGGGCGCGGGCAGCGGGCGGGTCTCCGCAACCCGCCAGGAGAAACGGAAGGAAAAACAGCAGCCGTCTCATTTCCCTGAAGCTTGGCGGCCCGCTTCGAGCAAATCCAGCACCGAATCCACATCGTAGACGCACCCGCCCCAAGTGCCGCCGCTGGCCCGCTGCAAGGCCGCCCAAAGACGTGTGTCGGCCGGCAGGCCGGGGGCCGGGGCCAGATCAGGGTGCGGGCTGCGTTGGGCCAGGATGCTGGCGCCGCCTTCGGCTCCGACCTGTTTGCCGGCCACGCCCACCAAATCCAATGTGCCCACGAGTTGCTTTCGATCGATGACGATGCGGATGATGTCGCCGTCGCGCAGGCGGCCGATTGGTCCTCCGGCCAGCGCTTCCGGGCCAACGTGCCCGATGCAAGCTCCCGTGGAAACCCCCGAGAACCGCGCGTCTGTCACCAGGGCTACGTCCTTGCCGAACGGCAGATGTTTAAGCGCGGAGGTGAGCTGATACGTTTCTTCCATGCCGGTGCCGAGCGGGCCGCACCCGGCCAGCACCAGCACATCGCCGGCCTGCACTTTCCCCTGTTTAATGGCCAGGATGGCGTCGTGTTCCCGGACGAAGACCCGCGCGGGCCCTTCTTTGCGGTAGACCCCGTCGGGATCAACCACGCTGGGGTCAATGGCGGTGCTTTTGATGACAGATCCTTCCGGAGCCAGGTTGCCTTGCGGAAATGTGAGCGTGCTGGTCAAGCCCTTCGTTTGCGCCCGGGTTGGGGACATGATGACGTCCTCAGGATCGACCCCGTCGTGCTGTCGGAGCAATTGCCGGAAACGACGGCGGCGTTCGCTGGTTTCCCACCAATCGAGCACCTCGTTGAGCGTGGATCCGGTAGCGGTAAGGACGGAGGTATCGAGCAAGCCGAGGTGGCGCAGATGCAACATCACTTCGGGCACGCCGCCGGCCAGAAACACGCGCACGGTTGGATGATGCACGGGGCCGTTCGGCAGCACATCCACCAGCCTGGGCGCCTGACGATTCACCGTGATCCAATCCTGGACGGTGGGTCGTGATAGGCCAGCCGCGTGGGCGATGGCAGGGATGTGCAACAACAGGTTGGTGGACCCGCCGAAGGCCGCGTGAATCAACATGGCGTTGCGCAAACTTGCCGGCGTGAGGATGTCCTGCAAAGTAAGCCCGCGTTGTTCCAATTCCAACAAAGCCGCGGCAGACCGAACCGCCAGATCCGTCCAGACCGGTTGTCCGGACGGCGCCAGGGCAGAGTGGGGCAACGACAGGCCAAGAGCTTCGCCGACCACTTGTGAGGTCGCGGCCGTGCCGAGGAATTGGCATCCACCGCCCGGGGAGGCGCAGGCGCGGCAGCCCAGCTCGGCGGCCTCCTGCAGCGAGATCAATCCATGCGAGAAACGCGCGCCGATCGTTTGAATCTTCCCGGCGTCTTCGCCCTGTTCGGGCGGCAGGGTGACTCCGCCGGGAACCAGCACACTGGGCAGATCCCGCATGCCGGCCAGGGCCATCATCATCGCGGGCAATCCTTTGTCGCACGTAGCAATGCCAAGCACGCCGGCTCGCCGCGGCAACGAACGAATCAAGCGCCGGAAGACGATGGCGGCGTCGTTGCGGTACGGCAGGCTGTCGAACATCCCGGGCGTGCCCTGCGTCCGTCCGTCGCATGGATCGGAGCAAAAGGCGGCGAACGGAATGACCCCCAGTCGTTTCAATTCGCGAGCGGCCGCTTCGACCAACAGACCGATCTCCCAGTGACCGGTATGATAACCAAGGGCGATGGGTTGTCCGGCCGGCGCGCGCAGACCTCCTTGCGTGCTCAAGATCAGAAATGGTTTTCGACCCACCTCCGCGGGAGTCCAACCCATGCCCGCGTTTTGAGTTAAGCCGAAGATGTCGCCGCTAGGCCGATCCTTGAGCATCTCTTCGGTGAGCGGCAGCTGGCCGGCCGGGCCCTGCGCTTTGGTTCGGATCTCGAAGATACGCTCATCGGGGGCGGAAAGCAGATATGCGGGCAAGGGCATGAACCGGGCTGGGCTAACGTTGGGTTGTTGGTCGCCGGGACTCCGTGGCGGCAACGGACCTCTCACGAGCGAGCCGTTCTTAGCGAAGGCACCGCGGGGGCACAAGGCAATACTCTCGAGATCTCCTTCTGGCTAACTGGATCGAGCTGTAGCGGCGGTCTGCGTACTTGTTTTAGCGCGTTCTACTGTAGCGGCGGTCTATGACCGCCGTTTCGTTCTCTCCATGAACCTCTCCTGTCTCGTAGCAGCCGACGTCAGGAAGCCCGCCCTGAGCTTGTCGAAGGGGCTCACTCTATCCCAACGCGTTCGTCGGGAAAGAGATCAGAGCCCTTCGACAGGCTCAGGGTGTACCTCGTTACCTCGGCTGCTACGTGAGATGGGGTTGGGTTCATGGCCCCAATGCGCATGCAAAAGCAGATGGAAGCTCTCCATGTACAGGGGTCGGCGGTCATAGACCGCCGCTCCAACCGCCACGACCGAGGGCGGTTCGATCAAGTCCTCGATCGAGCTTCAGGCTTTCAAGTTGACCATGGCTTCGACCACGCGCAGCTTTTCGAAGGTTCGGATCATGAAATCAGGCAGGCAATCGGATTTAAGACCCAGGATGCTCAGCGCGCCTTCGCGTCCACGCAAGGCCAAGGGCTGGTGCCCGTAACCAAAGCCCATGAAGTACGAGATCATGTTCCCAAGATAAATGTAGGCGGCCAGCCGGCAATCGGCTCCAGCCTCTTCGGGTTCGTGGTGATGCCAGACAGCATTCACGATCGTGGACGGGAAATTCCAGCGCGCGAGCAGGCGTCCGCCGATCTCGGCGTGCTGGACGCCGAGCAACTGTTTTTCGACCTCGATCAGGGCAGTTTGGCGAAGCTGGCTTTGGTCGACCAGGGCGGCGTAACGGTCATTGAGGGCTTCGGTCAGAACGATCTTGCCCAGGTCATGCAACAGGGCAGCAGTAAAGACCAGGTTCTCGTCGCCGTTCAATTCGCGGGCGATAATCTGGGCCGCCACGGCCGAGGTGACGGAATGCTGCCAAAGTTCGCCGCGATTGAGTCCATACGCTTTCTGGGCGCCGCCGAGCAGGCCCGCGCCGGTGGCAGCCAGGACCAGTTGATAGATCTGGCCGAAACCGAGGCGACACACCGCTTCGGCCAAGTTATCGACCGGGGTAACCCCGGCGAAGCAGGCGGAATTGGAAACGCGCAATACGCCGGCGGTGACGCCGGGGTCGAAGGCGATCAGTTCGATGACGCGCCCGTTATCGACGTCATCTTTTTGCAAGAGGGCGATCAGTTCGGGAAGGATGCGCGGTGCCGCCGGCAACGTCTCCAGGTGATCTAGGTACTCGTCGAGTTGTTGCTGCATAGGATGATTTCCTGGTCGCGGCCCGATCCTCGGAGCCGGACTTCGCCGGTGCCCAGCTTAAGATCCATGGTTCGACCTCGATCGGCATTAGGTCCGGGGTCGCGCCGATCATTACGGCGCATCGTTCCGGCGCATCACCGCGACCGGGCTTCAATAAATCGGCGGGACGGCAAAAGAGCTTTACCTCTTTTAGCTGAGATTTCGAAACAACACTTGGGCGAAACCACCGGGTAAGAAGTCGCCGGTCAGGCCGGCTTCGGGGAGATTCTTGCCTAGGCAGCTCGCGGCCTGAAGGTGGGTTGTAGATTTTTTTGGGGCACGGGGCGGGCGCTTGATTGCGCGATGATCGACGCTGCCGGCGGGCGGCGGGGCTGGCCAATCGCGCTGATGGCATGCCCGTTGCTGAACCCATCATCGCATGAAAACTGTCGAACTCGACGCGCCCCAAAGATTGCCGGTCAAGTCCGAGAACATCATCTCGATTCCGATGGGCTTGCTGGGCTTTGAGCAGGTCAAGAAGTATGTGCTGCTGGGCGCGGCGGCGGAGGAACCCTTTCTTTGGCTGCAGATGCTCGACAACCCGAATCAAGGTTTCGTCGTGGTCCCGCCGGCGAGCGTCGTGCCCAACTACAACCCCGACATCCCGCAGGCCGATGTGGATGCGCTCGGCATCAAGAACCCGGCCGATGCCATCGTGCTGAGCATCGTCACGGTGCGGGGCAACGAATCGACCGTGAACCTCAAGGGCCCCATTGTCATCAACCGCACCACCCTGGTCGGCAAACAATGCATTCCGGTGAATGCGGCCAGTTTCGCCCTGCAACAACCTATCAACTCATTGCCCGTCGCCGCCTGACACCCCGCGGCCTGCAACTCAAACTCAAGACCCTCATGCTCGTCCTCTCCCGCAAGGTTAATGAAAACATCGTCATCGACGGACGGATCGTCGTGAAGGTGGTGCGGACCGAGGGCAACTTTGTGAAACTGGGGATCGAAGCGCCGCCCGATGTGCCGGTGCATCGCCAGGAAGTTTACGACGAAATTCAGCGGAATAACCAGGCCGCCCTCACCAGCGGCCGTCCCACCGCACGACCGCCCACTGCCTCCAAGCCGGCGAGCCCGGGCGGAACGCCGACAGCCCCAACTAAACCCACCGGCGGAGCCGCGTAATCGCCGTTTGGAAACGCGCGCACACGACACGGAGAAAACAAGCCAACCGTATGGTCATCAACACCAACACGCACGCCATGACGGCGGCGAGCAACCTGCAATCGAGCGAAGCCATGCTCAGCAAGTCACTCGCCCGCCTGAGTTCAGGATCCAAGATCGTCAATCCGGCCGATGACGCCGCCGGCCTGGCGGTTTCGATGCGTTTGGATGCCCAGATCGCCCGCTTGATCGCGGCCAAAAACAATGTCGGCAACGCCTTCTCGTTCACGCAAACCCAGGACGGCTACCTCAAGAAGATCGCCAAGGCCCTCGATCGCATGAGCGAACTGTCCATCATGGCCCAGGATGTCACCAAGTCGGATGCGGACCGTTCCCTCTACGATGCGGAGTTCCAGCAACTCCACGATTACTTCACCAGCGCGGCCAGCAAGGATTTCAACGGCGTCAGCCTCTTCTCCACCAATACCCTCAACGTCACCATCGATTCCGAGGGCAATACGTTCACGATGACCGGCATCGATTTGGCGGGCGGAGCCTACACGGCCCTGAACGGTTCGGACGTCACCACCACCACCAATGCCGCCACGGCCCTGATCAACGTCAAAGCCGCTATCACCCAGCTGGCCACCGACCGTGCCACCATCGGCGCGTATCAGGTGCGCATGAATCTCACTTCCGAGCAATTGGTGGTCAGCAAGGAAAACCTCAGCGCTGCCACCTCGCGCATCCAGGATGTCGATGTCGCGGAGGAATCCACCCAATACGCGCGTTATAATATTCTGGTGCAATCGGGCACCGCCATGCTCGCGCAGGCCAATCAAATGCCCCAAAGCGTGCTCCGGCTCCTGCAATAAGCGACGGCGAAGGGCCTCGCCCGTGCCAAGCCGCTTGCACACAGGGCTCAATGCATTCCGTCCCGCTGCCACGGGTGTCCGGGCCAGGTCGCGCAGCGCGGGCGCCCTTGGCGTCCTGGCGTCAGTCGCCATCCTGCTTTGGGCTCACCTCGCCACCGCCCAAGCTCTCGGGCGCGCTAAGTTTTTTAATCACGACAATCTGCCCTTGGGGGATGGCGCCACCACCGAGATCTCCGCCAAACGGGCCCGCTTTATCCGGGTCAACACACCGCTGTTGGCCTCGCCGGATTCGCCCCTTCACCAGCCTGCCCCGCCATCGTTGAATCTGGATTCTTCCCGGCTCGAACTGAATCTGTTCAACGACCTCACGCTCACCGCCGCTATTGACCGGACTCGCTACCGGAATGGCACGAACTTTTTTTCCAGCGGCGTGGTGGATGGTTGGCCGAACAGTCGCGTGATCCTGGTATCCGAAGGAGACCTAATCGCGGCCAGCATCGATGTCCCAGGGTTGGGTTCTTACCAGATCCGTTACGTCGGGGACGGACTCCATAAAGTCACTGAACTGGACAAAGCCCAGATCCCCACCTGCGGCCCGCTCAAGCGAGCGCCCGCCAAACCGCGTCCGATCCGATTGCGCAAAAAGAGTTATCCGCCCATCCCGGGTGATGAGCCGGGGAGTTTTGTGGCAAAGCCGATGGCGTTGGGCGGGGGCTCGCCGTTGGAGCGGGATTTATTCTTCCCGGCGAGCCCGGGGATCGAGCCCGCTGCGAGTTCGAATACGAATGTCGACGTCATGGTGGTGTATACATCGGCGGCGCGGATTGGGGCGGGCGGTGTGGCCGCCATGAATACCTTGATCGACCTGGCGGTGGCCGAGGCGAACGACACGTATGCTAATAGTTTGATTCCGGTGACCCTGAACCTCGTTTTCCGGGGTGAAGTGAGTTACTCGGAGACGGGCAACGCGGCCACGGATCTGACGCGCCTGCAGAATCCGAGCGACGGTTACATGGATTCCGTGCACGCCTTGCGCAACCAGTATGGGGCGGATCTGGTGTGTCTGTTTACGGAAACGATGACCACCTACGCTGGGCTCGGGTATCTGATGTCCACCGTGACCACCAACTTTTCCAGTTACGCCTTCAGCGTGGTGCGGCGCGTCTATGCCGCGGGTTCCTACACGTTCCCGCACGAACTCGGCCACAACATGGGCTGCGCGCATGATCGCCAGAACAGCAGCAGCCCGGGCGCCTATCCTTATTCGTACGGCTATCGCTTCGTCGGCGACGACAACATCACGTATCGCACCGTCATGGCTTATGCCCCTGGCACGCGCATTCCTTATTTCTCCAATCCCAATGTCTCTTACCAGCGCGCGGCCACCGGTGTGGCCATCGGAGCCACGAACGCCGCCGATAACGCCACCAGCATCAGCAACACCGCCCCGACCGTCTCCGCCTTCCGATGGCCTGTCGTCATCCTCTCCTTCACGGCGTCCAGCAATTCCGTCGCTGAAACCAACGGCTCCATTATCATCAACGTCTCCCGCAGCAGCGTCACCAACCTCGCGGTCACCGTCGATTATGCCACCACCAATGGCACCGCCCTGGCCGGCACCGATTATATCGCCACCAACGGCACCCTTTCCTTCGCGGCGGGTGAAACCAATCAAACCATCGTGGTGCCCATCCTCGATGACGATTTGAGAGAGGCCACGGAAACCCTGACCATTGCCCTGAGTAATCCCAGCGTGGGCACCCTGTTCACCAGCAATACCACCGTCCACATCCTCGACGATGACGCCAGCACCGTCGGGTTTGTCGGGACCAGCTTCACCGTCAGCGAAAGCACCAACGTCGTCTCCATCGAGGTCATCCGTTCCGGCAGGACCAACACCGGCGTGACCGTCAATTATTTCACCGCCAATGGCACCGCCACCGCGGGCGCTGATTACATCGCCACCAACGGCCTCCTCTCCTTTGCCGCCGGTGAAACCAGCAAGACCGTTTCCGTCACGGTCCTGAACGATTTCCAGGCCGAAAACAAAGAGACGTTTTTTGTTCGCTTGCGTAACCCGACGAATACCACGCTGGTCGCCGGCAGCACCAACTTCACGGTCACCATCATCACCAATGATTCGGCCGTGCTGCGCTTCACGGCCATTACCAACACGGTCAATGAAAGCGACGGCACCTTGACCCTCACCGTCATGCGCACCGGCACAACTAATAACGCCGTCTCGGTGGATTTCACCACCACCAACGTCAC
>DATLUX010000269.1:0-9829 GCA_035577805.1 Verrucomicrobiia bacterium
AGGCAGCCGGCAGTAAATCGTGGCGAGCGTGACCTCTCCGGCGCCCTTGCCCAGCCGGCCGCTCGTATTCCCAATGGTCACGAGCGTGTCGGCCACCACCGCCTGCCCGTCAATGCGCAGGGCCTTCAGCCGTTGCGCGATCTGATCGCAAATCTCCACCGTCCGCTCCAAATCGGTGCCTTCAGCGGTTTGCAGCGAGATCTCGAACTCGCTCGAATCATCCTGCGGGATGAAAGTGAAGCGGGTCATTTTCCCGAGGAGGCCGATGGAGGCAAAGCAAAGTCCGGAGGCGACCATCACGACCCAGCGGTGCTGGAGACTCCAGCGAAGCACGCGCAGGTAATGTCGGGAAAGCCACTGCATCAGCCACCCGCCATGGGCTTTCTTTTCGCGGATGCGCTCGTCATCCGTGTGCTTGAGAAAGCGTGAGGAGAGCATGGGGGTGAGGGTGAAGGACACAAACAACGACACCAGGATGGCGAAGGCGACCGTCACGCCGTAGCTGGAAAAGAACATGCCGACGCGACCTTTCATGAAGGCCAGGGGCAGGAAAATCACCACCAGCGAGAGGGTGGTAGCCATGACCGCCAGGGCGATCTCGCGCGTCGCGTAACTGGCGGCCTGGCGGCCGCTCCAGCCCTTTTCCTCCATCGTGCGGTGGATGTTCTCCAGCACGACGATGGCATCGTCGATGACAATGCCGACGGCAAAGACCAGTCCGAGCATGGTAAAGTTGTTCAGCGTGTAGCCCATCGCCCGCATGAGCGTGAAGGTTGAAATGATCGAGGCGGGGATGGCGATGGAGGCCAGGACGGTTCCGCGCCAGTCATGCAGGAAAAAGAACGTGGTCAGGGCCACGAGAATGGCCCCCAGGATGAGGTGAATATTGATCTCTTCGAGGGAACGCTCGATGAAGCGGGATTGATCGCGGATGACGCGAAGCTTGAAATCGGAAGGCACCACGGCCTGCAGCTCTTCAATCCGTTTCTTGACCGCGTCGATAACCTTGACCGAATTGCTTCCGGACTGTTTGCGGATGATGAGCGTGACGCAGTTCTCCCCGTTCACCTTCGAGAGGCTGCGCGGTTCCTCGACCGAGTCCTCCACCCGGGCGAGATCCTTGAGATAAACCGGCTGGCCCCCTGAGTTGGCGATGATGAGTTCGTTGAAATCCTTCACGGCCTTCATCCGCCCCAGCGTGCGAACTACCAATTCGCGCGGCTTCTGGTTCAAGCGGCCGCCGGGGATTTCCACGTTCTGCCGGGCCAGCGCCTTGTGCACGTCTTCAATGGTCTGGTTGTAGGCGCGCAACTTCTGGATATCGATCGCCACCTGCACGGCCCGTGTCCGCGCTCCCGCCATGCTGATCGAGCCGACGTCCGGCACGGTTTCGAGGTTCTGCTTGATGAACTTGTCCGTAATGTAGGTGATCTCCTTCAAGTCGCGCGGCGCGCTCACGCTCAGCGAGATGACCGGGACGGCGTCGAGGTCGAACTTGTCAATAATCGGCGGGTCCGTGCCCGGCGGCAGCCGCGCCAGGACCGTGTTGACCTTGTCGCGCACGTCTTGCGCCGCGATGTCGCGATTGCGCTCCAGCAGGAACGTGACCGTGATTTGCGAGACGCCTTCGGTGGTGACGCTGCTGAGTTCGTCAATGCCCTGGATGGTATTGATGATCTCCTCCAGCGGCTTGGTCACGCTGGTTTCCATCTCCTCCGGCGAAGCCCCGCGCAAGGTGGTGGTGACCGTAATGATGGGAAGTTCGACGTTGGGGAACTGATCGATGCCGATGTCCTTGAATGAAAACCAGCCCAGCACGACCAGGAACAGGTTCAGCATGGTGGCGAAGACCGGCCGCTTGATGCATAAGTCGGCAAGGCCCACGCCCTTGCTCTCGGGTGGGAGCGGGGCGGTCGGGGCGACTGGCGGGTTATTCGCCTCCGTGGCGTTGCTCCGCGACGGTGTTCGTCCCGCTGACCTGGACCGGGCGCGCTTCTATCTCGCTGCGCCCCGACGCCTGAATGATCACGCTCATGCCGTCGGTCAATTTCGTGGTGCCGGTGACCACCACCTGGTCGCCCAGGTTGACCCCTTCCATGATCTCCTGGAGTCCATCGCGAATGCGGCCGGCTTTCACGGCGCGGCTCTCCGCTTTGCCGTCCTGCACCCGGAAGACCTTCGTCACGCCCGCAAAGCTCACCACCGCTTCCAGTGGCACCACCGAGGTGGGCACGCCGCGTTCAACCACCAGGGCGCCGCGGGCAAACGTGTTGGCCTTGAGTCTGAACTCGGCGTTGGTCACAAGGGCTCCGACGTTAAACGCACGGGTTGCGGTGCTGACCGCCGGACTGATCAGATAAACGCTGCCGGTGAATCGTTCGCCCGGATAATTGTCCACGCTGAATGACACCGGGAGCCCTTTGCGGACGAAGGAAGCGTTGCGCTCCGGAACAGCGAAGATGAATTTCAGGATGGCATCGTTGACGATCTCAAAGAGGGGGGAGCCGATCTTGACGTAATCGCCGCGGCCAACCACGCGCAGGGAAATGCCGCCTTCGAACGGCGCGGCCACCCGCGAGCGCTCGACATTGAGCTTCGCCACGACCTCCGCGCCGCGGGCCGCCTTGACCTCGGCTTCCGCCTGGTCGAGCGCCGTCCTGGCCTGATCGAAGTCCGCGAGCGAGGCGATCTCATCCTTGCTCAGCTTTTGCACCCGTTCGTAGCTACGCCGGGCGTTGGTCAGGGTCGCCGCGGCTCGCGTCAGGTTACCTGCCTGCTGGGTCAGTTGCGCTTCATACGAGGCCGTGTCGATGAAGGCCAGATCCTGGTTGCTCATCACCCGATCGCCGAAGTCCACCAAGGTCCGTTCGACGGACCCATCGACCTGCGCCGCGATCGTCGCGGTGTCCTTGGGATAAAGCGTTCCGACGATGGAAACCAACCGGTCCCACGTCACATTCGTCACCGTCGTGATCGTGACGGGCACTGCGGCGGGCCGCGCGTCCGGGCGTCTCGATTCCGCGTGGCGATGGCAGGCCGTCAACACCGCCAGGGCCAGGCCGGAAAGGCCAAGCGCTTGCAGGAATTTCGCCCTCATGGTCTCCTCCTTTGGTAACGCGCTCCGCTCAGGAAAAGATCCACCACCCGGCCGGCCCGTTTGCGATCGAGCGCTCCATGAGTTCCATCCGGGTCGATCAGGTGCATGCGCACCTGGTGACTGATCGCTCCAAAAATCGCGTGCGTCAGCTCGAGCGGATCGCGTTTCGGGTCGAGTTCCCGCGCGCGTTGGCCCTCCTGCACCAGACTGCGCGCCAGCTCGAAACTGCGGCGGCGTTTCCCGGCATCAACGACCCCAGGCGGAATCTCCCCGGGAGCTGCAAAGATGGTGGCGAAAACCAGGCGCATCAGATCCCGATGTTCGGTGGCGAAAGCAAAGACAGCCCCCGCCATCTTCACCAGGCGCTGCGCACACGTGCCCTCCCCGGTGGTGGCGACCTGCATGCGACGAAAAGATTCGTCGTAGGCGAAGGCGAGGATCGCCCGGAACAACCCCTCTTTGCTCTGGAAATAATAGTAGAGGGTCGGCTTGGACAGGCCGGTGGCCTTCAAGATATCGTGCACCGAGGTGCCAGCATAGCCGGCCGCGGCAAAAGCCCGGACCGCAGCCTGCAACACCTTCTCTTTCGCATCCATCACGCGCGCCGCCATGACTACCGAACGGTAGGTAGATGGCCAGGCACATGTCAAACTCCTTTTGCCCTGGATGAGCCACCCGGGCGCATGACAAGATTCTTCTAAGGCTGCGAATACGCTTTGTTCATGTCGTAAAGCTATGCGTGTCGCAGATATTCAAGGCCTACGACGTTGAGGTTCATCGAGAGCTCTTTGCGACAGTCTTCATGGAAGTAGAATAATGCCCATCGTTCCGACTCCGGCCACACCACGACATCATCGGAGGACGGATAACAGAAATCGTCCCAATGCGCAGTGAAGATCTCCCAGGTCGTCCGAATCGCCGCGTCTTCCCGCCAAGAGACGAATGCCTGGGCGGACAACTCGGGCTGCTGGTCACGCAGCCAACATCGCCCGACCGCGTTCGGCACATCCGCGCTGCGACGCACGAGGGAAGAAAACTCGTGTGGGGTAGCCCTGGAGCGCCTAGGCTCAGCGGCTCCGGGACGAGAAACCAAGTGTTCAATTCAACAAATCACTACGGCAAGCGCAAAACTCGATAGAAACGGCGTGGCTCGAGAGCGGCCCCAGGATCCTGGATGGTGATGATGCCATTGACCAGAGGGGTGTTGGTTTGCAAACCGAGCCACTGGCCGAGGGTAGCCGAGTATTCGATGGCATAGGAAAAACCCGCCGGCGCCAGCAGATATAAAAGGAAACCGTTCGTTTGAATTTGGGCTTGGGATTGAGCGAAGACGAAAAGATTAGGCGCCGGTGCTGGCCGGAATGAAATGTGCAACGTGATGCGGCCGCTGGCTCCATCCCAGCCGTCCACGGCGATCCGATAGGCCAGACCGGGCCTGGTGTTGAAGGTCGCTGCGCTGGTAGCATTGCCCCCGCCATCGTCATCACTGGCGATTTCGGTCAGGCTGAGCAGAGTGGAACCGGTATAGATTCCAAGCAATGTATCCAGGTCGCTGCCGATGGTATCGACCGTAGCGAAACCTGCTGCGGGGGCGGTCCACACCCACCAAACAGATTTTCCTCCAAAGCTGGCCGCGTGCATGGGTTCATCTGCCTGGAAGCTGGCTCCCGCATTGGAACCGGTGACGGTGAGGGAGGAATCGTTCAGCGGGATGGCGTTTTCAAAATTATCGTTCATCGGCACCGGCTGCCCATCTCCGAACACGATGCGCAGGGCAACGTCGCCGGCCGCCAGGTCGTAACCATCGACGGCGATCTGATAAATCGTGCCTGCGACCACATTGAAGGTGACCGCGCTTTCCCCGCTGGTGGTGCTGGGAGCATCGTCGTTGCCCGCCACGAACACCAAATTCGAGAGCGAGTCCCCGCGGTACACACCCAAGACCGTATCAAAGCGGCTGCCGGAGGTGCTGACGGTGGCCCCGCCGGAGGCCGGGGCGGCCCAACTCCACCAGACAGACTTGCCGCCGAGGGTCCCCGCGTGTCGGGGCTCTCCGGGTTCTCGGCTGGCGTAACGATTCGAGCCGCTAACGTTTACGCGCCGGCCGGAGATGACCGTGCGATTGGCGAAATTGTCATTGGGCGGAACGGTTTGCGGCGGCCCGAGCACCAGCGCCAACGCGATGTTGCCCGCAGAATCCAAGTGGCCATCCACCATAATGTCATACGTCATTCCCGCGCTTGCGTTCAAAGTCACGCGGCTGGTCGGGATGCGCTCAACCGGGTCGTTGTCGTTGAAGGCCGCGAGCGACAAATTGGAAAGAGAATTGCCGGTGAACACGCCCAACACCGTGTCAAAGTCGCTGTCGGCCGTGGAGACCGTTAGAACCCCATCCCGCGACGCTGTCCAAGTCCACCAAACCGATCGGGCTCCGGCCAAATTTGATGGGTTCGGCTCATCCGGCTCGGACGTGGCATACAGATTATTTCCGTTCGTCGTGATATTGGCTCCGATCAGCGCGAGGCGGTTGGCAAAATTGTCATTGGCCGGCGGTACGCGCTGACCGTAAGCCCGCCCGATCAACACGGCGCTCGCCAGGATAAAGAACTGAGTGGCTCGAGCGAGATATCGCTGCAATGCTTGCGTGCGTCGCTCGCCAAGTCCCGGCGCCGTGCCTTTTGCAAAGGTTGCAGGTGAAAGAGTCTGTTCGTGCATTTTACACAGGAGTCGAACTGAAGCAAAAGGCGAGCCCAAACCTGGAAGTGACCCATGCGACGCACTTATTGCTCTTTCTGATCTCATCTCAACGAGTTGTCGGAGCGCGGAGGCGTGGCGGCCGCGTGTCATCCGCCTCAGATTCGCCGGACGCTGGCAAATTGATTGTGGACCAAGGAAAATCTATTTGCGGCAGTTTGCAAAAATGCGCGCGCGGCTGCTGACTTGTCCGTGACGATGAACTTTAGGAATGCGTTGTGCGCCCACGACATCTGGCGTCGCACTCCAGCAAAGTTTGCTGCCGTCATGTTCAGGCACAGTGCGTGCTAACCCCGTGCTGAGCACCCTTGGACATGCAGATGTGTATGCTTCAATGATGTACCGTAATCACAAATCAGCTTAACCCGGCTCAGGTTAATGACACGCAGGAAAACGTAAAACACATGAAACCAAACTGTACTAAGCTCGCGACGCGGACGTTGGCGCTGGCTCTGCTCGGCGCTCTGGCGGTGGAAATGGGCTACGCGCAAAACCAGCCGTCGGCCAAAGTGACCGCCAAGACTTCCGATATCACTTTGTTGCCCAAGACAACGGGCACGGGCGATTGGCAAACGGTGTTGGCTAACAACATCAAGACCGCCAACCAGAAGGATTTGTTTATCAACGCGTCGTTGGAGGTGGGTTTGTTTACGCAAACCTTGGTGAGCAGCAAGAACATGAAAACGGACACGTCCACGGCGACCGCCAGTGTGCAAGTTCGAGTCCTGGTTGATGGCCAGCCCGCCGAGCCCGGAGCGGTGGTTTACGGGCGCCGGACGCAAACTCTTTCGGCCACGTTGGAGGGAGCGATTGCTGGATGTCTGACGATTGTCACCAACGCCGATGGCACCCTGAGCATCATTGTCGATCCTGATTGCGTGACGCCAGAGACGATCGAGTTGATCCTCGATTCGATGGACGCGGCTGCGTTCAGTTTCGTGGCGGTGGATGTGCCCCAAGGGGTGCACACCGTCAGCGTGCAAGCGCGGATCGATAGCACCGGCAGCGCACAGACGGGCTCCTTCTCAGCCCTGGGCACCGTCGGCAAAGGGTCGGTAACGGTCGAATCGGTTCGCCTGATCAAGAACGAGGACGTCCCCGAGGTGCCATAGCTCCCGCCACTCGGCACCACCGCCCGGCCCCGGGGGGGGCCGGAAGCTGCGCTTGTTCTGGTTGATTGGTTGGCAGCTTCAGGTTCCCCGCCTAAAATGGAGAAAGGCCAGCGATGGTTTGTCGACGTTCCACCCTGCAATCGCACCGCAAGCTAGACCGCCCTTGCACCGGACTCGCTCTAGTTTGGTCGCGGCAACCGAATTTGCTGTGGGATGTATCCAGGCAGTTCGCTGTCGCTAAAAGCGAAGACGAAGAACTTGTTCGGATTCAAGATGAGCGAACGCGTTGTGTCGGCCGCGATGCCGCCCAGGCGATTGCCCGGGACCCCGCTTTCCAGCGGGGCAGCCGTTTCCGTGGCGAAATCCTCGTAGGTGCCGCTCACCGTTCCGATGGCGATCAGGTCGACTCCGCGGAGCGGAGGCGCCGACAGGGAAAAGACAAAACAGAGGGTTGCGATGATTTGGTTTTGCATAGATCAAACCTTCTAAAGCGTACCTTGTTTTGGGGCGCGCTTAAAATTGTCAAAAGTGGGTCACGGGCATGTGACAAGACCGCGAACAGCGCGCGCTGTGGCGAGTACAGAGTTCAGGGTTCAGGGGTTCAAGGTAGGTGGCGGCCCTAAGATGCTTGAATCCGGATCTGTGCCTACTATGTTGCCGCGTGCTGAACCTTGAACCTTGAACCTTGAACCTTGAACCCCGAACCTTGAACCCTGAACCCTGAACCTTGAACCTTGAACCCTGAACCCTGAACCCTGAACCCTGAACCCTGAACCCTGAACCTTGAACCCTGAACCCTGAACCCTGAACCTTGAACCCTGAACCCTGAACCCTGAACCTTGACCTCTCGGGTGCAGCGGGCGCGTTGCCGATCAACGCAGAGATAGCCCATGGCGCACAGCTTCCTCAATTCTGGAAGCAGATGAGCGAGTCTTTTGCACTCCATTCGGTTTAGTCTTGTTCGTGGTGGCGGTCGCCCAATCGGCGGAGCATGTCGCGAATGTCAAAGGAACCGCGCACGGCCACGTAGATGGTGATCGTGGAGTACCAGGCCAAGACGGCCAGCATCAGCAGGCCCCAAAACCAGTGATCATGCATGACGCGATCTTTCTTCGTGCCTCTCCGCTGCTGGCGTGCTGCTGACGCCGGCTGCTGGTTTCAAGAGTGACCCAACGACCATGCCCAGTGCCACGAGCAGATAGGTGGCGATGCCCGAATAGTATGGCCCGATTCGTTTAGCCAACTCTTTGGTGGCCGGCAATTGTTCGAGCAACAAATACCCCACTGGCACGACCGCGCCGATCACGATGGCGGCGGCGGCGCCCCAGTTATTGGCCCGCTTCCAATAGCAGCAGGCAATCACCAGCGTCGTCATGCTCGAAAGGTAGATGGTTCCGGTAACGCCCAAGTAGGTCCAAAGATCGCCCTGCAACGGGTACCAAAGGCCATAGAAAAGAAGGAAAACGCCGATCGCCGCGATGATGGCGCGGTTGATGACCAAGCCCCGGCGTTCGTCCCACGCCGCGCCGGGGCGGCGGCGGAGCGGGGCGAGCAGATCATTGTAGATGACGCTGCCCCAGGTGAGCATGTAGGAGGAATCGGTGCTCATGTCGGCGGCGAGCATGGCGGCAATCAGCAGGCCCAGCATGCCGGCGGGCAGAAAGGTGCTGAGAAACTTTGGCATGGCGTGCAGCGTGTTGGCCCCTGGCACCGGCGGGCCGAGCGCGGCCAGTGCGGCGATACCCCACAGGCCCGGAATCATAAAGCGGCACACGAAAAAGAAGGCCGTGCCCCGGTAAACACGCTGGCCGGTCTCTGCATCTTTGGCAGCCAGAATACGTGCGATGACAGCCTGCCAGGTCAGGCACGCGGCCGTGTTGAGAAAGACGTTGAAGAGGACGTAGGACCAACCCATGTCCGGGTGGACGAACGGATTGAACCCGCCCGCCCCATGGTGAACCGCCACCGTCTCCACCAGCTTGCTCCAGCCGATCTTCACCAGGATCAGGATCGTGACGGCGATCATGCCCGCGCTCATGATCACGAACTGCAGGAAATCAGTGACAAGGACGGACAACATGCCGCCCAGGATGGTGTAGGCGGCGACGCCGATGAGAAGCACGGTCATGGTGAGCTCGAGGTACCGCGCATCGACTCCGGCGACCAACGTGAGAAACTCGCCGCCAACGCGGAGGAAGACACCCATATTGAGCAGCCCGCCCAGGACGATGACCAGGCCGGCCGCCCAGCGGATGCGCGGCCCGAAACGCTTTTCAAACAGCTCGGGAATGGTCAGTACGCCGGACTGGCGGAGCGGCTTGATGCAGAAGCCGGTCACGCCGATGAGGAACATCGCCACGGCCTGGCACATGCCGGGCACAGCGCCGGCGAACCCCTTTTCATAGCCGTTCTGCGCCGTGTACATGCAGGTAATCACCCCGAATTCCGTCGCCGCCAGCGACGCGATGCCGAGGTACACGTTCATCTCCCGGCCGGCCACGAGAAAGTCGTCGACGCGCCTGACGTACCTTCGGACCACAAAACCCGCCACCATCGTGACGAGCAGGTAAACCCCCACGATGCTGCCATCCGCCCACCAAGAAAAATGGCTCATGGCTTAAACAGTCGCGCGAAGTGGAATGTCGTGGCCATGCTGGCTAGTGCTAGTGATGGGTCGGCACCATGACAGAACGCCAAGAACCCAACAATGCGGAAGTTAACCTCTAACGAGGCAGAGCCTCAGACCAGCAAGGCGAGGATGATTCTTTGCAAGATTGAGTCTACAGGCTGCCTGTTCACTTCCAGTTGCTCTCCACCTCACCTCGCGGTGACGCAGTTACTTTCAGTTTTCTGGCGGGAAGCTCCG
>DATLUX010000270.1:0-29440 GCA_035577805.1 Verrucomicrobiia bacterium
GGGGAGAGGGCCGGGGTGAGGGGTGAGAAGGCCAAGAGTTTCGAGTTCCCGAAGGTCAGGTTCATGGGTAGCTGGCATCTGCTTGTGCACGCGAATTGGGGCCTTGAACTTAAATCTAACGTAGCAGCCGAGGTAACGAGGTACACCCTGAGCCTGTCGAAGGGCTCTGATCTCTTTCCCGACGAACGCGCCACGATAGAGTGAGCCTCCTTACGTCGGCTGCTACGAGACAGGAAAGGTTCATGGGTAGCCTCCATCTGCTTTTGCACACGCATTGGGACCTTGAACCCTTCGTTTCCGAAGACGCCCCCGTGTTTCCGCTTTCCGCTTTCCGCTTTCCGCTTTTCCCCCACGGTTCATGGGGAGCGCACGGACATGGGCGTGGGCGGAGCAGAATTTAGCTGCGGCACCATTTGAGTAAAAAGCGGGAAATTGGCCTGGGCATAGACCAGCAGACCGACCAGGGCGGCCAGCGCGATGCTATGGAAAAACACAAAGCGCAGAATCGCCCCTTCATGTCCGTACCAGTTGGTCGCCGTGCTGGCCACCACGATGCTCTGCGCGTCCACCATCTTGCCCATGACGCCGCCCGAACTGTTGGCCGCCGCCATCAGGACGGGGCTGATGCCCACTCGTTGCGAAGTGATCTTTTGCAGACTCCCGAAAAGCACGTTGCTGGCGGTGTCGGACCCCGTCAGCGCGACGCCCAACCAGCCCAGCATCGTTCCGAAAAACGGATAAAATCGGCCGGTTTCGGCCAGGGCCAAACCCAGGGTGGCGTCGGTTCCTGAGTATCTGGTGACGTAACCCAGCGCGAGCATGGCGGCGATGGTGATGAGCGAGAACCGCACCCGCGTGATGGTTCGCCAATAAATCCGAGCCAGGCGGCCGGGGCTGAACCCCATGAGCAGTCCGGCTAACACCGCCGAAACCAGGATCCCGGTGCCGGTGGCCGAAAGCCAATTGAAGCGAAAGACCGCTTCTTCCGGTTTGGTGGGGTTCGCGGGTGTGGGGCGGGGCACGACCGGAAAGGAGCGGACGATCTTGCCATGCAGACCCCTCACTTCCACTTGTGGAGCGGAGCAAGTGTCCAACGCTTTTTTAACGGCGGGCACGCCCCAGACGAACACGAGCACGCTGAGCAAGAGCCAGGGAAGCCAAGCCTGACGTACCTGGCGGGGGTCAGGAAGCGACGGCACCGCCTGCGCTGAGGAACGGGCCGACGTTGCGGCCTCCCCTCCGGCTTTCGTCTGCTGCCAATTGTCGGTGGGCTTCCAAACCTTCAGCAGCGCGATCACGGCGAGGATCGAACAGATCGAGGCGACAATATCCACCAGCCAGGGGCCGTGATAATTCGAAACGATAAACTGCGGGATGGCAAAGGCCACTCCGGCGGTCAAGGCGGCCGGCCAAACCCCGACCATCCCGCGATAGCCGGCTTGCGCCCAGACCACCCAGAACGGAACGATCAACGAAAAGAAGGGCAACTGACGTCCGACCATCTTGGATAAAATGATCTCATCGATGCCGGTTACTTTGCTCAGGGCGAGGATCGGGGTGCCGAGCGCACCGAAGGCAACCGGCGCAGTATTGGCGATGAGCGACAATCCGGAAGCCGCCAGCGGCTTAAACCCGAGCTGAATCAGGATCGCCGCCGTCACGGCCACGGGGGTCCCGAACCCGGCCGCGCCTTCGAAGAAGGCGCCGAAGGAAAATGCGATCAGGATCAGCTGAATGCGCGGATCCGGGGCCAAACCGGCCAGGCTGCCCCGCAAGATGGCAAACCAGCCTCGGTCCACGGTGAGTTCGTAGAGGAAGATCAGATTCAAAATGATCCAACCGATGGGGAACAGACCATAGGCGCCTCCGAATACGGTGGTGGCGAGCGCCGCGGTCCAAGGCATCCGATAGGCGGCCAGCGCGACCACCAGTGCCACGGCCAACCCGAGCAACGCCGCGTAGTGGATGCGCACTTTCAGCCAGGCGATCGCTCCGAGCAATACCACCACCGGAAGCGCCGCCATGAGCGTCGAAAGAACTGCGTGTCCGAGCGGATCGTAGTTCTGGGTCCAGGTCATCGCAAGGGGCGACAGCCATTGGTCATGAATACAGCGTGGCTATTGGCTATGAGGAGGCGATACGCGAGGCGTGGAAACATGGGACCTGAATTCAGCCAAGGACGCGGCAGGACATGAGCCAGACCTTAACGCGCGTCCCCGCGTCGGCAAAGCAGAAACCGGAGATCATTCCGGCCAGACGCGGCGCAGCAGATTCACGAAGTTGAGGTGGAAGATGCCGTCGATGTCCTCGGCGCGGTAGCCGCGCGCCGCCAGCAGGCCGGTCAATTTTTGCAGGTCAGCGATGCTTTGCAGATCGAGGGGCGTTTGTTCCGTGCCAAAGCCTCCGTCCAGATCGGTGCCGATGCCCACATGCCGGGCGTTGCCGGCCAATTGGCAGATGTGATCGATGTGTTCGCAGATCTTTTCGAGGCGCAGGTTGAATTCCTGCGGCTGCGATCGTTTCCAGAACCACCCATGCACCATCATAATCGCGTCGAACGCCATGCCCAGCACCGCCCCGCGTCGGATCAGTTCCTTGATCTGGTCATCGTTGAACTGCCGGTTCCAATTGGCCAACACGCGGCAATTAGAGTGGCTGGCCCAGACCGCGCCGTTAAAATGATCCAAAGCGTCCCAAAAGCTTTCGTCGCACAGATGCGTCGCATCCAGGATGATCCCCAGCCGTTCCATCTGCTGGAGCAACTCGTGCCCGCGCGGGGTCAGTGGGCCTTCATCGTCCGTCCCATGGCCGTAGATCCCGGGACCATAATGAGTCAGACCGACGGCGCGCAGTCCGTCCGCATAGGAACGCTCCAGATGGGCCGGGGTAACAATGGAGTCGGCACCTTCCAGGCTCAAGATGTAGCCAATGGGCAGCCGCGTCTGATCGGCCGGCGCCGCTTCCAGCCAAAGTCGAAGATGCGCCTCCAACTCGTGCCGGGTGCGGATTTGCGCCAATTCACCGGCTGACTCCATTTCCCGATACCAGGCTAGTTGACCTTGTGTGTGAGCCCAGGCTTGTTCGGGGCTGAACCAGCCGGGCATGCGGCTGAAGTAAGGAACGTGCCGCGCGATTTGAGTGGCGACACACAAGCCGACGCGGCCGCGGCGCATTTCAGGAAAACACACGGTGTGCCGGGATCGGCAGGGGTAGTCGCGCATCTCGAGTTCCCGGCGGCGAATCCGTTCGTGGGTCCAACGCAGGTCGCGATTGAACTCCATCGCATTCATCGACAAGTCGAGGTGGGCGTCAAACAGCAACGGTGGTTGGCTCATGAGCGAGGCTGGTATAGGCCCGTTACGGCGCTGCTCTCAAGAGCAAAGAGCAAACTCCTGCCTGCGCTTGCCGGCCGGGTGCTTCTCGTCGGAGACTCCCCCGGGCCTGCACTCCAGGATTGACTCTCTTTATTATTTGGCGCAGCGTTTATGGTGTTCAACGCAAAGAACAGCCGTGTCGGTGTCAGAAGACAGATTGTCGGTAATCCTAGCGCGACATTCCGAGCTACTGCCAGGGCAGCAACTCCCAACCCTGTTGTTTCAAGCGCCCAACCCCCTCGTGACCTATGAATGACTCGCGACTCTTCGTTGGAAACCTTCCCTATCAGACCATGGATGGAGATCTGCAAGAGTTCTTCTCTGCGGCGGGCGTGGTCAGCTCCGCCAGCGTGGTGGTCGACAAGTTTACCGGCAAATCACGCGGTTTCGCTTTCGTCGAAATGTCGACGGCGGAAGAAGCAGCGAAGGCCGTGGAGATGTTTCATAACAAGGAATTTCAAGGACGCCCGCTGACCGTGAACATTGCCCGGCCACGGGAGGATCGTCCGCCGCGGGGCGGTGGTGGCGGGGGCGGGGGCGGGGGCTACCGAGGCGATCGCGGTGGCGATCGCAGTGGCGGCCGTCGGTGAGCGCCGCTACAGTTGATGCATGATGCATCGGGAGCAGTGCCTGAATACGCCCGACCGCTGTCAGCAGCCAAGTTAGGGTTTGACACCCCCGGAGCAGGGCACTAGTTTGCGCCGCACAATCTTAAGTCTTTATGTCAGATCCAAATCCGCCCAATCCGAACGCGCCTGGCAGCGGTGTTCCGCCGAAGCCGCCGGAAGCGGCCAAAGTTCAACCGAAGAAGGAAACTGTCCGGATTAGTCTTCCGCCGAAGCCGGCGGCCTCACCGACGATCAAGTTGCCGACGTTGCCGGCCGGCGGCCCGGCTGCTCCGCCGGGGAGTGCTCCGGCCGGGCCGACGCTCCGTCCTCCCACGGCCGTAGGGGTTGCAACGCCCGCGCCTGCGTCGGCGGCGCCGTCCGTGCGGCCACCGACGAATACGGGAGCTCAGGTGAGTCGTCCGGCCGGTGCGGGCGCAGGTCCGTCTGCTGGGCGTGGGCCCATTCCTGCGGCGGCCCGTCGGGGCGTGAGCGGTTTGGATGTGGGTTTCGCTATTGCCGCCGCGGTGGTTGGACTGGGAGCGATTGCGGTGGTGGCTTTGCTGCTGCAAATCAAGTAACCAAAGAAATTGTTGAATGTGATCGACCGGTCCGGTCTGGTCGTTCGCGTTCGGCGGGTCCTTTTCCTCCTACTTCTCCTTCTCAATCTCAACTCTACTTCCTATGGGCTCTGCAAATATTGTCACCGTCACGACTGCTAACTTTGAGCAGGAAGTGCTGAAATCCGCCCAGCCGGTGGTGGTCGATTTTTGGGCGGAATGGTGCGGCCCCTGCAAGATGGTTGGGCCGATTTTAGATGAATTGGCGGTCGAATATGGTGGCCGGGTGAAGATCGCCAAAGTGAACATTGACCAGCACCAGGAGTTGGCGGTGCAATTCCGGATCAACTCGATCCCGACGCTGTTGTTTTTCAAAAACGGCCAGGTGGTCGATCAGATGGTGGGGTTGAAGAGCAAGAAGGATTTCAAGGCGAAGTTGGATCCCATCGCGGCCTGAGGCTCGGCGGCCGGCCGTGGTCATGTCCATGCTGATCAGTCCTGGCCAGCTGACACGCCGGGCGCACCTGTACCAACAGCTCAGTCAGTTGACTGCCGCAGGCATCGGGCTGCCACAAGCGCTGGAGATTCAGCAGCGCAGTCCGCCCAGCGCTTCCTTCCGGCGTCCCCTGGCGCTGGTGTGCGCGCGGTTGGCGGAGGGGGCTACTTTCCACGAAGCGATCACAAGCACCGGTCGATGGTTGCCGGCCTTTGACGCCGCCTTGTTGCGGGCAGGCGAGCAAAGCGGCCGATTGCCATCGTGTTTTACTCTTCTGGCGGGTCACTACGAAACGGCCGCGGCACTCATGCAGAAGACCATTTCCAGTCTGCTTTATCCCGCATTGTTGTTTCACATGGCGGTGTTGATCGCGCCGCTGCCGGCTCTGTTTCAATCATGGAACATCCCCGCGTATCTCGCGCGCACGGTCGGGATTCTCATCCCGGTTTATGGGATTCTGCTGGGCCTGGTCTACGCGACGCAGGGAACCCATGGGGAACACTGGCGAAGCGTGATCGAATCGGTCTTGCGCCGGGTGCCGGTTCTGGGTGCGGCGCGGCGCAATTTGGCGCTCGCGCGGCTGGCTTCGGCCTTAGAAGCGTTGCTGGCGGCTGGCGTTTCCATCATTGAGGCCTGGGACCTGGCCGGCGCCGCCAGCGGCTCGCCCGCCTTGCGCCGGGCCGTGGAAGCCTGGAAACCCGAGGTGCTGGCTGGAGTCACGCCCGCCGAAGCCGTGAGCGCCAGTGGCGTGTTTCCCGACGTATTCTGCAATCTCTATCGCACGGGAGAAGTCAGCGGTTCGCTCGAGGACACGTTGCGGCGGCTGCACACCTACTATCAGGAGGAAGGCTCGCGACAATTGAAAGCGGTGGCGGAATGGACTCCCAAGCTGGTCTATCTGGCTGTGGCCTTCATGGTGGGCTGGCAAGTCATTCGATTCTGGACCGGTTATTTCGAGCAGATCAACCGGGCCATTGGACCTTAGCGCGGCCCTCGCCTTCGGTCTGCGCGCCGTTCGCGAGCTTCTGCAGAATAGACTCAAGCTTTTCTGATTCCTGCCGATCCTGGCTCATTAGGCGGCGTAGCACGCCAACTCGGGATGGGCGTCCGGGCAGGCGCTTTTGAGCCCTCGACCAGACTGAGCGGCGGTTGTGTCGTTGCGCGGGCAATGATTTGTCATGACGGTCGAAGCGCACAAAGTGATGCGGTTGGGTGACTGGCTCCTGGATCGGGGGTTGGTCACGCAGTCGCAGCTGGACCTGGCGTTGCGCGAGCAAGAGCGCCAAGGAACGCTGCTGGGCGAAGTGTTGCTGGCCCTGGGCTTTGTGACCCAGGAGATCCTTTCGCAGTATCTGGCGCGAAAAACGCCGATCGAGTCGATCGACCTGGCTCGAGTCAACTTCGAGCCGGATTTGGCGCGGTTGCTCCCGCAAGCGTTGGCGCGGCGTTTGGTGGCGGTGCCGGTGCAGTGCCAGGGCGAGCTGCTCACCGTGGCGATCAGCGACCCGCTCAACGTCTCCGCCTTCGATGTCCTCCAGCACACCACCCGGCTCCAGGTCAATCTGGTAGCCGCGCCCGTCGGGGACATCCTGCTGGCCATCGAACGGCTGTATGCCAGCAACCAGACCGTCGACGAAATTGTCGAAGAGTTGCTCAAGCTCGACCGGGAAAAGCTCGCGCACACGACGGAACACGATGCGCCCATGATCCAGTTGGTGGACCGTATTATCGCCAACGGAGTGAACAGCGGCGCCAGCGATATTCACATTCATCCGGAGGAAAAGATCCTGCGCGTCCGCCTTCGCCGCGATGGGATGTTGACTTCCGGTTACCTGGTTCCGAAAGAGATTCAACGGGCCTTCATCGCGCGCTTCAAGATCATCGCCGGGATGGACATCGCCGAGACACGCCGACCGCAGAGCGGGCGCGCCCACCTGACGGTGGCCAGCCGTGAGATCGGCTTGCGTGGTTCCACTTTGCCCACCGCCTTCGGCGAGAGCATCGTCCTGCGTGTCCTGGACCGAAGCAACATCGCTCTCAACCTCAAGGCGCTCGGATTCGAAGCGCAGTTGGAGCGCGATTTTATCGCCCTCCTCGAGCGGCCGCACGGTATCATTCTGGTCACCGGCCCCGCCGGCAACGGCAAAACCACCACTCTCTACACCGCGCTCAGTCTCATCGACGGCACGGAGAACAGCATTTTTACCCTGGAAGACCCAGTGGAATATCAGCTTCCCCTGGTGCGCCAAACTCAGATCAACGAGGCCATCGGGCTCACCTTCGCCGAAGGTCTCCGCACGTTGTTGCGGCAGGACCCGGATGTAATTCTGGTCGGTGAAACGCGGGATCGCGAAACGGCGCAGTTGATGGTACGCGCGGCGTTGGGCGGACACTTGGTCTTTACCACGCTGCATACCAACGACGCTCTCGGAGCCATTCCGCGCTTGGTCGACATGGGCGTGGAACCCTATCTTCTGGCCTCCACAATGGCCGGCGTGTTGGCCCAGCGCTTGGTCAGGTGCCTTTGTCCGCAATGCCGTGTCCCGGTGGCCGATCCGCAGGCCAAGCTGGCCTCCTTTAACCTGACCGTGCCGCAGGATCTTCCACCGTCGTTGTGGCAGGGAGCAGGCTGCGCGGAGTGCGCTCATACTGGTTACCGGGGCCGCATCGGCATCTACGAGTACCTGGCGGTGGATCCCAGCTTTCACTCGGCCATCACTCCGAGGATGGATGGGCTAAGGCTGCAAGCCCTCGCTCGGGCCCGAGGATTTCGTCCGATGTTCGAGGATGGGCTAAACAAGGCCTTGCGAGGCCAGACAACCATTGAAGAAGTGCTGCGGGCCACCCGCGAACAATGAGGAACCAATCAGCCTCGAAATTCCCGGACGATCCCACGCCAATGCCATTGACGGTGGGCGGGGTTTCGGAGGAGGCAAAGGGCGTGCAGCAACACACGCCCCAGCCGCGATTCAGCCATGCTATTCATATCGCCTCCCTGTTGAATACGAGTGGAGATAAGGCGGGATTTCGGGTGGGTAAGGCAGGCCTGGCTGGGGCAGATGATCCGTTGAAGCAACGGCCATCCCGTCCGGTCGCCACACCCACAGACTCGTCCCCAGGTTTCCCTGCGAGTTTCGAACCGTTGCTGCCTGTCTGTTGGTGTTCATGCGACCTGCGTTTGCCTTCACCTATTACTTACGGAACCCGCGGGATCTTCTTACAAGTTATCTTAAGAAAGTTACGAAGGAAAAAGCGGAAAGCGGTCGCCACGCCGTAGCCCGCAGGGCGAAGGTGGGAAAGCGGAAAGCGGAAAAGGGCCTGCCAGCCGCGCCGCAAGTCCAGGAACCAGCAACCAGGAACCAGGACTAAGATTATTGGTCGAGGACGCTAAAGAAGCGCCGCAGTTCGTCCTCGATTTCGGAGGGATCGGCCACCGTGCGAACGACCTCGGCATGGACGAGTTTCTTGTAACGTTCACGCAACCGGTGAACGGTTACGGCTACGGCGTTGGGGGTCATTTTTGTCCGTTCGGCCACGGCCTGGTATTCGCCGGCGGCGGCGTCGTCGACGACAAACGACTTGAGATGATCGAAGAGGTCCCCGCGGCCGGCGGCGGCCTGCTCTTCACGCAGGAGTTGCAGCGCCTGGTCGAACAGGGTCAAAAACCAGTTGCGTTCGAAAATTTTCTCGGGAGACTGGTCGGAAGCCGGCTCGAGCTTGAAACGGTCCTCGGCGTCCGTGTCATCGAGCGAGATGGGAGTCTGGCCGCCCCCACGTTTGGCGGCGCGTTCGTGGTCGCGTTGGTTGGAGAGGAAATGGTTTAAGGCCGCCAGCAGGAAAGATCGAAAACGGCCCCGCCGGCGGTCCACCGCGCCGAGATAGTTTTCCTTGAGCAAGCGATAAAAGAATTCCTGGTTGAGATCCTGAGCCTTGTGAGGATCGTAGCCTTTGCGGCGGATGTACGCGTAGAGCGGATACCAATAGGTCCGGCAGAGTTTCTCGAGTGCGGCGGCTGCCTCCGGCGATCCGCTTCGTTGCGCCGCGAGGACGTCCGTCCAGGAGGTCGCAGCGAACTGGGCGCCGTGTCCGGTGGAGCCACTTCCATGCTCATCAGGCTGGTTCATCACGCAATCACAAATCCATGCGCGCGCGCGCCGGGCATATTTAGGCACTGCCCCCCGAACAATGCAGTTTGGTGTGCGGTCCCGCATGTGGGCGGGACCGCTTCATCGTCCGTCAGCTCGAGGACCAAGGAACTACCAACGCTTCCTCCGATCCCCATCTCGAAGCGGCCTAAAGGCCGCGATCCGGGGGCAGTATCCGAATGCGCGTCTGCGACCGCCGAGCTTAACAACAGCGCGCGAAACGCGTTGCAGGTCGCAGCATCGATGCATCGGGCGCTGTCATTCAACGCCGTCACTCTCCGGTTGGCCAGCAGATTTTTCGTCCGCGTGAACAAGAGATTGAAAATCGCGGTCAACTATCCGAGCCTGTGGTCATGTTTCGCATTGGTCTCCTGGCGATGATAACTGGCGGCGCTGCCCTGGCTGGGTGCCAGAAGGCGAGCCCGGTTGGTCCCGCCTCCACGCCTACGGTCATGTCGCAAACGAATTCCGGAACGAACGGCGAAATCCGACTCGGCAACAGCTTCAACCCGGTGCAAGCCCAACCCCGCTTGCGGACGATGAAACTTTATATCGGCACCGAAGTGGCCACGTCCGAGATCGCGCTCACCTTCGAGCAAAAGGCCACCGGAATGATGTTTCGCAAAACCATGCCGGAAAACGAGGCCATGCTCTTCGTCTTTGGCGTGCCGCACCGGGCTTCCTTTTACATGCGCAACACCACCGTGGCCTTGAGCGCCGCTTATCTGGATAGCGACGGCACCATCGTCGAGTTGCATGATCTCCAGCCTCTCGACGAAACGCCGGTCGAGGCGAGCGCCGACAACATCCAGTTCGTCCTGGAAATGAACCAAGGCTGGTTCAAACGGCATAATATCAGTCCCGGAGCGGTCATCACCTGCGACGATGGACGCTTGCGCGATGCCTTCCGTTTTGGGCGGCCCAATCCATGAATGTCCTGATCGGGAATTTGGAATTTGGCAAGAGGCTCTCCGCATTAGATCCAGGCCTCGTTGCCCGCCTGGGCCCTGCGGGTTGCAGCGGGCCAGCCTCGATGGCTCGGTCAGAGTGCGTTCATCGTCCCGATGTGCGCCGGAAATTCGCAGGACTCGGCCTATGATCACCGGCGCCCGTTCCCAGCAACTCTTCGCGGAGGCGTTGCGTTATTTGCCCGGCGGAGTGAACTCGCCCGTCCGCGCCTTTCGGGCTGTTGGCGGGCAACCTTTCTTCGTCGACCGGGCGCGCGGCGCGCGGGTGTGGGACGTCGATGGCCACGAGTACATCGACTACGTGGGAACGTGGGGCCCGGCGATTTGTGGCCACGCGCATCCGGCCATTATCCAGGCGGTGCAGCGAACGGCGGAGCAGGGAACCAGTTTCGGGATCCCCAACCCGCTGGAAGTGGTCATGGCGCGTCTGATCCGCGAAGCGGTGCCCAGCGTGGAGAAGGTGCGACTTTGTAATTCCGGGACGGAAGCCTGCATGTCGGCCATTCGTCTGGCGCGCGGTTTTACGCAACGCGATAAGATCATCAAGTTCGAGGGCTGTTACCATGGGCACGCCGATTCGCTGCTGGTGAAGGCAGGTTCAGGGGCGTTGACTTTCGGTCATCCGGATAGCGCGGGTGTGCCGGCTTCCTTTACCGAGCACACCATTGTGCTGCCATTCAATGCGGCGGAGCCGGTGAAGGCAGCCTTTGCCGTCAACCCGGGACGCATCGCCGCCATCATTCTCGAACCGGTGCCTGGCAACGCCGGACTCTATCTGCCGAAGCCCGGTTATCTGGAATTCCTCCGCGAATGGACAGCTGCCCACGGGGCTCTGCTCATTTTCGACGAAGTGATGACGGGCTTTCGGCTCTCGTTTGGAGGGGCCCAGGCGCGGTTTGGCGTTCGGCCAGATCTGAGTTGCTTTGGAAAAATCATCGGCGGCGGCCTGCCGGTGGGCGCGTTTGGCGGCCGGGCGGAGATCATGGATTGCCTGGCGCCGCTGGGGCCGGTTTACCAGGCCGGCACGCTGAGCGGCAATCCGCTGGCCATGGCCGCCGGGATCGCTGCGCTCGAGTTGTTAAAGGATGGCACGGCTTACGAGCAATTGGAAGCATTGGGGGCGCAGTGGGAAGCCGGCTGTCGGGCGGCGGCCAAGTCCGCCAAGGTGCCGGTGCAGTTCAACCGCTGCGGCTCCATGTTTTGCGCCTATTTCACCGAGCAACCGGTCCATAACGTGGGCGACGCACTGCGCAGTGACCGCGCGCGCTTCGCCAAGTTCTTTCATGCCATGCTGGAGTCGGGGATCTACCTGGCGCCATCACAGTTCGAAGCCGGATTCATCTCCACGGCGCACACGGCTGAGGACATCGAAGCCACGGTGCGCGCGGCGGCCAAATCGTTGCGCGACCTCTGACCGCTCATGCGTTATCTCGCCATCGACCATGGGACCAAGCGCATGGGGATCGCGGTGAGCGACGAAATGAAGGTGATCGCCCAACCCCTGGAATACATTCCCGCTGAACCGGCGCCGCGCTGCTTCGCCCGGATCCAGGAGATCATCGCCGAAAAGGAAGTGGAATTGATCCTGGTCGGCATGCCTCGCAATATGGACGGCACCTATGGTCCGGCGGCGCAGAAAGTGCAGGAGTTCATTGATGCCCTCCGCCTGTCCACCTCCCTCCCGGTCCAGGCCATCGATGAACGATTGACTTCCGTTCAGGCCAATCGCGTTCTGATCGCGGCCCGGGTCCGGCGCGCCGAACGCAAGCAGAAGGTCGACCCGATGGCTGCCGCCATTCTCCTGCAAGCGTACCTCGACGCCCGGCCGGCATGATTAAACTCAAGTTGACCATCGCTTACGACGGCACGGCCTATCAGGGGTGGCAGGTCCAAAAAACCGGCCTGGGCGTGCAACAGAAAATTGAGGAAGCCATGGCCCGGCTCTTTCCTTCGGTCAAACGCCTCCAAAGCTCCAGCCGGACGGACACGGGCGTGCACGCGTTGGGGATGGTGGCGGATGTGCAAATCCCGCGAGGCGAGTTGAAGATGCCGTTGCGCAAGGTGCCGCTGGCGTTAAACGCGTTTTTGCCGGAGGACATCCGCATTGTGTCGGCACGGCGGGTGCCGGCCGATTTCCATTCCCGATTTCAAGCGGAAGGCAAACAGTACCGCTACTTTGTATGGAATCATCCGGCCATGAACCCGCTGCTCCGGGGTCAGGCCTGGCATGTGCCCATGGCCTTGGCTGTGCCGCGGATGAAAGCCGCCGCCCGCCATCTTCTGGGCCGGCACGATTTCCGCTCGTTTGCCGCCCGCCATACCTATGAGATCGAGGACACGGTGCGCACGCTGACCCGTTGCGATGTGTTGCGGCGCGGCCCATTGCTCACGTTCGTCATCGAAGGCGACGGCTTCCTCTACAAGATGTGCCGGGGCATCGTCGGCACGCTGGTGCAGTTGGGACGCGGCAAGTTTGGAGAAAAGGAATTAAGGACGATGCTGGCGGCCAAGGATCGGCGGGCGGGCGGCATGACGGCGCCGGCCCATGGGTTGGTATTGTGGAAGGTATTCTACGCCCGGAACACAGCACGCCCGTGAACCTGGTCCTGGTTGAACCTGAGATCCCGCCCAACACCGGAAACGTGGCGCGGCTCTGCGCCGTGGCCCGGGTGCGGCTTCATTTGATTGAACCCTTCGGGTTCAAGCTCGATGACCGCCAATTAAAACGAGCCGGACTCGACTATTGGGAGTTCGTGGACTGGCGCCGCTGGCCTAGTTGGGCGGCGTTCCACGACCAACTGCCGGCGCAGGCCCGCCTCTGGTTTATCGAATCAGGCGGGCCCCGTCATTACGCCGAAGTCCGCTATCAGCCGGAGGATTACCTGGTCTTTGGGCGGGAGACGGCTGGGTTGCCGCGCCCGCTGCTGGAGGCGCACCGGGAACGCTGGGTGCGGATCCCCATGTTTAACGAGCGCTGCCGTTCCTTGAATCTTTCCAATTGCGCGGCCTTGGTCTTGTTCGAGGCGCTGCGACAGCAGGGGTTCCCAGGGGAAGTCTGAGCTCTGAAAAACCTGTTGACCCTCCGATCAGCGCTTTGTTACCTTCCGGCCCGATGAATTTCAGGCTTCCTCCGGCAGCGCGTGTCGTCGTTGTAGACTAACGCGACGGGAAGCTTGGTTTTGTTCCAGGTCGCCCGCTGTTCCTGTTTTGTTGTCAGGAGGCGGGTTTTTTTGATCGACCCAGACATGAAGCAAGCCTAGTTATGCGACACACCATCACGGTGTTGGTGGAAAACAAATTCGGCGTGTTGACGCGTGTGGCCGGCCTTTTTAGCGGTCGCGGTTATAATATCGACACGTTGAATGTCGGGCCCACGCACGACCCGAACACGAGCCGCATGACGATCGTCACGCGCGGCGATGACGCCACCATCGAACAGATCGTCAAGCAATTGAACAAGCTGGTGGACGTGCTGGAGGTGCAGGACTTTAGTCGGGCCGATTATGTGGATCGCGAACTGGTTCTGGTGAAGGTGAAAGTCGATCCCAAGACGCGGGCCGAAGTGATGCAGATAACCGACATCTTTCGCGCCAAGATCGTGGATGTCCAACCTCGCACCCTGACCATCGAAGTGACCGGCAACGAAAGCAAGGTGGGGAAGTTTATCGACCTGATGAGAACCTTCGGCATCGTCGAATTGACGCGCACCGGCCAAGTGGCGCTGCCGCGCAATTAGATGACCACCGGCATGTCCGCCTCCCACTGCCCAGCCAACTCTTTTCTCACAACCTCCAACCAATTCACCTCAGCTCATTGATCTCATGCCAGCAAAAGTATTCACCGACAACGACGCGGATCTGAACGTCCTGAAGAACAAAACGCTCGCCGTGCTCGGCTTCGGTTCCCAAGGCCACGCCCATGCCCTCAATCTCAAAGACAGCGGGCTCAACGTCATCATCGGCCTCTATGAAGGCAGCAAGTCCATTCCAGTCGCCCAACAAAAGGGATTCGAAGTGGTCCCGACCGCGGAAGCCGTCCGCCGCGCCGATGTCATCTTTGTGGGCCTGCCTGATACCAAACAACCCGCCGTCTACGAAAAAGACATCGCGCCCCATCTGACCAAAGGCAAGACCTTGCTGTTCTCGCATGGTTTCTCCATCCACTTCAAAACCATCCAACCGCCCAAGCACGTGGATGTGATCCTGGTGGCGCCAAAGGGGCCGGGCCATATTGTCCGTCGCCAGTTTACCGAAGGCAAAGGCGTCCCAGCCCTGATCGCGGTTTACCAGAACCCGAGCAAACAAGCGCGCCAGGTGGCGCTGGCCTGGGCCAAAGGCATCGGCGGTACGCGCGCCGGCGTGCTCGAAACGACTTTCAAGGAAGAGACCGAAACGGACCTGTTTGGCGAACAGACCGTGCTCTGCGGCGGCGCCAGCGCGCTGGTTCAAGCCGGCTATGAAGTGTTGGTCGAGGCGGGGTATCAGCCGGAGATGGCCTATTTCGAATGCCTCCATGAACTCAAGTTGATCGTGGATCTGATGAATGAAGCCGGCATCAGCGGCATGCGTTTCTCCGTCTCCGAGACCGCCAAGTGGGGAGACGTCACGGTCGGACCCAAGATCATTGACGCCCGCGTAAAGAGACGGATGAAAACGGCGCTGAAAGACATTCAATCCGGCCGTTTCGCCAAGGGCTGGGTGAAGGAATACCAGACTGGCTATAAGAAATACCGGGCCCTGCTCGAGAAAGGGGAACGGCACGGAATCGAAAAAGTGGGCACGCGCCTGCGCAACTTGATGCCCTGGATGCAGAAACGCTCCCTCAAAGGCGCCCAGGCTGCTTACTAACGCAGGCGGCGCTCGGCTATCGTGTCACACTTTGCAAAGTGTGAACCGCGGTCTATCCATCTCCCCATTATCTGCGTTCATCTGCGTGAATCTGCGGGCGCCGACCTCCGCCTCTGCGTGAATCTGCGGTGGCGCCTTTGCCTTAAATCCCGACGGCACAGAGCGCCCCCCGTGTGCGGGCGCCGGGGGACTAACGCAGAGACGCCGACTTCCGCCTCTGCGTTAATCTGTGTTTCTGCGGGCTTCACCCAGGGCGGCGCCCTGACGGGCTTGCCCTGGGCTGGTTTATCGCGGCACCGTTGGTGCGGTTCCACTCGCTCCTCTCAGGGAAGCTGTTCTCCTCGTCGAACGGGTTCGGCTATCGTGTCACACTTTGCAAAGTGTGAACCGCGGTCTATCCATCTCCCGATTATCTGCGTTCATTTGCGTGAATCTGCGGGCCGACTGCCGCCTCTGCGTGAATCTGCGGTGGCGCCTCAGGTGACGCTTGCCAAGTGTCGATGCAGGAGCTAGAACCCCTCGGGTGTCACAGCAACAGACTCTGCGCCAAAGCGTGAGCTACTCGGGGATCGGGTTGCACAGCGGCAATCGGGTGACGATGACGCTGCTGCCGGCTCCACCGGGAAGCGGCATTCGTTTTCGGCGGGTGGACCTGGAGGGAAAGCCGGAGATCGAAGCGCGGATCGAAAACGTGACGCAAACCAACCGGTCGACCACGTTGGCCCGAGGCAACGCGAAGATCCAGACCGTGGAACACATCCTGGCGACGCTGGCCGGGTATGGGGTCGATAATGCCATCATCGAACTCGATGCGAACGAGCCGCCGATTGGGGACGGCAGCTCGCGCGAATACGGGAAGATGGTGGAACACGCCGGGATCGCGCCGCAAGGGGAGGCGCGGGCGGTGTTCTACGTGGCGGAACCTCTGCAGCTGCAGAACGAGGAGACGCTCATGTCGATTTTTCCCCATGATCGGCTGAAGATTTCCTGCACCAGCGCCGACAAAGCCGGGCGATTCTCTCAGTTCTTCAGCATCGAAATCACTCCGGAGACCTGGAAGCGGGAGATCGCCAATGCCCGCACCTTCTGCTTTTTTGAAGAGATCGAATACTTGATCAAAAATGGATTGATCAAGGGAGGCAGCCTGGAAAATGCCGTGGTGATCCGGGATGATGCGGTGCTGACCACCGAACCCCTGCGCTATCCGGAGGAATTCGTCCGCCACAAGATCCTCGATATCATCGGCGATCTTTCCCTGTTGGGCCGTCCGATCTGCGGTCATGTGGTGGCGGTCCGGCCCAGCCACAGCGCCAATTGCGAACTGGCGCGCTTGCTCCAAGTCCAGATCCGCCGGCCGTTGGAGAGCATCCATGCCTTTGCCCCGCCGCCGATCAGCACCCAGCAGGCTCCCGCCATGTCCATCAGCGAAATCGAAAAGATGATGGCGGATGGATCCTCGCTGGACATCGGGCAAGTGATGAAGATCTTGCCGCACCGCTATCCGTTCCTGATGGTGGACAAAGTGACGCGCATTGATGGCAATAAAATCACTGCGATGAAGAATGTGACCGCGAATGAGCCTTACTTTCTCGGTCATTTTCCCAATCACCCGATCATGCCGGGGGTGCTGCAGTTGGAGGCCATCGCCCAGGTCGCCGGCATCCTCATGCTGCGGCAAGCCGAGAATTTCGGGAAACTGGCCTACTTCATGTCTGCGGAAAGCGTGAAATGGCGCAAACCCGTCCGGCCCGGTGATACGGTTGTCATCGATGTCGAGTTGACCAAATCCCGCGGAAAAATTGGCAAAGCCAAGGGGACCTGCCTGGTGGGCAACGAACCGGTGAGCGAGGCGGAGGTGACTTTCATGCTCATCGACCGATCGGAGTGATGTCCTGAACACCATGGTCCATCCCACGGCAGTGATCGACGCCTGCGCGCAAATCGGCGCCAACTGCGAGATCGGGCCGTTTTGCGTGATCGGACCTCATGTCATCCTCGGCCCGGGCTGCAAACTCCACGCCCATGTCGTGATCGACGGGCACACCACCCTTGGAGCGGAGAACGAGATTTTCCCCTTCGCCAGCATTGGGCTCAAGACCCAGGATCTGAAATGGAAAGACGGTTTTACCCGCACGCAGATCGGGGACCGCAACACGTTCCGCGAATGCGTCACGATCAATAGCGCCACGGGCGAGGGAGAGATCACCGTCGTCGGTTCCAACAACCATATCCTCGCCTATTGCCACCTGGCTCATAACGTCACTTTGGGCAATCATATCATTATGTCCAACGTGGGCACATTGGCCGGACACGTCCGGGTGGATGATCATGCGGTGATTGGCGGGCTGGTGGCGATTCATCAGTATTGTCGCGTCGGGCGGATGTCAATGATCGGAGGCTGTTCGAAAGTGGTTCAAGATGTCCCGCCCTTTATGCTGGCCGATGGGAACCCGGCTCAGACGCGAACGATCAACAAAGTGGGGTTGGAACGTCGCGGGGTGTCCGAGCAAGCCCAGGTCGCCCTCAAACAGGCTTACAAGATCCTTTTCCGTGAAGGTTTAACCATCTCCAACGCCCTGGCCCGCATCGAAGCCGAACTGCCCAAGCTGCCGGAATTGCAACATTTGGTGGAATTCGCTCGTTCCAGCGGGCGGGGTCTGAGCAAGTGACCGCGGTTCGTTCTCTCCATGAACCGTGGGGGAAAAGCGGAAAGCGGAAAGCGGAAAGCGGAAAGCGGAAAGCGGAAACGCGGTGGCGTCTTCGGGAACGAAGGGTGCAAGGTCCCAATGCGTGTGCAAAAGCAGATGGAAGCTCTCCATGAACCTCTCCTGTCTCGTAGCAGCCGACGTCAGGAAGCCTGCCCTGAGCTTGTCGAAGGGGCTCACTCTATCCGATCGCGTTCGTCGGGCAAAAGATCAGAGCCCTTCGACAGGCTCAGGGCGTACCTCGTTACCCGCCTGCGCCCTACGGGCTACGGGGGCAAGCCTCGGCTGCTACATGAGATTGGGTTGGGTTCATGGCCCCAATGCGCATGCAAAAGCAGATGGCGGCTCTCCGTGTGCAGGGGTCGGCGGTCATAGACCGCCGCTACAGCCTTTGTATCTTCTCCCTAGCATGCGCGCAGCGTTTGTGGTGCTAAACACGTAGATGGGCGTTGCTCCAGCCGCGCGTGTCCAGAACTACTAGTCCAACGCCGGCATGGTGAAATGGAAGGTGGTGCCGTGGCCAGGTTTGGAATCCAGCCAGATGCGTCCGCCATGACGCTCGACGATTTTGCGGCAGATGGCCAAGCCGATGCCGGTGCCGGGGTATTGCTCCTGGGTATGGAGTCGTTGGAAGATGACGAAGATGCGATCGAAATATTGGGGTTCGATGCCGATGCCGTTGTCGTGGATGTGGAAGACCCATTCATAGGGCGGCACATTGAGAGTCGCGGCGTCGCGGCGGGTCTGGCGTTCGGCGGTGAGTTGGATGACGGGCGGTGCGACGTTGCGGAACTTGAGCGAGTTGGCGACGAGATTTTGAAAAAGCTGGGTCAACTGGACGGCGTCTCCCATGACCTGGGGAAGGGGTTCCGCGGGGAACTGGATGACGGCGCTGGCTTCATCGATGGCCATCTTCAAATTGGCCAGCGCGCCGGCCAGGCATTCATGGCAGGAGGTGGCTTCAAACGGTTTTCCGCGCGTGCCCACGCGGGAATAAAGGAGCAAGCCGTGGATGAGCTTTTGCATGCGTAACGCTCCATCGACGGCGAACTGCATGAACTCTTTGGCGTCGGTATCCAGTTGGGCCTGATATCGTTTGGCGATCAATTGCGTGTAACTGGTGATCATCCGCAGCGGCTCCTGCAAATCGTGTGACGCCACGTACGCGAACTGTTCGAGTTCCTTGTTGGACCGGGCGAGCTCGAGGGCCGCCTTCTCCAAGGCTTCTTCCGCGAGTTTGCGGGCGGTGACGTCCCAGAAGATTATCTGGGTCCCCACTACTTTGCCCTGGGCATCGCGCACGGGCGCCTTGAGCACATGCACGTAGAGCCGCTGGCCATCGCCAGTGCGGTGTTCCTCAATGTCCTCGAACATCTCGCCGGAACGAACGACCTTCTCGTCATCGCGGCAGTATTTATCCGCCAGGTCTTTGGGAAAGAGTTGGTAGTCGGTCTTGCCCAGCAGTTCGGATAGGGGTTTGCCCATCCGTTCACAGTAACCGCTGTTCCCATAAGAAACCCGGCCGAAGAGATCTTTGCGCAGAATATTGATGGGCAACGTATCGACCAGCGAATGATAAAGCGCTTCCGAATCGCGCATCAGTTGTTCGGCGCGCTTGCGTTCGGCCAGTTCCGTGTTGAGCGCCGCCGTCTTTTCGTAGATCTGGCTTTCCAGCTCGTCCGTGTGCAGGATGACCCGCCCGGCCAACGGACGCAGCAGCCCGACCATCCCGGCGGTCCCCAGGAGGATCAGACCAATCAGCACACTGGCCAGGATGCTGATTTGGCGGTTGATGCCGGAGAGCAGTTCGGCCCGGCTCATGCAAACGACCAAGCCCCAATCGATGCCTTTCACCGGTCCGTGCGCCAGGATCAAGCTGGTGTCCAACGGCGGAGCCGGTTCGTAAACTTCGCTCCGCTTCTCCATGGCGCGCTTCAATCCTTCCAGCACCGTGCTGATGCGCTCCGGCGCCGGCGCCCGATCCTCGCGCATCTGGCGCATGGGAAAAAAAATGGGCAACCCTTTGTTTTGCCTCGAGCCCACGATGGTTTCCCCGGTTCTGCCCAGGCGTGTGTGATCTTCGATCACCTGCCGCAGCGTCAGTCCCTGGTAGAGCACCATCGCGATCCCGATCTGCGCCTGGCCCGCATCCAAAATGGGCGCGCTGCAGACAAATAACGTTTCTTCCCCCGTGCGCAAGGGCGCGCTGAGGACAGGTTCGCGCGCCGGGTCAGGCCAAATCCAATGTTCCCGCGGGATCCGACGGCCGACGCTGACCAGCAGGTTGGTCCGTTGATCGAAGAGCTGAACCCCGAGCAGATTCGTCGACGAATCCATCTGTTCGCGCACACTCCGGCTGAGATCCTCGGTCAACCGACCGGCGGGCAGATGGCCCAAGGCGTACGCCTCCAGACGTTCCTTCGTTTGCGGCCGGGTCGCCGCGCGCGTGGCCGCGTTGCGGGCCCGAGTGACAAACTGTTCGACCGCCAAAGTCTGGCGCTGCAAGTCGACCATGAGATTGCGTTGCTGGGATTCGCGCAGTTGACGCGCCAGAGGCAACAGCCCGACGATCCCCACCGCCACCCCCACGGTCAGCATTCCCAGCGCTGAATAAACCAGGATGGTTTTTTGCAATCGCTTGGAGATGTTGGCGTCGGGCATGACAGCAGCCTCCTTTTAATGCCTCCGGCCATTCCTGGCCAGAAGGAAAGCTCCTAGGGAAAAGCGGAAAGCGGAAAGCGGAAAGCGGAAACGGGAAAATGACATCTTTCTGCCATTTTCCGCTTTCCGCTTTCCGCTTTTCCCCCGGCGTGTCTCAATCGCGAGCTCATGTTTGAGTTACTGAAGACAGATGCTGGGTCGCAAGCGCGTCTGGGCCGGTTGACCACGGTTCACGGCCAGGTGGACACGCCCATTTATATGCCGGTGGGCACCCAAGCCAGTGTCAAAGCGCTCGACCCTCGGGAATTGGAGGAGATCGGCACTCAGATCCTGCTGGGCAACACCTATCACCTCCACATCCGTCCGGGTGTGGACATTATCGCCGAGGCGGGCGGACTCCATCGCTTCATGAATTGGCTAAAACCGATCCTGACTGATAGCGGCGGGTTCCAGGTATTCAGTCTGGCGAAGATCCGAAAGATCCGCGATCACGGCGTGGAATTCCGATCGCATCTGGACGGTTCGCTCTTGTTTCTAGGGCCCAAGGAATCGATGGAAATCCAACGTCTTTTGGGGTCGGACATCGCGATGGTGTTTGATGATTGTCCACCGCACACGGCGCCGTTGACGGACGTGCGTGGCGCAGTGGAACGGACGATCCGTTGGGCAGCCGAGTGTCGGGAGCAGCCACGTGGCCCGGGGCAGTTGGTTTATGGGATCGTGCAAGGCGGCGTGCATGAGGAGCTGCGCAAGGAATGCGCGCGGGCGGTGACCGGGATGCAATTCGACGGTTATGCCATCGGCGGCGTGAGTGTGGGAGAGCCGGAGCCGGAGATGCTCAAGGCCGTGGAATATACCACGCCGTTTCTTCCGGCCCACCGGCCTCGTTATGCGATGGGCCTGGGGACCCCCGCGCAGATGGTGGAATTGGTGGCCCGTGGCGTGGACATGTTCGACTGTGTTTTGCCCACGCGCGTGGCGCGCAACGGCACGGCCTACACTCACCGCGGCACGCTCAGCCTGAAAGGGGGGGGCTTCAAGCGAGATTGGGGCCCGATTGAAGAAGGCTGCTCGTGTTTCGCTTGCCAACACTTCAGCCGCGCGTACCTGCGGCATCTGCTGAACGTCAACGAAATCCTGGGCCTGCGCATGTTGAGCGTTCATAACTCGCATTTGTTCTTGCAGGTGATGACGGATGTCCGCGCGCATCTGCAGGCCGGCACATTCGCGGAGTTCCGGCGGGATTTTGTGGCTCAATATCAACCTACCCGGCGCGTGCTGGAGGCGCGCAGCGCCGTCAGGTCCGGCCAGTGAGCCGATTTGCGATTTTTGATTAACGATTGGCGATGAGGGTTGACCCTATTTCCTGCCTGTTTCCGCCCTCCCCGTTTCCGCTTTCCGCTTTTCGCTTTCCGTTTGCTATTTGCTTGAGTTCCCGGCGTGGCTCTTTTCACACTGCTGCCTATGGGTGCACCGACGAATCCGTCTGTCTGGCGCTTTGTATCTTTCGCCGAAACCGAGGTGGAACCTGTTCCGCCGGGCAAGATCCATCATTGGTACTGCAAGCCGGGCATGGTCCGGGACACCAATCTCATGTTCGTGCGAGCGCATCTGGAGCCTGGCCAGGCGCACGCGTTTCATCATCATCCGGAGATGGAAGAAATCCTCTATGTGCTTTCGGGCACGGCGGAGCAATGGGTGGAACGGGAGCGGCGGCTGATGAAAGCAGGAGATTCCCTCTATTTGCCGGCCGGCATCGTTCACGGCACTTACAACGTGGGCCAAGAGCTCTTGGATTTTCTGGCCATCCTGGCCCCAGCCAAGATCTCCGGGCCCGTCACGGTCGACGATAGTCAGGACGAACCGTGGTTGTCCCTCCGCCCGGTGCGCCGATGAGAGCGTCAAGCCGGGGACTGCGGCGGGTGGCGAGCGGGGGCCGCCTTTTGGGATGAGAACGCTGCACAGTTATATTGTGCGTCAGGTTCTGGTGACGCTCTCGATGACGGTGGCGGTGTTCACGTTTGTGCTGATGCTGGGCAGCGCGATGAAGGAGATCCTCGGGCTGTTAGTGGCCAAACAGACCGGCTTCGTGGCCGTGATCGAAGCCATCGGGTTGCTGATCCCGTTTGTCATGGCGTTCGCTTTGCCGATGGGATTGTTGACCGCAGCCCTGTTGGTGTTTGGCCGGTTCAGCGCGGACAATGAACTCACGGCCATGCGGGCCAGCGGCGTCAGCCTGCTCTCGCTGACCTCGCCGGTTTTCCTGTTGAGCATTGTGTTAAGCGGAGTGGCAGGGGCGATCAACCTGGAGATCGCGCCGCGTTGCCGGACCCTTTACAGGGAATTGTTGTTCCAGGTGGGCATGAGCGCGTCGGGCACGCTGATCCCCGAGAAGACCTACATCAAGGATTTCCCGGACGCGATCGTCTATGTCAGCAAGGTCCAAGGCACCAATCTCCAGGATGTCTTGATCTACGAGATACGCCACGATCAGGTCGAGAGTTATACCCGCGCCGATGAAGGCACGATCCACTTTGATTATTCCAACCGCGTCATTTCCGTGGTGCTGCATAACGCCACGGTCCTTTATCTTCAGGAAGGCCAACGCCTGCCCCGCAGTGTGATCCAGGAGACCGCGGAGTTTTCCTACACCAACACGATCACCAATCAGAAGCGATTCCGCGTGGACGTGAGCGACATGACCTTCCTGCAATTGCGGGCGGAGATGAAGGAGGTCGAAAAACGAACCTCGGGTGCGACGGTGGCCGCCACCGCCGCCGAACTGCGTCAGAAACTGCGACAACTGGCGGCGCAAAAGAAGGATTTGATGACACCCCTGCGCGTGCAGATGCATCGGCAGGTATCGTTCTCTTTTGCGTGCATCGGCTTTACCCTGGTCGGCGTTCCGCTCGGCATCCGGGCGCACCGCCGGGAAACGACCTTCGGGATCGCGGCGGCTCTGCTGTTGGTCATCATTTACTACAGCTTCTTTATCCTGGGCCTGGCCATGGAGACGCACCCGGATTGGGCGCCTCATTTGATCCTGTGGATCCCGAATTTCCTTTTCCAGGCGCTGGGCGCGGTTTTGCTCTGGCGGGCCAATCGAGGGATCTGAGGTGAGAAATGATTGACGCCCGTGGACGGTTTGGGCTGGAGTAATGAGCATGACTTCACGAATTCGTTGGTTCGTTCTGCTTGCTTGTCTTGGCGCGACCTGGGCGTTGTCACTCCTTCAGGCCAGGGCGGATGTCAGCCTGCATAGTCTCTTCAGCGATCATATGGTGTTGCAACGTGGCGTGCGGACGCCGATTTGGGGTTGGGCCGATGAGGGCGAAAAAGTTACGGTCGAATTTCGGGGCCAAAAGAAAACGACGCGCACCAGCGAGGGACGCTGGATGGTCACGCTCAGCGCGATGGACGCGGGCGGGCCGGACGAATTGAAAGTGAGCGGCAAAAACCGGCTGATTGTGCGGGACGTGTTGGTCGGTGAAGTTTGGATTGCCAGCGGCCAGTCCAACATGGAATGGCCGGTGCGTCTGGCCTTCGAGCCGGCGGCCGAGATCCAGGCGGCGGACAATCCGCACCTGTGCCTGTTCACGGTGCTCAAGTGGAAAGCCAGCGAGCCCATCAAGACCATCGAATCGTCCTGGCAGGAGTGTGGCCCCAGCAGCGTCTCCAATTTCTCAGCAGTGGCCTATCATTTCGGCAATTATTTGCAGAGAGCGTTGGAGGTTCCGGTCGGGATGATTCACACCTCGTGGGGCGGGTCGCCGGCTGAAGTTTGGATTCGGGAGGCAGTGTTGTCTCAGGACCGGGAATATCGCCATGACATTCTGGATGCTTTTGGGGCGGAGCAACGGAAGTTCTCGGAGGCCGTGGCGCAGTTTGAACGGGAAGAGGGGGAAGCGAAACGGGAAGGCAAACCCTTCAACAAACAACGTCCCACGCTGGGCTGGAAGCCAAGCGAGCTTTACAACGGCATGATTGCTCCGTTGTTGCCCTACGCGATCAAAGGCGCGATTTGGTATCAGGGCGAATCCAATGCCGGGCGCGCTTATCAATATCGCCGCTTGTTTGTGGATATGATCCGCAACTGGCGCAAGGATTGGGGTCAAGGCGATTTCCCTTTTCTTTTGGTGCAATTGGCCCCCTTCATGGCGATCAAGGAGCAACCCGCCGAAAGCTCCTGGGCTGAATTGCGCGAGGCTCAAACGATGGCAACCACGGCCCTGCCCAAGGTCGGCATGGCCGTGATCACAGACTACGGCGACCCGAAGGACATCCATCCGATTTGGAAAAAGCCGGTGGGCTATCGCTTGGCGCTGGCCGCTCGCGGGATCGCCTATGAAGAGAAGATCGTCTACTCGGGGCCGCTCTATCGCAGTATGAAAATCAAGGGGGACCAGGCCTTCCTCAGCTTCGATTCCATCGGCGAGGGACTCTTCGGCGGAGTGTTTGCCAATAGACCACCCCCGGAATCCGGGCTCACCTATGATGTCGAAATGGCGCGCTTAAAAGCGCCGCTCCAGGGATTCGCCATCGCCGGCGAGGACCGCAAGTTCGTCTGGGCCAACGCCAATATCCAAGACGACAAAGTCGTGGTCAACAGCCCGGCTGTCGCCAAACCTGTGGCCGTCCGCTACGGATGGGCCGATTGTCCGGTGGTTAACCTTTATTGTTCGCCGGCCGCAGGCGCTCCGCCCTTGCCGGCCTCGCCTTTCCGCACCGACGATTGGCCGATGACCACCGCGCCGGGCGCGGCGGCCAAGAAATGAGGCACCGACGCGAAGCCGCGCTTGGCCCGAAGCGGGTAGAAAGTGGCATGAACATTGACCACGCGGGAGTCGGCAGGTTCAGGCGATCGAACAGCGTCGGCTGGAGTTGTTTGGCGGGCATCCTGTTCGGGGCGGTCACCGGATGGGCGGCACCGCAAAAGAAGGAGGCCGATCTGCCCAAGCCCAGCGTCAAGGAATGGCCCGCGCAACGCGAATTCATCTATGAAACCGCTTCGTTCCCTGCCTGCCACGCTTCTACGGTCGTCCAGCTTGGCAACGGGGACATCATGGCCGCGTGGTTTGGCGGCACCCAGGAAGGTAATAGCGACGTAGGCATCTGGCTGGCGCGCCGCGGCGGCGCCCAATGGACTGTCCCCAAGGAAGTGGCCACGGGCGTCGATCCCGATCGCAACAAGCGATATCCGTGTTGGAATCCGGTTTTGTTCCGGCCCAAGGAAGGCCCGCTCTTGTTATTTTACAAGGTGGGCCCGAGTCCTTCTCGGTGGTGGGGCATGCTGATCACTTCGTCTGACGACGGCGCGACTTGGTCGGCGCCGCGCCGGCTGCCTGACGGCATGCTGGGCCCGATCAAGAACAAACCCGTGCAACTGGCGGACGGCGCTCTGTTATGCCCATCCAGTTCGGAGCATGAAGGCTGGCGCATTCACGTGGAACGCAGCTCCGACTTGGGCCTCACCTGGAGCAAGAGCCAACCGCTCAACGACCGGAAAGAATTCGATGCGATTCAGCCCACCATCTTGGTGCATTCGCCGCAGAAACTGCAGTTGCTATGCCGCAGCAAGCAAGGGCGCGTGACCGAATGCTGGAGCGAAGACGCCGGCCAACACTGGAGCCACATGAAAACCACCACGCTGCTCAACCCCAACTCCGGAATTGATGGCGTCGCGCTCCAGGATGGGCGCCATTTGCTGGTCTACAATCCGGTGGCACGCGGACGGACGCCCCTGGTGCTGGGCTTATCGCGTGACGGGATCCATTGGACCACGGTCGCCACGCTGGAGGATCAGCCCGGAGAATACTCCTACCCGGCGATCGTCCAAACCGCCGATGGGCAGGTCCACATCACCTATACCTGGAAAAGACAACGCATCCGGCACGTGACGGTCCGGCCGGAGTGAGCAACACTAGTCTTGCCAGAACAGCGATGCTTTCGGCGCGGAATAACGCACTTCCATTTCGGGAGTGTCGACGCGTGCGCCTGCGCGATGAAGCGACTCCACGCCGGCCATGGTCATGCCGGAAGTGAGGAGCGTCCGTTCGACCGGGTAGGGGGCGTGGTTCTCGACGATCATCCGTTCGATGTGATGAATCAGGGGGTTAAAGAAATCCGCGGTGGTGGATCCGTGCATGGGCATGGGCAGATACATCTGGCAGGAGATGATCTCGCCGGTCCGTTGGTTCAAGCCCGCATAATTGAAGTCCTGGATGGGCAGCAGGAACAACGTGGTCCGGAAGCCGTCCCGGTGCTCGACGAAGAACGCCAGCCCATCAGGAAACACCTTGCGCGCCCAAGCCAATGTCACCGCATCGGTGGGATACCCTTCTGTCACCGGCAGGTTATGGCTGCGGGTCAAGGCCGCGACCACCAGCCGTTGGGTGGTGTCTCGGCGCGCCACTTCCTCCCACATCGCTGGTCCGCGCAGCGCTTGCACGTGGCGCAATCCGACTTCGCCGCCGTTGCGCCGTTCCGACATGCATTGCGCGGTTTCGTAGCCATGAAAATCATAGCTATCGACGCCGCCATAACCGGCGCAGACACTCTCACTGAGCGGCGTGCCGTACGGCAGATCGATCGCGGGCATCCGCCGGGTGACCGGCAAGGAGGAGCCGGCCAGGAACGGGAACTTCAGCCGCCGCGAATCGGCCACCATTTCCACGCACTTCGCCCAGTCGGTGGAAAGATGTTTGTCATTGAACACAGGCACGCTCCGACCGCTGTTCTCAAAAACCTTCATGACTTCCTTGAAGAATTGATAACGCGGATAGAGGGTTTGGCCTTTTTCGTTCTTGGGATACCGGCCGTGCTCACCAATGATCACCACGCCATCCACGGCCAGGCTTGAACCTCCCAAGGTCAGGGCCTCGGCGATGGTGGAAAAGATCGGCACACCGTGCCGCCGCGCGGTGGCTCGAGCCAGATCGCCCTCCGGGAATTGATCGATATACAACGACACCAGATCCACCGCCGGCCGCCGCCAGCCGCCCGCCCAGCCGTAGCCCAGCAAAAAGCGGTCGATGAAATGTTGCGCATGCGAATGGCGGCGCACTTCCGTGCCGAGCAGCGCGATGCGTTTACGGGGTCGCTCGGCGGCCGCCTCCGCGCCCATCCAGTACAGGCTGGCGGCTGCGGCCGTGGCCGTGGCCGTGAGAAAGGAACGACGGGAAAGAATCGGTGGATTCATGCGGCTCTCCTAAGGAACAAGGCGGACGCGATAAAACCGCGCGGGACTGCTAGCGGCGTTCGGGTCGAGCACAGTCACAATACCGCCAGTGCCGGCGATCGGCGTGCCATCTCCCACGCTGATCCAACTCCCGCCTGGCGCCAGATCGTCGCGCTTCTCCACTACGTAAGAACGGCCGGCGGAAGCTTGGAAGCCAATCTGCACATCCGCGCCCACCAGACGCACCGAGGTCAGATACAAACCAACGATGGTGGCTTGCGCAGAATTGTCTGCGATCGCCGCGTTGACCGGTTCGCTCAGGTTGACGAAAAACGTCTCCTCCGGTTCCACGGCCGAGTCGGCTAACAACACCACCGCTAGTGTGGCCGAGGCTTCCCCGGGCGTGAAGGTCAGGATCCGATTGGTCGCGACGTAATCCAGACCGGCCAGAGCCGTGCCATCGGCGGTTTGGCAAGTCACGCTCACGCGGCGGTTGGTTGGTTCGGATAACCTTACCGTGAACACGGCCAAACCGTTCCGCTGGTCCTCTTCGCTGACGGTCAGATCGGCGATGGTCAACTGCGGCAGCGCATCGTGATTGGGGAACGCCAAGCCAAATTCGCTCGTGCTGTCGGTGTCCAAATCCGTGGCCGTCACACTAAAGCGGCGATCGGCGACCTCGCCGACCATAAAGAAAGCAAAGCCGGCCAGGCCTTGTCGATCGGTGGTGACCACAACTTCGCCCGCATAAACGGCTCCTTCGCCGAACCCGCTCGGGTCCGCGGCGGCGCTATGATAAACATCGATGGCGTAATCATGTTCGGGTGCGCTGGCCAGCAGGCCGCGGACAGCCGTGACCCCGGCGTTGAAGGTGATGTTGGTGATGACCGGGAAGTTCTGCAGCCCATTGGGGCCGAGGTCAGAATCGAGCGCATCATTGGGCGTGACGGGACCGGGGGCAACGCCATTCCATTCCAGGTTGATCGCCAGCCCCCAATTCGCTTCCAGACTGTTGCCCACGATGGTGTGCCCGACGGCCGACTCGCCGCGAATCAGCACGCCATCAGCCTCATTGAAGGCGATGCGATTGCCGGTTCCCGGGGTGCGTCCGCCGATGAGGCTGTTGCGGGCCGGGCTCTCGATCCAAATGCCCGGCCCGGCGTTGGGCTGGGGCATGGCGCCCGTTTCGTCGGTGCCGATCCAGTTTCCTTGAACGATTAGACCGGCGGCCTCGCCTTCAACGCGAACTCCTCCCGCGCGATTGGCGGCAATGACGTTGCCTTGCTCAGGATCAGAGCCGCCGATCAGATTATCGTGTCCATTGGCCACGGTCAGTCCGTACGACCCGTTTCCCAGCGCGGTCCTTCCGTCGGCCGCGAGCCCAATGAGGTTCCCTTGCACCGCGTTCAGTTCCACCTGCGGGCCTTCCAGTCTGACGCCCTCGGCCTCGTTTCCGGAGATGACGTTGCGCTCGTCGAGGCCGGCGCCGCCGATCGTGTTGTTGGCGGCGGCCTGGACCAGTTGGATGCCGGCCGCGCCGTTGCCCAAACGATGCCCGCCCGAACGGTCGGTTCCGATGAAGTTGCCTTGCACCACGACATTGGATCCCGCCAGCGTCACACCGTGGAGCGCGTTGCCCGAGATCAGATTTCGGCCCGCAACGGACCCGCCAATGGTGTGTTCGGCGCCTTGGATATGCAGCCCGCTTCCGCCATCGGAGCCGGTGGAGTTCGGGATGGCACGAGTGCCGGACAGGTCCGTCCCGATTTGGTTTCCCTGCACCACGTGTCCTTGACCGCTTAACCAGACTCCGGACCACGCGTTGCCGGAGATGACATTGCCCGAGCCGGGTTCCACGCCGCCAATCGTGATCGATTGGCCATCCTGGATCTCAACCCCAAA
>DATLUX010000271.1:0-3901 GCA_035577805.1 Verrucomicrobiia bacterium
CCAGATCCTTGCCGTTGAATAGCGGGACAAAGTCAACGTCCTCGGCGGCTAAACTCGGATTGGGTCCTGACGCCATGAGAAGGCCGCCAAGCAAAACAAGGAGCAGCCGCCATTGGGGACCCAAGCGATGGTTGACCTGGCAGGAAACGGGTTTCATGAAGCGGACTCTAACAATGACGTAGGGAGCGTCCATCGCAATTTATTCTCGTCTGGTGGTGATGACACGGACTAGGACTAGGTGATTGAGGCGGGTGGATTTGCCGGACCGCAGGCGAGTCGGGCCCCCCCCGCGGTCCGGGGCCAGGGCCCCCGCATGCACTCCTAAAGGAATGTCCGCAAAAGACGATCTTTCCCGCGGAGTGCGAATCTATCATGATGGAGCGCCCTTGGGACTGGGGTTGGGACGGGGCGCTGCGTTTGGCCCTGCCCTGACCCATTCAGTCGGTCCGTTGAATCATGCTGACCTTGCTGCAATGGCGAATGGATGCCCTGATATTGACGGGGCTGGCCTTGGGCGCGGTGCTCGTCGTGCATCTGTGGTTGCGCAGGCATCGTGCCGGCAAGGGCTTGCCCAGCTTTGTGGCGGTGGCGTTGCTACTGTTGACGGCGGCGGCGTGGCTCTTCGCCGAGCAGGCCGGCCGCCGCGAGCAAAGCCGTCTTCGCCGCATGATCGGCGGCCTGGCTCCCACTTACGCGCTGGAGTTGCAACGATCCGGCCATGCTCAGCTCACCTTGCAAACGCCGGCCGACGATCCCCTTTATCTGACCCTGATCCGCAAGCAAATCGAATGGCTGCAGGCCAATCCTTCCATCAACGACGTCTACACCATGCGCCGCCGGCCCGACGGCAAGGTAGTGTTCCTGGTGGATTCGGAAACGGACTACGATCATAACGGCCGCATCGAAGGCCAACGCGAGGCGCGGACGGCCATTGGCGAAGAATTCGACGGAGTTACCCTGGCCTTGGAGAAAGCTTTCGCTGGCGAAGCCGCGTTTGATGAAGAGATTGTCACGGACCGCTGGGGCACGTGGGTGGGCGCCTTTGCGCCGATTCGCAATGCGCAAGGCGCGGTGGAAGGGGTCGTGGGTGTGGATTACGACGCGCGCGATTGGATCAAGGGCATTCTCTGGAGTCGCGGGGTGGCACTGGCCTGCGTGGCTGTTCTCCTGGCGTTGATCCTGGCCACGACGGTGGTGGTCGCCCATCTCCGCGCCGAATTGGTCCAGCGCCAGCGTGATCAGGAACGCCTCGAAGAAAGCGAGGCGCGTTTCCGGCGCCTGGCCGATACGGCCCCGGTCCTGATCTGGATGTCCAATGCCCAGGGGCGTGGAGTTTATTTTAATCAACGCTGGGCAGAGTTCACGGGCCGCACGCTGGCGCCACAGTCCGCCAGCAGTTGGGAAGACGACATCCACTCGGAGGATCGCGCGCGTTTTGATGAAACCTCGCGCACCGCCCGGGAAAAGCAGGAGCCGTTCATGGCCGAATTTCGCCTGCGCCGCCATGATGGCGAATATCGTTGGATGCTCGTCAGCGGCGCTCCGCGGCGGGTCGAGGACGGCTCGTTCGCCGGACATGTCGGGACCTGTTCTGATATCACAGAGCGGAAGCTGGCCGAAGCGGCTTTGGTGGAAGCCAGGAACAATGCCCTGTCGGTCAGCCAGGCGAAAAGCGACTTCCTGGCCGCCATGAGCCACGAAATTCGCACGCCCATGAACGGCGTGCTGGGGTTCGTTGATCTGCTCCTCGACACCCCCCTCAATGCCGAACAACAGGAGTACGCAGAGACCATCCGCAGCTCCGGCGCTGTGCTCCTTGCCATCATCAATGACATCCTGGACTTCTCCAAAATCGAGGCCGGCAAGTTCACGGTGGAACGCGTCCAGCTGGACGTCGGGGAAATCGCGCGAGAAGTCACCGACCTCTTGCGGGTGAAAGCCGGCGAGAAAGGTTTGACGCTGACAGTAGAATGGGCCGGCGGCGTGCCGCTGGCGGCGCTCGGTGACCCCGCGCGCGTCCGCCAGGTCCTATTTAATTTGGTCGGCAATGCTGTGAAGTTCACGCTCCAGGGCGGCGTCCGCGTGGTGCTCGAAGGCACCCCCGCCTCGGAAGGAACGCGCTTCTTGCGTTGCGCGGTCGTCGATACTGGCATCGGCATCCCCACCGCCAAACAGGGCGCGTTGTTCGAAAAATTCAGTCAGGCCGACACCTCCAGCGCCCGCCGCTTCGGCGGCACCGGCTTGGGCTTGGCCATCGCCAAGAAACTCGTCGAACTCATGGGCGGCACGATCGGCATGGAAAGCGAAGCAGACCGCGGATCCACCTTCTGGTTCACGCTGCCGCTAGCGGAAACTCCCGTAACCCGGCCCGAACCTCCCGCCGTCCCCGCTCCCTCCGTTCCCTCCGCTCCCTCCGTGGCGCCCCGTGCAGAACGGTCCCTGCGCGTGCTCGTGGCGGAGGATAACTTGACTAATCAACGGCTGGCCGTGCGGCTGCTCAACAAACTTGGTTGCAACGTGGACCTGGCCGGCAACGGCCGCGATGCCGTGGTCATGGCCAGCCGTCAACCTTACGACATCATCTTCATGGATTGTCACATGCCGGAACTCGACGGACTTACTGCCACGACGCAGGTTCGGCGCAGCGAACAACCCGGCCAACACGTCCCTATCGTCGCCTTGACCGCCAGTGTGCTGGAAGAAGACCGCCTTCGATGCCTGGCCGCCGGCATGGACGATGTGCTCTGGAAACCCATCTCAACCGACCAGCTGTCTTCGGTCCTCAGGCGTTGGACTCGACAGCCCGCCACCACTTCGGCCCCTGCACTCGGTACTAAACCGGCCCCAGCCGGCGCCTCGGCCGAGCCGAGCGACTGCGCACTGCCCGAGTGAACCGAAGGCGGCGCCAGGCAGAAAGATGAAGGGCAGAAAGATGGAGGGCAGAAAAATGATGTCCCCTGGGCTCCTGTGACAGAGATGCCACGCCATCGGCGTGGCCGGAAACCAGCGAAGGGCAAGCCCGCAGTCGGGTGTTGCTGGGGCGCCGAACCGTGCCTAAGGTCAGCCCCGTGAAACTCTCGGTGAAGAGCGATTACGCCGCCCGGGCGGTCCTGGGCCTAGCCCGACATTATCTCAATGGCGGGACGCTCAAAGTCGAAGAGTTGGCGGCCGAACAAGGGATTCCTCCCAAGTATCTGGTCCAGATCCTGATCGAGTTGAAAGCCAGGAACATCGTCCGCAGTGTCCGTGGCAAGGAAGGCGGTTATCTCCTGGCCCGTCCGCCGGCCGAGATCTCATTGGGCGACGTGCTGCGTTGTGTGCACGGACGCGTCTTCGACGCGCCCGCCCTGGCCGATTCCCAATGCCCGCCCGAATTGCGCGCCGCCTGGAAACGCATGCAGGACGCCCTGGACGAAACGGCCGATGCCGTCAATTTCCAGCAGTTAATCGACCAAGGCTCCGACAAAGAAAAAATGTATTATATCTGAGCTTTAGGAGAAGGCTGAGTCGTCGGAAAGTGCCTCTTTCTCAGAACCAGAAACCACAGCCCAGTCATCGCAACGACTCCTGCCCCGTAAAGGATCGCCGCGGAGGTGTAGAACGCCTCTGAGCCATGCACCACAGCGATCACCGCGACAGACAGAACGGTCAACGCGGAAAGAATAAGTAGAGGCCAATGCTTCCAAAGCATCATGGATAGGACGAGAGCGGCGACCATCGCCGCAAAGGATGCTAAGACAAGAGGAATGGCCACGAAGAAACCAAGAAAGGCGGAAGTATTGTCGTCCTTGGCGGCTTTTCCCATAACGGTAATGAGCAGCGCGCTCATCCCGCAGAACAAGAAGCAACCATAGGCGAAATCGTATTTGAGTCGCCCTGTTTTCATCGGAGTATTCCTACA
>DATLUX010000272.1:0-3820 GCA_035577805.1 Verrucomicrobiia bacterium
TGCGCGCGCCGATGCCGGCGGTGTTGGGGGGCAGGCCACGCAGGCGCACAGCCAGGCGCGGGGCCACTCCTTCGTTGCGATAGAGGCCGGCTTCCTCGTTGAGATTGTTCATCACTACGTCCAGGTCCCCGTCGTTATCCAAATCCGCCAGGCACATGCCGTGAGAAACCCCGACCGCATCAAAGCCCCAGGCCGCGCTGACATCCTCGAAGGTCAAATCGCCGCGGTTGCGGAACGCCATGTTGGGGGCGTCCAGGCGCTGGAAGGAGTTGTTGAGGTTGAGCAGTTCCCAGCGGGACAATTTCCTTTGGGCTTTTTTAACTTCGGCTTGTTCCATGACATCGGCATTCATGGCGTCGCGTTCGTGTCCGGTGGTGATCAGCAGATCCTCGAACCCATCGAGGTCCACATCAAGGAAGATGGGTGTCCAGGACCAGTCGGACCCCTCGAGGCCGGCAAAGTAGGCGACTTCCGCGAAGGTGCCATCACCGCGGTTTAAGGCCAGAGTGTTGAAGGCATACTGGGGACGGTCATCGATGCGGCCGCTCCCCGATTCGTAAGGGGGCACGCCGCCAGTGCGGGTGTGGCGGCCCAAATGATCGCGGCCGAGCATATCGAGCACGAGCAGATCATCCCACCCGTCCCGATTCACATCGGCGACATCCACGCCCATCGAGAACATGCTGGTGTGACGCCAGGCGGTGCCGGCCAGGGCCTGAAACTTGCCGTGGCCAAGGTTGATCCAGATCCGATCGGGCGACGCGAAATCGTTGCACACGTAGATATCGGGCGCGCCGTCGCCATTGAAGTCGCGCAACATGACGGAGAGCCCCCAGTCGTAAGGCGGCTCGCGCAAAGGGCGGCCGGCTTCGTCCAGGAAATTGCCATTGGTAAAGGAGAGCGCCGAGAAACGGCCCTGGCCGTCATTGTGGAAGATGGCGTCGGGTTCGCCGTTCTCCACGATCTTGCCTTTGCTGTCGGTGGTGAAGCGTCCGACCAAATCCGGGTCGGTGGTTGGGCGACCATTGTATTCAAGGACAACGACCCGGCCTCCGGTTTGATTGATGCGGAATCGTGAGTCGGGTTCGTCCCGGATCGTTTCCAGGCGATAATTGGCGACGTAAAGGTCCAGCGCGCCGTCGCCGTCCAGGTCGGCTAAGGCCAGGGAGGCGCCACAGCGGCGTGGGTTCAAAACCGGTTGGTGGCTGAAGTGGCCTTTGCCGTCATTCAAAAACAGGTGCGTGCCGCTCCCGACGGTGTTCACCAGCAGATCCAGGTCATTGTCTCCGTCCACGTCGACCAGGGCGGCTCCCGTGACATCCAATCCGGCGCACGCGACGCCGGCGGAACTGGTCACGTCGGTGAATTTCCAGTTGCCCTCGTTGTGATAGAGGCGGCTGGTGCCACTGAGGCCGGCAAAGAAGAGATCGCACCAGCCGTCCCCGTCGACGTCACCGGCCGTGACACCCGAACCGTTGAGATAGATCTGGTTGGTGGTATAGCGTTCGCGCGTGATGCGGTTGGCGAAAGTGATGCCGGTTTCGGACGAGGGCATGCGATGGAAGCCGGTTTTGCCGGTCGCCGGCACGGCGAGGGTCGCGCTGCGGCCAGCGGGGGTGGTTTCCCACGAGAAATTAGGAGCGGGCGCCGCGCCGAGGTGGGCAGGCGAGACGATGGCGTACGGCAGAACGGCCACCAGCCAGAGCGGGTTCGTGCGCCGGTTCACTTCAGCCCCCGCAGCTTGTTGCGCAGGATGAGGACCGAAGGGCTGAACCGGTCCCAATCGCGTTTGAGGGCAGCGGGGACCTCGCTGGGTCCGTTGATATAGGATCCCAACACGATGTCGATGTCACCGTCACCGTCGAGGTCCCCGGCGTCCATCACCAGCCAGCGGCCCACCAGGCATTGGGGGAAGGTGTGGGCAGTGAAAGTCATGTGCCCTTTGTTTTCAAGGTAAACGAAGCTTTCCTGCGGGGATTTTTCGTAATCGGGGAAGAAGGAGATGGCGGCGATATCCAAATCGCCATCCTCATCGAAGTCGCGGGCTTTGGCGCAAAAGGCTCCGTTCAAGGGATAAAAGAAGGCTTCTTCAAACTGCAGGTTGCCGCGGTTCAGATAAAGACGGATGCCATGATAACGTTTGGTGGGCGAGGGGTACTCGCCGTTGTCGCCGTTGGTGACGAGGAAATCCGGCAGACCGTCCTTGTTGAAATCCACCATTTCGAAGTAGGTATGGCCGTAAATGGGGGGAAGCGAGAAGACGGTGCGGTTGGTGCTGAACTGGCCGTGTTCATCCTGCAACAAGAGATAGAGCGTTTCCTGTTCCTGGGCCACCAGGGCGGCGATATCGAGCAAGCCGTCTCCGTTAAAATCCGCAATGGCTGTGCGAATGGCGCCGGAACGCGGAAGCAAGACGTGTTCGCGGTACTGGTCGTTGCCCAGGTTCTCGAACCAGGAAAGGCGTCCAACGGTGTTGCCAAATTCGCTCAGAACGAAATCAACCTTGCCGTCTCGGTTGAGATCGGCGAACTCGGCATGAGTCGGCCGCGGGAGATCGCGCAGGAGAAAGCGCGGCGGCTTGAAATGGTCATCATCGCGATCGAGCAATGCCACGGCGCCCTGCGGGTTGTCCGACGGCAGAAATCGGCCGATCATCGTCACGAATAATCCCTTTGGAGTTTCGAGCAGCGACACCGGAATGTTGCTAAGCACGACCGACGCGGGCGGCCGGCCGTCGAAGGTGAAGATCCCGAGGGATTTGGTCTCGGCATCGCCGATGTAAACCTTGTGCTCGCGTTCGCTGATCTTGACCATGGTCGTGGAGGGCACCGGCATCTTGAACTTTGGATTTTCGACGGCGAACAGGCTGAGCCCTTTCTCGATGGGAGCGCGCGGGCCTTGCGGCAAGGGCAAGTCTGGAGCGTTCTGCAGGTAGTACGCGACGATCTCTTTCCAGTCCTTTTCATTGATCAACGGTTGGGTCGGAAACAGTCCGGTGGCTTTGAGAAGAGCCGCTTCGGGATGTTGCTCGATCATCTGCGGTTCCATCCCCATGCGGATGCGCATGCGCGGGAGCGTCTGTTCGTTCCAGGTTTTTTTATCCAGGAGATTGGGCTCAGGGAACAGATGGCAACTGCCGCAATACGACTTGGCCAGCGTCTCCCCGGAAATCGATGAGGCCGCGAACAGGTTGCCGCACCAGAACCACGCCAGGAATAGGACAGGCGCAAATAAGAGTCTGGCCTTGAGCGGCCACCGGCCTGATAAACGCATACGAGGTGCGGAACTTACTCGATCCGGACCGAACGCGCATGGGCCTACCGATGCGAAGGCTCTCGTGCGGAGACGCGCCGTGTCCGGCGGACATGCCGGGACCCTAGAGGATGCCTGGAATGCTGTCGAACGGTTTTGAGACGATCGGGGTTCCCGGTTCAGGGTTCCTGGTTCCCGGTTGAATTGAACGTTGAAAATTCGGTAGCCCCAATGAGCAATGAGGAATGAGCAATGAGCAATGAGCAATGAGCAATGAGCAATCCTCGTGTTCATGGTCCCAATGCGCGTTCGAAAGTTGGAGGTGTTCGCTACCCATGAACCGACCCTCACCCGGCCTTGCAGCCACCCTCTCCCATCCGGCCCTGGCTACGCCGGAGGCTTCGCCGAGGCGAGTGGGAGAGGGGCTGGGGGTGAGGGTTCTTTTGCGTGTAGGTTCATGGCCCCAATGCGCGTGCACATGACGTGCACGTGGAAGCTACCCATGAACCTTTCCTGTCTCGTAGCAGCCGACGTCAGGAGGCTCACTCTACCCCAACGCGTTCGTCGG
>DATLUX010000273.1:0-10410 GCA_035577805.1 Verrucomicrobiia bacterium
CCACCCTTTCACCAGCCAATCTTTGGCCAAGAGTGCCCTTTTCCCTAATAAACCTCTCGGCATCCTGACAACATTCGCCCCGACCGCTGTCCCTCCAACCTTCCTCCACCGCTTCGCTCTCTCCTTTTCTCGCAGACACTAGCTAGCTTAGCTACCCTGTTCGGGGGCAGTGCCTGAATACACTCCTGGCGAGGTGTTTGTCGTTTTCGCTTCAACAATCACCCAGTTTCGATCACACTTTAGGCTTTGGCCCAGGGTCCGATGACGTTGAGTGACGTTGAAAGTCATTCAAGCAGGGAATGGCGAGTTCGTGCAGATGTTATTTAGGGAAGGCGCGGCCGAAGCGGCGTGGCTTGCCGATTTTGTTTTGTCGGCGAGCAGATCAGGCTTGTCCGCGGATCCTGGATGATTGCTGAGCAAGCCTGTGGTTCCGTCCCAAGAATCCAATCCGCACTCTCCGGTATTCCACACGACGCACTGGAGCGTGGTCCTGGCGGCAAGTGGCAACGAGGAGCCTGACGCTCATGCGGCGCTCACGCGTTTGTGCCAGACGTATTGGTATCCGCTCTACTGCTGCGTGAGGCGGCATGGACATTCGCCCGAGGACGCGCAGGATCTCACCCAGGCTTTTTTCGCCAAGCTTCTATCGAAAAAGCAGGTGGCTCTCGCCGACCCTGAACGGGGGCGTTTCCGGACCTTTCTGCTGCGTTCTCTGGATAACTTTCTACATAGCCAGCATCGCGACGCGACGGCCCGCAAGCGCGGAGGCGGCTGTGAATTGTTGTCCCTCGACGTTCAGTCTGGGGAGGAGCGATATCAGTCGGAGCCTCCGGATAATCTGTCGCCATCGATGATCTTTGAAAGACAGTGGGCGGGGACTACGCTGGAAACGGTTCTAGCTGGGCTGCGCAGCGAGTTTTCAGTGAGTGGGCGGCTGGAATTGTTTCAGGCGTTGGAGCCTCATCTTTGGGGCGACGACACGTCGACGCCCTACGCCGCCGTGGCTGAGTCGCTGAACATGACGGTGGTGGCGGTGCGCGTGACGGTCCATCGACTGCGGCAACGATTCCATGAAATGCTTCGGGCGGAAATCGCCAACACCGTGGAAACTTTGGATGACATTGAAGACGAATTGCGTTATTTGCGCCGTGTGCTGGCGTCCTGAATCCCGTGTAACGTTCCGGCCGCTCTCCGCGTAGAACAGGACGAACTCCATGAATCCCGCTCCTCGCCCACGGCAAGAGTGCGCGCGGTGCGGTATTGCCCTAAACCGCTGGACCTCCGGCAGCGTGTGCTGGCGTTGTATGATGGAGTCGAAGGCAGCCAAGGAGGCAGGCGGAGATGCGCCGGCCAATTCCCTTCCCGTGGGCCCGGGACTCGCCGCTCCCGACGGATTGCGTTTTGGGGATTACGTGCTGGATAAAGAAATTGCCCACGGCGGCATGGGAGTCGTTTATCGAGCGCGACAAATCAGCCTGGGCCGCACCGTGGCGGTGAAATTGTTGTTGTTGGGGCGTTATTCCAGCGCGGAAAGCATCGAACGCTTTCGCCGCGAAGCGCAATCGGCCGCTGCGCTTCGTCATCCGAACATTGTCGCCATTCACGAAGTCGGGGAGCAAGAGGGCCAACACTTTTTCTCAATGGATTATGTGGAAGGCCAGAACCTCGCCGAGATCGTGCATGCCGGGCCTTTGGACCCGAATCGGGCGGCCGAACTGGTCCATACCGTAGCCCAGGCCACCCACTACGCTCATCAACAGGGTGTGCTGCACCGGGACCTTAAACCGTCCAACGTTCTGCTCGATGCGCTCGGCCAGGTCCGCATCACCGATTTCGGTCTGGCCAAGAAAATGGATGGCAGCTCTGACTTGACCATAACGGGCCAAATGGTGGGGACCCCGAATTACCTCTCGCCCGAACAGGCGGCGGGCAATCCTGAACTGGGTCCCGCGAGCGATGTGTATTCCATCGGGGCCCTGATGTATGAGTTGCTGACCGGGCGGCCGCCATTTCTGGCCAAATCACTCCAGGAAACGCTGCTGCGCATCGGCGACAGTGACCCAGTCACGCCCCGCGTCCTGAATCCGGCCACGCCGCGCGATCTCGAAACCATCTGCCTCAAGTGCCTGGAGAAAGATCCCCGCCGCCGTTATGGCTCGGCCGCGGCGCTCGCCGACGATCTGCAGCGCTGGCAGCGATCGGAACCTATCCAGGCCCGGCCCATCGGTGCCCTGGAACGCGCCGCCAAATGGGTCCATCGCCATCCCCGACGCGCCGGAGGCAGCCTGGCATTGGTCCTGACGTTTCTGGCCGGCTTTGCCGGAGTCACCTGGCAATGGCGCGAGGCCGAGCACCAACGTCGCCGAGCCATCGCCGAACACGAAGCCACCCGGCGCAATCTTTACGTCAGCGACATGTTTGGCGTGAGCCAGGCCTTCAACCAGGGGAACTTTGGACGCGCCCGCGCCACTCTGGAACAATGGTTACCGAAAGCGGGGGTGAAGGATTTGCGCGGGTTCGAGTGGCGTTGCCTGGAAGCGCGGACGCGGGGTAATCAGCTTTCGAGCTGGGCGGCCCACAGCAATATGGTGGTGGGGCTGGCCTTCTCGCCTGATGGGCGTTGGCTGGCTTCGGCCAGCCGTGATCGCACCGTGAAACTGTGGGAGACCGGTTCCGGCCAGCTTGCCCACACGTTCACCGGGTTTTCGAACGTGCTTTTTTCCGTCGATTTTTCTCCCGATGGCCGCCGGTTGGCCGCAGGCGGCTGGGGCGTAGTACACGTTTGGGATGTGGCCAGCCGTGAAGTTGTCATCGCGTCCGAACTCGATTTCTCGTCCCAATTGCGCGGCAACAACCCACAGGTACGGACAGTCTTTTCGCCCAGCGATTCAAGCTGGCTCGCCCTGGGCGTGGGCGCTTCGGATTCAGGCCTGCCGTACGGTGGCGAAGTCTGGCTTTGGAATGTAGCGACAGGCGACAAGCGTCAGTTGCCGGCCGCTGGCGGGCGGCCCGCTTTCTCGCGAGACGGCCGATGGCTCGCGACGGCCGGAACCGAAACAGTCTGCAGAATTTGGGAGGTAGCCTCCGGGACACTCCAGCAGACTTTGGAATGCGGCGCCAATGTCATCGCCGTCGCGTTTATCGGCAACGGCCCGCTCCTGGTCTGTTCGACGTGGGATGGCGAACTTCAGTTGTGGGATACCGCGACAGGCAAACGGCAGCGCGTGCTGCGAGGGGCGGGTCTCCGGCAACGTGCTCTGGCCGTCTCGCCGGATGGCGCAAAGCTGGCGGCCGGCGGGGTCGAACAGCAAGTAGAAGTCTGGTCTTTGCAGGAAAACGCTGAGCCAACGGCCTGGCACGGGCATGGCAATGAGATTTGGTCGCTCGCCTTCTCGGCCGACGGCCAGACGCTGGCCTCCGGCGACAAATCCGGCGTCATCCTGCTCTGGGCCGCCCGTGGGCCAACGGACGCCGAGGAACTCCTGGACGTGCAACTGGCCCCCGCCGGCGAGCAAACGCTCTGGCCGTGGGCGGTGGGACAACCGGTGATCTCACCGGATTCACGCTGGTTGGCCGCAGCACGGCGGGACGGCGGCGTCGGCGTGTGGACCGTGGATGGCTTGCGGCTCGTGACGACGTTCCCGCGGGAGCGGATTCCTCTCGCGTTTACTCCAGATGCTCGTGTGCTGCTGACCCTAAACGATGAGCCAGTCTGCCGACTGTGGGATCCCGACAGCAGCGCGTGTTTGGGCGAGTTCCCGTTCGCCCCGGGTTGGGATTTCGAGCATGCCACGCGATTGTCACCGACCGCCGAAGTGATGGCGATTGGACTGCGTTCCGGGGCAACGGTGATGTGGAGCCCGTTGACGGGTCGGCCATTGGGGGCCACGCCAGCCAACGCCTGGTCACACGCCATGGCGTTCTCGCCGGACGGATCGCTCTTGCTGACCGGAACCAGCGAAGGTAACTGCCAGCTTTTCGATGTTCGCAGCCGGCGCATCACGGAGACGCTGCCGCGGCATCTCGGGCGGGTCCTAGGAGCAGCGTTCACGTCGGACGGCCAAGTGCTTGCCACCGGTGGAGCCGATAACCTCATTCGACTCTGGGACATTGCCCAGCGCCGGGAGCTGGCCCATCTGGCCGCGCATCGCGACGCCGTCACCTGCCTGGCCTTCTCGGCGGATGGACAAACTCTGGCCAGCGGCGGCAACGATCGCATGGTCCGACTCTGGCATCGGGAGACTGCCCGTGAACTGGGCGCATTTGGTTTCCGTCAGGAGATCACTTTTGTCGGCTTTTCGCCCCGCGGAGATCTGTTGATGATTGGCGAGGGCAACCGCGGACCGCTGCATTTCTGGCGGGCGCAAGCAGACGACAGCGGAGCGTCCGCGGGCCAAACGGTTTCGGCGACCTTATCAGATTCCTGGACGCAACTGCTTCGAACCAGCTCGACGAATCTGTCGGCCAAGCGCCGGCTACCGGTGGCCCCGGCGCGGGACAGCCGGCTGCGTCCGCAACTCATCGATCTCTCGCGACACTTCAACACCGGCTTGAGTGAAACGTGGGCGGTTTGGGACCATGCCAATGATCTGATCGCGCTCAGGCCGGGGGTTCGCCGTTTCGGCGGCGTCGACTTCGACGTGCGCGGAGTGGTGGTGCTGCGCGGCCAGACCGTCTCCCGCTGGCCTGCTCGCGCCGGCGATATTCGCGTGCAGGCCATCTGTCGACGCATCCACTTTTTGCAGGCGGCGAACTTGGTGAGTTTAAATTACCGCTCCATCGAGCTGCCGGTTGGCACCGAGGTAGCCTACCACTTGATTCATTTCCAGGATGGCACGCAGACGCGACAGCCGGTGCGGATCGGGCATGAGGTCTGGAACTGGCATCTGCCTCCGGCGGTCGCCGAAGCGAGCGCGCCCAAGGGTCCGCGGGTGGTTTGGACCAGCGCCAATCCCATCAGCCGGGCCAGCGGACAGGTGACGGCGTTGTTCCTGTCTACCTGGACAAACCCGCGCCCGGAGGTGCCGGTTGAGTCAATTGACTTCGAGTCCGCCGGCAGCCCGGCGGAGCCTTTTCTGCTGGGCATCACGGTGGAGTAACACGGCGACGGGGAACGGCGCGTCCGCCCGTCTCCGAGCGGTCTCCCAGCCGCACGACCTGGGGATGATTCCGGGGCCGATCTTCTTTCAACATTTCTTGTAACGCCCAAACCATTTCCGAGTAGGGCAGTCGTGTAAGCAATCTGGAGCCCGCTGCCGTGTCCCGCATGGCACCGATGGCGAGCCACATCGAAAAACATGAAACGCCATTGCCCTGTCTTCCTTTGCACCTTTGGCATGTTCCTGCTGGCCGCGATTCCAGGGCGCGCCCAATGGATCACACAGACGAACACGCTTCGGCCCGGTTGGAACGCCGTGTATCTGCACGTTGATAGCTCCTACACCAACATCAACGGCCTCGTTAACCTCACCGATCCGATTGAGGAAATCTGGCTTTGGAATTCGGAGGTGCCCCCCAGCCAGGTGTTGGCGACGCCGCAACTGCCGCAGGGTAGTCAGTGGTCCTCCTGGTCGCGTGCGGCCGGGCCAGCTTCGGAGTTGCAAACTCTATCCGGGAATTCGGCCATCCTCGTTCGTTGCACCTCCGCTTTTGTTTGGCGCGTGAAAGGCAAGCCAGTTGCGCCGGTTTACCGCTGGACGCTCACTGGACTTAACTTTGTCGGGTTTGCCACCTCCAACGCCCCGCCTTCCTTCCAATCGTTCCTCGCCGCCGACGCGCAATCGCTCGATTGGGCGCAGGATGCGCAAATTTTCCGTTACCAGGGAGGCGAGCTTGGCGCGACCAACCCGATTGCGGTCGTGCCCCTCGTCTTTCGGGATACGCCGGTTCGTCGTGATCAAGCTTACTGGGTCCGCTCTGGCAATATTTACAATCAATACTTTGGTCCCTTTCAGATCAGCGTCGCCGGCTCATCCGGGCTTGGCTTTGGTGACACCCTGGGGCAAACCCGGCTGGTCCTGAAGAACATGACCAAGGGGAACCTGACGGTGACCTTGCAGCGGGTTGCCTCGGAAGCGCCGCCGACAGGTCAACCCGCGTTGGCGGGCGCTCTGCCATTGCTGGTTCGTGGATCGATCAATCCAACCAGTTTGACCTTCACCTATTCGAATCTGGCGGCGGGCAGCTACGCTTGGACGCTGACTCCCAAAGGCGAAGTCGGTTCAGAAGTCGAAGTGATCATCGGGCTGAACCGTTCCCAGATGGGAGGCACGCCGGGAGCGGAGTTCGCCAGTGTGTTGCGCTTCACGGATTCGCTTGGGTTGTCGCAGGTCGATCTCGCGGCCGCGGCCACGGCGCCGTCCCGCAGCGGTCTTTGGGTCGGCAACGCCTCCGTGGAGTACGTCAGTCAGTACCTGAAGCCTTATGCGAAAGCGGGCAGCGAAGCGGAATTTGAAGCGTTACTCAACCGCCTGCAGCTGGCCCAAGGCGTGAACGGCTATCGATATGAATGGGATCCGAACACGGGACGCGTGCTGGTCTTTGGCGGACCGCAAAACCGCACGGGGTCTTATCTGCTCGATGGCCCGATCAAGCTGGATTCCGGCGGTGTCGCGCGACCGTTTCCTCTGCGTCTAATCGTGCACAATAACGGCACGACCAGCTCGCTGTTGCAACGGGCCTATGTGGGTCGCGGGCTGAGTTCAAACTTGGTCGTCACCACCCGGGAAGAGGCGCTGCTGCCTTCGCAACTGGCCAGCGCCCGGCGTGTCAGCTCAGTCCATCTGCCCAGCTCGGACGCCAATTCGCCGTGGACGTTTTCCGGCGTGATGCAGGAAGGATCAACGCTCACCACCACGGTTCAGTTGGCCCACAACGACCACACCTCGAATCCCCTGCTTCACACCTACCATCCGGACCACGACAACCTCGACGCGCAGTTTGCCCAGGAACTGCCCGCCGGCCTGGAGTCTTACGGCGTCCGCCGGCAGATCTCCCTGCAGTTCACCGTGGCGGCTGATGATTTCGATAGTTTGACGAAGGCTGGCGCGAATCTGAGAGGCAACTACTCGGAGACGGTCACGTTCGTCGATCGCAACGGGGACTCCAAGCAATTCAACGTGCTGGGGAGTTTCCAACTGGCCCGCATCACCGATGTCGCAACTTTGACCACTCAATAATTTCTGAATCCTTCCGCGCTCAGCCACTCACCCGTCAACGCTATGAATACCATCCCTGTCCGAAACCTGTTGAACCTTTGCGCGATCATGATGCGGCCGCTTGCGGTCGCCGCGCTCGCGTTTGTTGTGCTTTGGCCGGACTGCGCCCAGGCCCAAGTGCCGACGAACTCGCCGCCGGACAGGCTCTCTTACCAAGGATTTCTCACCGATGCCAACGGCAACCCGCTTGCCCCTGTTGCCCCGCAGAATTTCACCATCGTATTTCGAATCTGGACCGCCCCCACCGCCGGCGTCCGCCTTTGGACCGAGCAACAAGTGGTGACCGTGGACAAAGGCAACTTCAGCGTGGTCCTGGGCGAGGGTTCGCAGTATCTGGCGGAAACGCGTCCGCTCCTCGGCAGCGTGCTGGCCAACAGCGCCAACGCCTCGGACCGTTACATCGGGATCAATGTGACCATTAACGGAACGCCCACGGAAATCCTGCCTCGCCTTCGCTTGCTGCCGACGCCCTATTCGTTTCTGTCCACCAGCGCGCGCAACCTGACCTCGGCGGGAGGAGGCGCGGTGGTCACCCATACCAATAATCGCGTGGAGGTCACGGGCGATTTGTTCGCCAGCGGGACCATTTCCGGAAACGGCGCGGGCCTGTCAGGTGTGGTGGTGCCGGCCACCAGCATCACGTCGGGCATCCTGCCGGACGCGCGCCTCTCCGGCAATGTGGCTTTCCGGAACGTGGTGAATACGTTCACGGCCAACCAGATTATCAGCGGCGCGAACCTCGGCCTGGGGACGGCGGTGCCTGGGTTCCCTTTGAGCTTCGCCGATTCCCTCGGTGATAAGATCGCCCTGTACGGCCAGTCCGGCGACAACTTCGGCATTGGGATTGCGCCGTCCACTCTGCAGATTCACGCGAACAACGCCGCCAGCGACGTCGCTTTCGGGTACGGCAACAGCGGCAACAACGGGGCTTCGATGACCGAGGTCATGCGGATCAAGGGCAACGGCAATGTGGGCATTGGGACGGCCACTCCGGGTGCGAAGTTGACGGTCAATGGCGGCATTGGAGTGATTGGCGCAAATGTCCTCGAATTCGGTGCGGGAGTCGCAGGCAAAGAGGTGAGCGCGGGCAAGATTGGTTATCAGGCCTTCACGGCCGGTGCTCTCGATATTGTTGGGGCGGGCACCACACCGACCAGCCGCAGGGTCCAGGTCTATGCCGAAGGTGGGACCACCTTCAATGGCGGTCTCGGGATCAATGGGAATGTCGGGGTCAATGGGGTTATCGGGGTCAATGGGGTTATCGGGATTGGGACCGATACGCCCACTGCGGCGCTCCAGATTGGCTCCGTCAACACCACTGGCGACGCGTATATACGGATGGAATCCATTGGCGGGAATAATTACGCCAACGGGATCAAATTCCGAAACTTCAACGATGCCTATGGCTGGGATATCATCAATCAGGAACGCGGAGGCGCGGGACTTCAGGCCGACGGTCTTCACATCATTCGCCACAATGCCGACGCCACCGGAGTGAGCACTCTTTTTATCGCCAAAGTCAACGGGTTCATGGGCATTGGCACCACCACCCCACAAGCAACGCTGCACGTCGCGGGCGCGAAGGTCGGGGCCACCGGCAACGGTAATTACTTTAATTACAACATCGGGAATGGCGCCGGGGTGCCCGACGGAAATGCTGCCGGCAACATCATCGCCTACTTCGAGGGAGATATTGTCTCCAGCTACTCCATTTTCTCGATGCAAAATCCGACCTTCTCGGATGCGCGCGCCAAAACCATCGTCCGACGCAGCTCGGGCCAGGAAGATTTGCAAACCTTGGACCGCATTCAAATCACGGACTTCCGCTGGATCGATCAAACCAAAGGAAACACCGGCATCCACAAGAAGGTCATCGCCCAGGAGGTCGAGGAAGTGCTCCCAAACGCCGTGTCGCACGTGACCAAAGTGATCCCCAACCTCTACCAGCAAGCGGCCAGCCTGAGCTACGACGCGAAGCAGCATCATCTGACTGTTTCCATCAACAAAGCCCACAACCTCCAAACGGGCGATCAAGTGGACGTTTACACCGACCGCGGAGATCTGACCAAAGCCAAAGTATTGGACATCCCTTCAACCAATGCTTTCACCGTGGCGAGCGAATTCGAGCCGAAAGAGGGTTTCGTTTACGGGAAGTGGGTGAACGATTATCGCGTGGTGGACTACGACGCGATCGCCATGCTGAACGTCTCCGCCACCCAGGAACTGCATCGCAAGCTACGGACGCAGCAGACTGAAATCGAGAGCTTGAAACAAGCGCTGGCCGATCTCAAGACCAGCGAGAAAATTCGCGACGCGAAGACGGCCGCCTTGGAAAAACTGGTGAACCAACTTGCCCTGGCCGCCGGTGTCGGCGCCAAGGCCGGCCAAGCGGCGATCCCAGCCGAACGCGAGCAACCGGGCGCAGCGTCCGGAAGCCTGGAGTAGGAGAACCTCCCCTGTCGAGGAGCCCATGTTCAACCCAGCCCATGTCTTATGTGCGTTTTGAATGAACGTCAGCACAGAGCTTGTCCGGTTCGCGCCCGACTGGAGTCGCCGCCTCGCCCAGGCCGATTAAGCGCCGCTCGACACCTTAGGCGCACCGCCAGCATCTCCGGAATTCTGGCCGGGCTGCTGCTCCTGGCCGCGCCAATCCAGGGGCAGCCGCTCCCTCTGGAATTGCACCAGAATGCTACACTCTACAATTACCTGTCGCAGCGGGGCGTGCCGATCAGCAGCACCGTCGGCAATCCACCCGGCTCGGACGGACGGGCTCCCAACCCGGGCACGGGTATTGTCGGCACGACCAACCAATTTCAGGCGCTGCTCAGCTTTGGCGGAGGCGTTTCCGGCCCAACTCCTCCCCAGGGCGGCGTCAGCGGAGGTCAAGTGATTCTTGTTCGCGCGCGGATTGGCCATCCCCTGGTCGGTCGAACCGTCACCTTCTACTTTGGAGAAATCATTCCACCGCCGGACAAGGACGAGTATGGCGTGGATTTGGCGGTGGCCAACAACACCGTTGCTCCGCCGCGGCCGCCCGCGCTGCCCTCGGAGTATTGGCTGGCCGAGCCTTATAGCACGACGGGCCACAGCGACGGCGCCTATTATTGGAGCCCTCATGCCGAGCGGGTGTACGCCACCGAACCTGGACCGGCCACCGTGGTCTGGCGCAAGTCCGTTCCCTCCGTCCCGGTGG